>ONVK01000095.1 GCA_900321255.1 uncultured Lentisphaerota bacterium | reverse complement strand
TTTCAGCGTGAGAAAGGTAGGCATCCCAGTCGACAAGCCCAAGGTCATGCCCCCCGTCGTGGCAGTGGTACGAGACGCGGGAAGCATCTGCCCATGCGGCGCGAGCGAGCTCTGTCGCCATGCGCTCGCCATCGGGCCCTGCCCAGACGTCTTTGCTGCCAGAGCCGACCGCGAGAAGTCGCGGTGCAATGCACGAAAGAAGCTCGTGCTGGTCAAACGGCATCTCCTTCTCGCGGTTCGCCCAAAGAATGTAGTCGGAACAGAACCAGTATGGGAATGTCCGCGCAATCTGCGCGATGTGCTCGGACTTCGGAAGATCTATATGGTTTAGCTTGGCGCCCGCGCAGCCCGAGCCATTGACGCAGGCCATTGCAAAGCGCGTGTCAGTCACCGCAGCCCATAACGCGGCCTTCCCGCCGCGCGAATGACCTACGACGGCGACCTTCGATGCATCGACATCGGGCATCGTCTCAATGAGATCAAGTGCACGGCTCGCGCCCCACGCCCACGCCGACAGAGTCCCCCATAGCCGGTTGTCACGATATGGACCAGGCCTCTCGAACGCCGTAAATACACCATGTGTGTTGCCGGTGTTGAAGTCTGGCGCTACGTCCCACGTGCGGAAGACGGCGGCAGCGAATCCGCGGCGGACGATTTCGCCGACGGGGAAATAGTCATCCGCATCCCCAAGACAGTCGTCGAAACCCTCCCGGCGCTGGCAGACAAGAAGAAAAGCCGGGACTGGCTCCCTTACAGCCGTCGGCATAAACACCGTGACGGGGAAGGAGTTTGTCGCATACGGTCCGGCGTAGATTACGCGGCTCCTCCTGCGCAGAACGGTGCCACCCAACAGCGGAGCATCGTCGTCCGTTCTCTCGAAGCGCAGGTCAAGCAACGGTCTTTCGGCATCCGCCGGACGACGGCCGAATTCGTTCTCCGCGAAAAACGAGACGATCTCCTCTCGCGAGTGCTCGCCTATCGGCACAACGGACGTCTCGGCAGCGTCCGCTGCGGAAAACATGACGAGCTGCAAAACCAAGCACACGGCCAGCCGCGCACGTGCTATTCGTTTAACGATATCATAGTCAACCTGGCTCATGACATGAACATAGTGGTGTCAACGGAAAAGGACAACGGCGCACCCTTAATGCCATAGCAGTCGACAGGCCGAATCGAGAATACGGTATGACCCTTCGTCGGAATCTCGTCAAGGGAAATAACGCACGACCCCGGAGCACCGCCTTGCGTCTCTGGCTTGTAGAAGTCTGGCGCCATCACGCGCCGCTGCACTTGCACAATATCAACTTCGTCCTCGACGAGCGTCGCGGTTGCTTCGTATTCGAACACACGGCGGCCGTCGATGGTCTTCGCGGCCGGGAAGTCCAGCACAAGACGTTTTTCCCCGTCCAGACGAACTAAGAGCTTCGCATCCGGCGCGAACTGAGGCGGACGGCGACGCGCGGCGCGCGCGCGAAATGACTGGTTACCCTTCGGCGGAACAGAAATAAGCCAGTCCTCTCCGAGCGACGCGTTCGCGAGGAAATCGCGGCGCTCAATTGCCAGTTCTCCGCCATAGACCGACACAAGCATGCCATGTCGACTGTCGCCGGTCTTGGGCTGCTCCATGAGGTGTTTGCGAGTCTCACCTCGGAAACCGTGGCTGTTTCCGCCGAAGTTTTCGCGAAGAGAATATCCCACGGAAATGTAGCGCAGCGAAGCGGCATTGATTGACGTGAACGACTCCTGCCAGACCGAACGCTCATCGGTCAGCGGATAGTGGCTATGCCCAGAAAAGGCGACAGCGTTTGGGTATGCAGCAAGCGCACGGGTGGACGCGCCGTTGTCGCGCCCCCAAGCCCAAGAGCCTATGCAGGTATCCTTGGGATGAGAATGCTGCGTATAGAAGAACGGCTTGGAGGTGTCAATCTCACCGGCATGCGAACGCAAATAGTCGGCCAGGCCGTCAAACTGGTCCTTTTTGGTCCAGTGTGCGCCAATGAAGGCATAGCCCTTGACATGCTTTATCCAAAAGTCGGAATAGGGTTCCTCGAAAACCTCCTCCCAGACCCTCGCCGGACGCGCATCATCATAGGCGATTGCATCCTGGCGCGCAAGATCGGGATTCTTCCTTATTATGTGTATGGAGGCCCAGATGTCGTGGTTGCCGTAGATGAAGAGTTTTTCGACATGTCGTCCGTCCTTACCGCAGTTGCAGGGAAACACGCGTTTCCACGCATCTGCGCAGCGCCTGAGTTCGCTAATGAGCCCAGTGTCGGCGATGTCACCGGCGAGAAGCACTGCATCGACTCCTTGGTCGCGGAAGTATTGAAACGCCTTGACAAGCGTGTCCTCGTCGCCAGGCGTCCGCAGATGGACATCGCTCACAACTCCAAACCTGACGTCCGGCTCGCCGGACATTCTACAGCCCCAACCGCCCGCAAGCCGACATCCCGCCACGCTGGAAAGCGCCGCAAACGACGCACTTTCCAAGAAAAGCCTTCTGCTGATCGCCATCCTGCTTTTCAGTTACTGCACGGTGATGATGAGGCCGTATTTCACGCGTTCATAGCAGCCGATGTCGAGGTTGCGCCCGCCGAAGCGCGAACCACCGGCAAGGTCGGTGTCCGACGTAGCACCGTAAACCGATTTATAGTCGCCTCTCGACGTTCCGGCATCAATCAGAGACGAAGCGTCCTTGAGGGGCCGGAAGTCGCCGCCAGAGAAGTTCTCGAACGCCGCCGCGTCGACTCCGATGCATGTGTTATTCGGTTTGGTAGCATTGCCGATCGCGCAGTTTACAAAAAAACCTTTGCTGTCGGCGTTGTCCGAACCCCAGTCCTTGTACAGACGAGTGGTTGATCCACCATTGTTGTACATGACACAGTTGACAACCTTACAGTCGGCATAGTCGGAATTGTAGTAAATAGAAACCCCTCCAACGCCATTGCCGGAACCATTGATGATAGTACAGTTTACAATGCGGCAACTGCCGTTAAGATATAGATTGCCTGCCTTCGCCCGACAATTGGCGTCCGTACTGACGGATCCGAAACCAGAACCGCTGGAAATCAAGCTGTTTTCGATGACGGGGATGACTCCAGTAGTGCCTTGGACGACAATGTTGCCGACTGCTACCTTGTTTCTATAACTGGAGTTATTCTTAGTTGTCGCTTTGCCGTCCAGTATCTTGCAGCGTCGAATAATGCCTCCGACCATATAAACATTACCCCCTTGTTGGCTAATTGTCGAATTTGAGGAGCCAAGGGATCCGCCTTGAATGACGCAGTCTTCGATGATGCCATTTCCCATATGAACGAGACCGCCGCCTGACCAGCCCGACGGATCCGGATCCCACGTCCCGGAAGTGCGCTTGATTGTCAGGCCCTTTAGCGCGGACGAGGCATGCTTGAGATTGACTGCACGATGCGAAGTGGAGTTGTTGAGGATTACGACTTGTGCTGGATTGTCCGGATTGCCCACAATAGCGACAGCATTAGTGAGTGATATGTGACTCTCTTCCGATGTTAGGTCATACGTGCCCGGTGCGACATGAATAGTGGCAGAGTCGTCTCCGCCGTCAATGGACTCGTTGGCACGCGTCACGGCGGTCAGGACCGAGAGCAGCGGCGCGTCCGCAGTTCCCGCAGCGCTGTCATCGCCGTCCATCGCGACATAATAGGTCGCGGTGTTCGCAAATACCGCAGAGGAAAGAAGCGCGGCCACAAAACAACTAGTCGTCTTTTTCATATCGCAGAATATCTCCTTTGCCGCCAATGATACAAAAAGAAACCATGATCTGTCCAATGAACACCCCGAAATCGACGGCAATAGAATCTGGAAAAATCAGGAAAGCGGGGATCTCACCACAATAAAGATCACTTCCTTGCTGCATCGGGCTGCTTTTCAAGAAGAATTATCGATCCCGCCGTCCTATCGCCTTTCGACGGGCCTTCGTAGTAGCGTGTCTCATCGTATTCCACATTGTAAAACACAGTGTCGAAAGGAATCTTCCTGCCAACGAGCGCCCCGATCTTTTTGCCGTCCAACCTGAACTTAGCAAGCGGCACGGCAAAACGCATCGACCATCCTCCCGCGCCACAGCCACCATGCGACTTCACAACCAAGTTCTCTGGGCCAAATTTGAGAGACGGATCTGACGAGACAACCGTTCCGTCCAGAAACACCGTAACATCGAAACCTTCGAAAACAAACTTGAGCCCATCGCTCATTCCCCAGGGTCCTGGGCCAATCGTGCGAGCGCCCTTGTAGTTCATGAATTTGTTGTATTCGTAAAGAGCTTTTACATAGAGGTTCACCTCGTCCCAGGCAAAAAACACGGCACCGCCCGGACAGCCAGGGCTTTCGCGTCCGGTTTCGTCGCGGTCGATGACACCACGATTCTTCCAAGGGAAGGGAATGTCCTTGGCTTCAAACGCCTTGGCTTCCGCATCAGCTGCCTTCGGTACGAACAGGGCAATGCGCGGCGACTTCGGCGGCGCAATCCCCTTGGTGAGTTTCACGACGCCCTGTCTCTTCCAGCCACTCTTGAAACTGCCCGTCTCGACAATGTTCTCCCACACGGCGCAGTTGCCGACATACGGATCAGAGTCAATTTTCTTCGGTGCGCGGACCAAGTTGTCCCTGAATACGCAGTTCGCGGAGCCCTGGAAAGAGAATCGCATCGGCTTGTCGCACGCCATCAAGTTATTCGTGACTACGATATTCCGGCAGTCGTGCATGTGTATCGGCCACCAGCAACGCTCGAAGCGGTTGCCGCGATACACAGTGTTCCGCCCGCCCTCGTCGTTGTAGAGCCCCGGCCAGTCCCCGCTGTCGTGGCAGTAATTGCCCTCGAAAAGCGAATCATTCATCGCACCGTATATCGCGCCGCCGTCGCGACTCGAAAGCATTGTGTGGTCGAGCTCATTTGAGACCACGACACCGCCTGTCGTCCAAAGCGTCGCCGCGCTCCGCCCCGTGTGGTGAATGTGGTTGCCGACAAGCGACACCCCCGGAAGCTGCAGATATGCACCGGAAGAGCCGGGGCGGAATATCTCGCAGTCGAACACGCCACCTCCCGAACCGCCGTCCGCGTAGTGAACGCCGTGGTCGCCCAAGTCGTGGAGGACACAGCGACTTACTTCGCAGTTCCGCGGCTTCGAGAAGCATACGCCGCTCCCTGCGCAGTACCTGATAACACAGTCCACGATCTTGACGCCGACTGGCTTATGGCCCGTAATCGCCGCCGCCGCGCCGGACTTTGCGTACAATCCCGCTCCGGGCAACTTCGCACACCCCTCTATGACGAAGCCGGAAATCGTGACGTTCTTCGTGTCGGCAAGGAGCCGAAATATACTCTGAAGCCTCGTGACGGAGGCATCGAGACTCTTCGCCGTCTCTCCCTTGCGTGGCCAGTAGCGTATCTTGCCAGTCGAGCCCTCATACATCCACGTACCGGGCTCCGTCAGCCCTTGCCGCGAATTGGAGATGCGGTAGCCCTGGTTGAACCTGCCAAGCGGCATGTTCGTGCGACCCTTGAGGTGGAACACGCCGTTCTGCCAGTCGTTTGTCGCTATGAACATGCGGTTCTTCGCCCACTCCTGCGGTATGACGACACGCACCGAGGCAAGGTCAAGCTGCTTGAACGTGTCAGACGACGACAAGGCCTTGCGATCGTAGCGGAGTACTGTGTGGTTGGCAGACGACACTTCTTCACTGCTCGCAAAATATGGCAATGGCTTCAATCCCTTTGCGGGGAACAGCGCGAGACTCGCGGACTTTCCGTTCACGACAAGACTGTAAACTGCATTGGGATTGATGTCAAATGGAAAGTCAGCGACAAGAAAGCGCCCATCGGAGACATCCTTCTTCCATCCCGAGACCTTCGCAGAGCCGGATAGTAGCGTCTTCCCCTTCTTTGCCGCTCGGATCACGAGACCGGAATCGCGCTTCTCCATCAATATTGTGTCAGCGACAGCGTATTCTCCGTCGGCGACAACAATCTCCCGTTTCTCTCCATGAGCCGCGCAGCGGGAGAGCTCTACTGCACGAGGAATGGTGGCAACTGGTTTTTCCGCAGAGCCGTCACCTGTCTCGTCGCTTCCGGCCGGAGACACATACCACGTAGCCGCGAGCGCTGTTGCAGAAGAAACCGCCATGACAAAGCAGGAAAACACAGCAGACGTCTTGCCCATCATTCTCTACACCTCCTTTTCCCTTGCAAGTCTTTCAAGTATCCTGACCCCCTCTGCCGGTATACGACCGAGCGGATCGAGCCCGACATTAAGCATGTAGTTGGAGCCGATAGACGCGCACTTCGTCTTTATCGCGAGGATTTCGTCGACGCTTTTGTAATGAGTATCCGTCGGACGATAGCCCCACGAGTCATTCATCGTGCCGACGGTCTCGTACAACTTGTTCGCGTCGGTCTTCTCGGCGATGCAGTTGTCGCCGGGCGTATCATAGTCGCCAAGGCCGTATCCGAGCCGCCCGTTGATGAGGCAGCCGGGCTGGTATGCGCGCACCATGTCCTTCAGCTCCTGGCACTGCGCGGGCAGGATTGTCGAGGGG
>ONVK01000053.1 GCA_900321255.1 uncultured Lentisphaerota bacterium | reverse complement strand
TCGATTTCGCGGTCTTTCACATTTTGCCAGTGCCGTCAAGCCTCTCGGCAAAATGACGACGCGTCGAAATCGGGTCGCTTCCGTCTTTTTCGCCGTCGCTTCGCATTGCGCCGAAACACCCCTCCGCTTCCGCGCGGCAAATCCGTCGCGCCGTCTTGGTAGGGGCGCATCTCCGAGGCGCCCGCTTCTCCGCGGCAAATCCGCCGCGTGAAATGGTATAATACCGGCGTAGCGAATGAAACACTTGTTAATAGTCTTGTGTTTGGGTCTGGCACTGGCGGTACATGCGTCTGCGCGGCTTGCCGTGCCGTCGCTGCCGGAGGCGGTGACGCCTGATGCGGAAGTAGGCACCAACATCGAGCTGAATGTCAATGCGGCGCGGCTACAGACGCTGACGCTTTCTGTGGAGTTCGAATCGTGCGTGACTAACGAGGTGCTGATCGCGCTCGGCGCGGATGCAGACTTGGATGGTGATCTTTCGGTTGACGAGGCCGACATCGTGTTTGGCTGCGACTGCGGCGCATGGTATCGCGCCGACCTTCGCACGGGCGAGATCGAGACTGCGACGACGAATGCGCTGGTCATCGGTAAGAGGCAGTTCGACCCGGCTTGGAATCGCCTCAAGGTTGTGAGGCGCGGGGTTGGCGAAATCGGCGAATCGGTTGAAAAGGACGAGGAACGCGTCCGGTTCGACATAAGGATCCGGTGATGGTGGATTGGTTCTATATCGGCTACTGCACTGTGATGGCGATGTTCGTCGTTGCGTTCTCATACGCTGCCGCTTTCGGCTTTCGAGCGCTTCGCCGTTTGCCGCGCTCGCTTCTGTTGGGCTTTGCCGCAGCCGCGACTGTCGCAACTCTTACCGCGCAGAAGACGAACAATGTGCCGCCGAACATGAATCAGCCGCAAATGCAACAGGGCGGCGGTTCTTTTCAGACAGGATTTACACGATTAACAGGATTTGTGGGGGAGGGTAATCTTGTAAATCTTGTTAATCCTGTCCAAACAACCAGCGGCGACATCGCCCGCGGGTGGCGAGTGGAGAGCGTCGCGACTAACGCGGCGGTTTTGTATGCGATGCCGACGAACGCAACGCTTGTCGGGAACTGGCATGTCCACGGAGCGGCGTCGTCCTTTGGCAATAACGTGGTTGATTTTGGCGTTGTGCGGACGAGCGGGACGCTCGTCCCTACCAATTGGGCGTTCCCGATTGGAACGAACAACGCGGCGTTTTCGTCGTTCTGGTATTTCATCGATAGTCGCATCAGGCCGACGCCGAAGGACACGATGCGTGAAATATGCGCCGTTGGCGTTCCAATGTCTGCCGTTCCAGGCCAAAGCCGACTGTGGCGGTTTGACGGCGACGACGGCAGTCGCATTCTCACATGGGAAAACTTTTTCCTCGGCGGCGACACGAACTGCCCCGTCAACGCGCAGATCGTCCTCCGGCCCAATGGCGATTTCATCACTCGTTCCAACGATGTCGAGACAGTCTGCCGCCGCGTCAACCCCGACGATTGGGATGACGACGGAATCCACAACGAGCGAGACGCGAACCCGACAAGCTGCGACGGCGATTTCTTTGGCGTGGCAAATGCCTTGCCGCCAAATGCGAATCCTAATGCCTACTACTGGCTTGATATGTCTGCGACGGGGGCTCTCGGCGTTGCGACGATCCGCGTCACCTGCGACGGGCCGAGCGACCTTGGCGACCATGTAATCATTGCGCGGACAAACCAAGTCTGCCGCATCCCGCTTCTCGCTGGCGCGACATACGCAGTCGATAGTAACTTGCCGATTGACTACTCTGCCGTGTCGAGCGAATCCGCGGAGATCGTGACGAACGCAGAGGACCGGCTTACGGTTTCGTTGCCGCTGGAGCTTTCGTTTGAGCGCGTCCAGATGCGCGGCGGATCCGACAACTACATTGCGCACTCTTCGCCAGTCGACGTTGGCCCGAGAATCCTCAACATCACAGGTAGTTGTTGCTCATGTATGACGAATGAAAATGGTTTCTCATGGAACTGCTTCCCGCAATGCCATTGTGGAGGTTCGGAACATTCGCTTTCGGGGGCAGCAAAATGGGAAGGGTATTCGTATCCGTTCTTCTGGTGGGGGAGATGTCATTGCTATTATGAAGACCAGACGACCATTGACGAGATCGAAAGTCGCGGCGTCAGTCTTGAGATACTGGATGCTTCTGGCAACGCCATTGAATGGAAATACCCTGTGCTTGTCGGGGAGTCGGTCATTGTGCAGGCGACCGTTGGCGGTTCCGAAATGACGTTGTCCGACTTTGTTGGGCTCTTCGGCGGGAGGATACGGCTCAAGGCGTATTATGTCGATTTCGTCGGCGAGCACGACATAGCTGGTGCGGCAATTCCCATAAGCATGGCAACTACGACTTCGCAAGGTCAGAACGTCTTTCGCGTGTCGGTTGCGGCTGACTGGCTACAGTCAAACGGCCTCGTCCGCAATGCAGACGACGAAATTGTCGCCAAGACCTCGATAGACATGGTTATCGGTCCGGACGGCGGGAGCGATCGCACAGACAGCGATCATTTCGACGGCAACGTATCTGGGCGGCTATATGGCCGCGCAAGGGGGAGATGGGGCGGAGATCTCAGTGCCTCGATTCCAGAAGGGGAGTTCAATCTCAAGACCGTTCAGGCGGCAGGGACGGCTTGTCTTTGTGCAATTGCTTGCTCGGCGGAGTCGGCGAAAAAGCAGTGCCAACAACAGGCCGATGTCTTTTACTATTCCGGACATGGCACGCATGACACCGGCGCACTGTATGAAATCGCCCTTCCTTCAGATGTGTCGAACCGCTGGCATGACGTTGACGCTGTCGTATTCGCCGGATGTGCCGTTCTTGACATTGGAGACAGAAACAACAACTACACGAAACCGGCTAGTCACACGGCGAGTCCCGGCCTGAAATGGGCTGCAGCATCTGGGGCGGGGGTGCTCATCGGCTATGCCTATTATGCTCCGCTGGACGATAAGGGCGGGATGGAGATTCTTGAAGCATGGTGTGGGCAGAGGTCGGCACTTGGCGATATTGAGGCTTGGATGAGGGCAAATGATCGTAGGTGCGGACACAATGCGTGCGCCATAAGGAAGATAGACGGCGCATCGCTCGAGTACCACTATTTTGTGAAGCGAGCTCGGCTCTACTGGAGTCGCCAAATAGACACCGTACAACAAGGAGAATGATGAAAAACACATTGAGCAAGGTGAAGGTCGTTGTGGTGATGGCAGCGCTGTTTGCACATTGCCATTCGTTGGCAGATGAACAATTTGCTGAGCAGCTTAATTCTGTTGCGGCGGCATTGCGCGCAGGAAATCTTGGCTCTGCCTTGTCGTTCACAAATCTATTGGAGACATTGGCATCTTCGTCATCGTCTGTCGAGGATGTGGCGACATGCCGAATCTTGGAGACTTACATATTGTTGGATGCTGCCGGTTCTGAAGCCAACGAGCGAGCCTATGACATTGCGACTAACTTATGTGCAAGTGCTTTTTCCAGCATGCAAGGTCATACAAACGCCTGGCAACTTTACGGATGCGAGCTGTCGATGTCTGACGCATTGACCGCAGACGGCAAGCATGCGGAGGCTTTCGCCATGAAGACAAACCTGCTTGAAAAGATTTCTGGCCGGCAACTCGTAATCGCGGAAACAAATTTGTGGACATCATTGTCATGTTATCTTTTCGAGTCTAACAGTCTTTCGTTTCATGACGCAGTGAGGGCAAGCGCGGCATTGAGCAAAGCGGCGTTGAAGGATGGGGCAGGAATGGGGGTTTACACAAACGGGCTCCCAACAGGTGTCGTCAGAATTGTCGACTCCTTGCTTGGTGACGCCAGCTTGCCAGACTGAGTTTGCCGAGGTTGTGAGGAGGTTGTGGGGCAGATGTGTCCAGCGAGAACGAGGTTGCAGATCTGCCGTCTGGTTCGGTGCTTGGTTTGCCCATCGCACGTTTGAAGGTGGCTAGCGGCGAAACGAGAGGGGCGTGCCGATATGACAAGGAAACTCTACTGTGGCAATCAAGTCTGACCCTGCTGGTTTACTGCTGGTTTACGCAACAATAACCCCGCCAAGTAACGCGGTGCGGCTTGACTCCACGCCCTGCCACAGCGGCTTCTTGAGCCGCCACGACCTTGCCTTTGCCATGTTCTTATGGTATCATTGACGGCATGAGGACAAAGACTACATGCCTGCTGCTTGCCCTCGCCGCGGCGTGGGCGTTTGCAGACGAAGATCCCGCGACGCGGGAACACCAGTTCTACAGAACCTACGGGCCTTCGCCGCTTTTCAAGGACAACTCGTTCGTAGGCGAGACGGTCGAAGAGAAGGCGCTGCCTGACGCCGAGGCGTGGAAGACGCGCGTGCCCCGCGCCGTCTGGGACGGCCATCCGCGCGAGGTCGCCGCGTTCGCGGACGCATGGCGCATGGTCGGCGAGAAGCTGCACAAACCCGAGAAGGGGACGAACTTCAAGCGCAACTACGTCTACACCCCGTTTGGGAAAAGCGTCTTCGTCTGGGGGTCGTGCTTCATCACGATGTTCGGCCAGTACGCGTCGAACGTCTTTCCATTCATCTGCCAGCTCGACAACTTCTACGCGGCGCAGGATTCCGACGGCTTCATTCCGCGGCAGCTCGGCATCTACGATGGCAGGAGCCAGTTCGAGCGCAGCGACCTCTCGTCCATCGGCGGCAACATCTTCGCATGGGCCGAGCTCGAGTGGTACCGCTACTCCGGCGACAAGTCGCGTCTTCGCCGCGTCTACCCCGTCCTCCTCGCCTACCACGAGTGGATTCGCCGCAACCGCACGTGGAAGGACGGCACCTACATGAGCTCGGGCTGGGGCTGCGGAATGGACAACATCCCGCGATTCGACACGAAGCGCTACTCGGCCGAGTTCCACCACGGCTTCATCTCGTGGGTCGACGTCACCTTCCAGCAGGTCTTCGACGCGAAGTGCCTCCTCGCGATCGCCGCCGCGGCGGATCTGCCGCGCGACGCGGGGCTTGAGGCCGAGATCGTGGCCCTTACGCGAATCGCGAACGAGCGCATGTGGAACGAGGAGACGGGGCTCTACCACGACCTCGACCGCGACGGTTCGCCCGTGAAGGCGCGTCACATCGGCGCGTTCTGGGCGCTTCTCGCCGGCATCGCGCCGCCTGCCCGCGCGCGCCGTCTTGCCGCCGCGCTCGAGGATCCCGCGACTTTCGCGGCGCCGTGCGGCACGCGTTCGCTCGCGAAGGACTATCTCGGCTACGAACCGGACGGCGGCAACTACTGGCGCGGGGGAGTGTGGTGCATCACCGACTGGATGATCGTCAGGGGGCTCGATTCGTGCGGGCTTTCCGACGCCGCCCACCGTCTCGCGCTGCGCCACGTCGCGGCCGTCGCGCGCGTCCATGCCGACACCGGGACGATCTGGGAGAGCTACGACCCCGAGCGCTTCGCGCCCGGCAAGCTCTATGGCCAGCCTGTCCGCCGCGACTTCGTCGGCTTCTCGGGCGTGACGCCGATTGCGATGCTCATCCGCGACGTGTTTGGGATGGATTTCACGCCCGGGAAGGTGACGTGGAAGGTTCGCCTTCTTGAGCGCCACGGAATGGAGAACCTGACGCTTCCCGACGGCAACGTCGTCTCGCTCATTTGCGAACAGCGCAAGTCTGCCGACGAAAAGCCGGTCCTGAGCGTAAAGTCGACGCGTCCGCTGGAAGTCGTAGTCGAATGAATTTCCAAAGGAGAATGAAAATGAAAACTACGTTGCTTAAATCGTTGGTCTGCGTTTTCGCGACGGCCGCGCTCGCGTCTTCGTCGTGCGGCGCAGAGCAGACGCGCGCCGAAAAGATACGCGCCAAGCTCGACAGCGCAGACCGCGACTACGTGTTCGTGACGATGCACCGCGGCGACTGGCGCAACGCGCCCGAGAACTCGGTAGGAGCCATCGAGGGTTCGATCGCGAAGGGCGCGGACATCGTCGAACTCGACGTCTCCGCCACAAAGGACGGCGAATACGTCCTTCTCCACGACGGCACGCTCGACCGCGTCTCCAACGGCAAGGGCAGGTCGTTGGACCTGACTCTCGAGGAGATCGGCCAGTATCGGCTCAAGAGCTCGAACGGAAAGGAGCTGACCGACTACAAGATCCTCACGCTCAAGGAGGCGCTCGCCATCACGAAGGGCAGGATACTCGTCAACCTCGACAAGTTCCCGCGCGACCCGCACGGCATCGCGGAATACGTGAAGAAGCTCGGTATGGAGAAGGAGGTCATCCTCAAGGGCTATTTCATGCCAGGCGAGCTCAAGAAGAAGATGAAGGAGCATTGGGCCGGCGTTGAGGACGGCACGTTCTACTACATGCCGATTTTAAACCTCAACTTCAGCGGGAAGATGGAGAGCAAGTCCGAAGAGGCGTCGGCGAGGTCTATCAAGATGTTCGAGGCGTGGCAGGCGCAGAGCCGCGTCCCTGGCGCGTACGAGCTCTGCATCGCGAAGGAGACGCCTGTAGTGGTGCTGGAGCGCCTCAGGGCGATGCAGAAGGACGGAGGCCCGCGCATCTGGATAAACACGCTGTGGGACAGTCTCTGCGCCGGACATACCGACGAGCGCGGCTTCAAGGGCGATCCCGACGGCAGCTGGGGCTGGGCGCTCGAAAACGGAGCGACGATGATACAGACCGACCGTCCCGTCGAGCTCATAAAGTACCTGGAGTCCAAGGGCAGGAGAAACCTCTGATGAAACGACCGATAGTCTGCGTCATTTCAGCCGCCGCCTCCTTGATCGTCTCTTGCGCTGCGGCAGGAGAGCTCGTCATCCTCCAGCCGACGGGGAAGGATGCCGTCTGGCTGATGTCGAAGAGGAAGATGGACTATCTCTCCCTTCCGCTCGCCGAGCGCGTGAAGAAGTTTGCCGACGCCGGCGAGCGCGGCATACTTGCCGCGGAGCCGAACGCGCCGACGCCGGTTCTCGTCTCCTGGCGCTGGTGGGACGGATTCTCCGGCATGTCGACGGTTCAGCCGGTCTTCGAGGTCGCGCTTCGCCGCTGTTTTTCGGACGGTTCCTCGGCTCCCGTTGACTTCGCCTGCGCGCGAGAGACGTATACCTTCTTCGACAACCTCGAGATCGGCACGACATACGAAGTCGAGGTCTCTGCAATCGCCGGCGGTCGCCGTCTCGCGACTGCGACGCGGAAGTTCACGACCGACGCGACTGCGCCGCGGCTTATCAATGTTCCCGGCATACCGAATGTGCGCGATCTCGGCGGGCGCGTTGGTCTCGACGGCAAGCGCATGCGTCAGGGACTCATCTACCGAACAGCAGGGCTCAACGACAATCCTGAGGACATCGACTTCCTCACGTGGGACGAGTGCCGCGCCGAGTTCGACGCGGGCACGCTAACGAACCGCCCTTGCTGGCAGGCTGGGCACATGGCGAAGATCTACCGCGGCGAACACGACGCGAAGGACTGGCACCGCGTGCCGATCGCTTCCGATCGCGGGCGCGAACGGCTCACGGACGATTCGCGGCGCATTCTCCTCGACAAGCTCGGCATCCGCACCGACCTCGACTTGCGCGGCGCGGGCGAGGTCGCGGGGATGACGGTCTCGCCGCTCGGCGACCGCGTGAAGTGGGTGAACGTAGCGATGACCGCGTATGGCGGGCTTGCGAAGCCGCGCGGCAAGGAACTCGTGAAACAGTGCTTCGATGTCTTTCTCAAGCCCAAGAACTACCCGATCGCCTTTCACTGCATTGGTGGGCAGGACCGCACGGGTACGCTTGCGTTTCTCATCGAGGCGTTGATGGGCGTCGACGACGACGAGCTGAACAAGGACTGGGAGTGTTCTGGCTTCACGAACGCGGGGAACTGGTTCCGCCACGCGACGCTCTTCAACCAGATCTACGACGTGATCAACAAGTATCCTGGCGCGAACACGCGCGAGAAGGTCGAGGCGTACTTGAAGGACTGCGGCCTTACCGATAGTGACATCGCAATGCTGAGGGCGATTATTCTCGAATGAAAGTGGACAGGCGATCGTTTTTTGCTGGTGCGGCCGCGCTTGGCGCGGCTGCGCCGCTCGGCGGTCTTGCCGATGAAGCGCAAGGCGCATCGTCCGCCGTTCGCTCTCATAGCATCTTCGTTCGCCGCAAGTACGACCATGTTGTCGTGGGCGGCGGCTTTGCTGGAGTTGCCGCCGCTCTCGCCTCGGCGCGCGCTGGCGCGAAGACGTGCCTTCTCGAGCGCACGAATGTCCTCGGCGGACTTTCGACGCAGGGGCACATCATTGTCTTCATGCCGCTTTGCGATGGCTACGGCAGGCAGGTCACTTTCGGAATTCCCGAGGAACTGCTGCGCCTCCCGATGAAGTATTCAGCCGCGAAGCCGAACGGCGCGTGGGTCGACAAGAAGGGCACGAAGAAGGAGCTCTCGGACAAACGCTACGAGCTTGTGTTCGATCCTGGTCCCATGATGCTCGGGCTTGAGCGTGCGCTTGTCGACGCTGGCGTTGACATCTTCTACGACTGCTCGGCGGAGAATGTCGTCCGGGAGGGCACTCGCATCGCGGAGCTTGTCGCACATTGTGGCGCACAGCGTCTTGCCTTCCGCGCGAACGCGTTTACCGACGCGACTGGCTCTGCGGCTCTCGCGCAGCTTTGCGGCGAGGCGACTGTCGGCGGTCGCACGGGAAACATACCGTGCGGCTGGTACTACGTCGTCGACGACGAAAGGCACATACATCTTAGGTGCGGCGCGGGGAAGACTTTGAGGAAGCTCGATCCAGCCGCGGCGCGCGACTATGCGGGCGATGATCCAGACGAACGCTCGCGCCATGCGATCGCGTCGCGCCGCGCGATTCTGCTCGATATCGAGGAGGAGAACAAGCGCCGCGCTGCGCTTGGGCAGGAACCGCTTCATGTCTTTTCGATTCCGACTTATCCTACGCTCCTCAAGCTCGCGCGTGTCGCGGGCGAGGGTGCGTCCGGACCTGTCGTCGGCATCTTCTCGGACTGGCGCAGGAAGGGCCCCGTCTATCCGCTTCGCTTCGGGCAGCTTCTCGTGCCCGGCGTTTCAAATCTTCTTGCAGCCGGGCGCTGCATTGCGTGTGCAGACGAGATGTGGGATGTCGTCCGCTGTCTCCCCGCGTGCTGCGTTTCGGGGCAGGCGGCTGGAACTGCCGCGGCGCTTCTGCCGCGTGGCGGCTCCTTTGCGTCGCTTGACGAAGAGGCGCTGCGAAAGCGACTCGTCGCGTCAGGCGTGCGGCTTGATGCGGAGCTCCTGAAGCCCGACCCGGAGTGGAAGGGCGGCGGTGAGATGCGCGAAGAGGGAATTTTCTGAACAGCCAACCGACAAGAAAGGAAAGACAATGAAGACTATCGCATTATTTGCGGCGCTCGTGCCGATGGGCGCGGCGTTCGGAGCGTGGAACGTCACAGGCGGGGACGTGTCGCCCGCAGAGCCGATTGTGTTTGCGAAGGCGGCAGGGCACTCGCACCACTGCCGCAAGCCGGGCGTGAGCGAAGAGGTGGGAGAGAACAACCTGTTCGCGTGGGCCGAGAAGTACCATCTCGATTCGTACGGCGTCGGCAGCCCGTGGACCGTGAGCAACCGGGCGGTCTACGCGCTGAACGAGCGCGCCGACCGCGACCGCTACTTCGGCGGACTCAAGAACGACCAGATGGAAGAGATGATGGATGTCGCCGGAAACGAGGCGATGCTGAGACGCCTCAACGAGCGCGGCGGCGGCATGCTCTTCTATCTCGACAACGAGACGCCGAAGTCATGCTTCGGGCACATGTGGTACGTCGGCTTCAAGCAGACCGTCCCCGCATGGCACGACTACAGCCAGGATCGCCCGTGCTGGTATTCCGACTACGACAACGATACGGCTGAGCGCAACGCGCTTACCGGCGACTACCACAAGCGGCGCACCTACGCGACGATCGTCGCAGAGCAGCGGCGCTACGGCGCGCTCGCGATATGGGCGCATCCGACGAGCTGGTGGACGAAGGACGGCAAGAACAAGGGTCCGTTCGTCACGAACATCGCGACCGACATGATTCCGCAGCTCATGCGCGACGGATATCTCGACGGCATGACGGTGCAGGGGTACGATCCGTACCACGCCGACTACCAGAACCTGTGGTTCGCGCTTCTCGACCTCGGCTACCGCGTGCCCGGGTTCTCCGAGCTCGACCTGTCGCCGACCCACGGCATCGAGGAGAAGGGCACGATGCTCTTCAACTGGATTCCGTTCCTGCGCCGTCCGTACACGATTGAAGAACTGAAGCGCGAGTTCCGCGCCGCGCACCATACGATGTCGAGCGGTCCCGGGCTCTACATGAAGGTCGACGGCAACCTGCAGGGCGCGGAGCTCGAGAGCGGCGCCGGCAAGACTCACAAGGTAGAGGTCTTTGCTTGGCCCGCCGATGGCGAGAAGACGCTTTCGCGTGTGCAGCTCCTCGGCCGCGGCGGGAAGGTGCTTGCCGAGAAGCGCGACTTCGCGGGCGGGTGCATCACGTGGAACGTCGCGGCGGACGCGGAGGGCGGCTATCTCGTCGCGCGCGTCTTCGGCGAGAACGACGCCGACTTCGCCGAGAAGCGCCAGCAGCTCGTGAAGCACTGCGCGCTCACGAATCCCGTCTGGCTTCGCACCGACGCCTTCCGTGCGCCGAAGCCGATTCCCGCTCCCGACCCGCTGACGATCCGCGAGGTGCGCGAGCTCGAGGACTTCCTCCTCAAGGGAGAGTTCCGCTTCGACCCGCGCGTAAAGAAGGAGCTCGAGCCCGGCATGGTCCCTGTCTGGGCTTTCCAGATCGACAAGGTCCGCGCCGCGCTCGAGCGCGCCGCCGTCCGCTAGAATTCGTAGCGGATCGTGAACATGTAGCTGCGGCCTGCGCCAGGCCAGTAGGCCGTGCCGTAGGTCGAGTAGTCGCAGTAGTTCTTGTCGAACAGATTGTCGACCGTGAACGCGAGCGTCAGCCCGTCGAGGCCGAAGCACGTCGGGCTGTACTGGACGCCGACGTGGAAGAGCCCGAAGGACGGGATCTTCTCGTACTCGTTCGCGAAGTCTGAAGTCGAGCGGCAGTCGGTGCGGAAGCGGTAGCCGCCGAAGACGAAGCAGTCGTCCCAGAGCCACACGCGCCCGCTCGCCGTTACGACCGATTCGGCGACCATCGGCACGTCGTTGCCGTCAAACTCGCCGCCGTCGAACTCGGCGTCGACGAAGCTGTAGGCGAGCGAGACGCCTGCGACCTTGTCGCGTTCCCAGCTCGCCCTCAAATCGAAGCCCTCGCGCATGACGGGCGACGGCGAGTTCACGTTGTCGCCGAACCCGGGATAGCCGAAGCTCATGTAGGGGAAGAGCGGATTGTAGAAGATCTCGTTCTTCGTGCGCGAGACGTAGGCGTTTCCTGCGACGTTGAATTCCTCGAGGAACGACCAGTCGAAGCCGACGTCCGCGCGCCAGCCGCGCTCGGGCGAGAGGAGGTCGTCGCGCGAATGGTACGCGACCTCGTCGATGAAGGGCATCCTGTAGAAGTTCGAGAACTTCGCATAGGCCTTGAGGCCCTCTACGGGCGTGAAGTTAAGCGCGGCATCCCACGCGGTGAGGTCGTAGGAGCGGCGCGGATCGGCGGCCATCGTGCACTTGTTCCAGCTGCGCTCGTAGCGCCCGCCGACCTCGAGGGCGATGTCCTCGGCGATCTTGAACGTGTCCTGCGCGTAGAAGCCCATCGTCTGGCGGTCGTACTCGTACTTCGAGTGGCTGTAGCCGTAGGACGAGGTTCCCCAGTTCGCGGCGTCGTTGCGGTCGTAGCGGAAAGTCGCGCCGACGATCAGCTCGTTGTCGAACGCGCCGAGCTTCGTCGTGTTTATCCACTCGGGCGTGAACTCGTAGGAGTAGATGTCGTAGTCGGTGTACCAGTACCCGTAGCCGCGGCTCTTGAGGTGGCGGCGCGAGAACGTCTGCGTGAGGCGCACGGCATTGTCGTCGTTGATCACTCCGTAGGCGGTTGCGTTAAGCCCGTACGTCGTGCGGCGGTAGAAGTCGTTGTAGCCGTCGGAACGGGTCGGGTGGTGCTTCCAGTCATAGCGCGAGAGGTAGCCGGGAAGGTCGCTGTCGACGTCGGACCAGAACGCGGAGAGGCGCACATAGGAGCCGTTGTCGAAGTTCTGTCTCACGCCGCCGCCGGCGTAGTAGGAGTCGAAGCCGCTGTCGTGGCGGTAGCCGTCGGAATGATCCCATCCGCCATTGACCCAGTACTGCGTCCCCCAGTCCTTGACGCCGCCGCGAAGCGACGCGCTCGCGCCGATCGTGTTCCAGCTGCCGCCGTGGAGCTCGATAGCCCCGTGCGTCTCGTAGTCGTTAGGATCGGTGATGATGTTGATCATGCCGGCCGAGCCGACGTCGCCGTGCAGGACGTTCTGCGAGCCCTGCAAAATCTCGATGCGCTC
>ONVK01000109.1 GCA_900321255.1 uncultured Lentisphaerota bacterium | reverse complement strand
CCGACCTGCGCGGAGAGCGGACGGATCTCGTGCTGGGCGCGTCCGTCGATGCGGAGCCCCTTCTCCAGGACGTTCTTGCGGACGGTCTCGATCTCAAGGGCGTCGAAGAGGTGGACGAAGCCGACTGCGTCGACCTCGGGCCACTTCTCGGCAACCTTCTTGAGGAGGTCTTCCTTGATTGCGGAGACCTTGCCCTGGCGCTCGAGCTTGCCCTTGATGAGAAGCGCGGCAGCGAGAGCCTCGCCGCCCTCCTTGCGCATGAAGTCCATCTTGTCCGCGGGCTGCGGGATGTCCTTGATGTCCTTGTCGGGCTTGCCGAGGGCACGGCGCATCTCGATCTGGAGGTCGATGATCTTCTCGACTTCCTCGTGGGCGCGCTTCAGGGCCGCGACGAAGTCCTCGTCGCTGATCTCGCTGGCGGAGCCCTCCATCATGAGGAACTTGCCGCGGATGCCTGCGTAGAGGAGGTCGATGTCGCTCTTGGCCTTCTGCTCGTGCGTGGGGTTGATGACCCACTGGCCGTCGATGCGGCCGATCCTGACGCACCCGATCGGGCCCATGAACGGGATCTCGGAGATGTGGAGCGCCGCGGACGACGCGTTGACGGCGAGGAAGTCGGCCTCCCTGGTGCCGTCGGACTGGATGAGCGTCGAGTTGACCTGGACGTCGTTGTAGTAGCCGTCGGGGAAGAGCGGACGGATCGGACGGTCGCACATGCGGGCCGTGAGGATCTCCTTGCTCGTCGGACGCGCCTCGCGCTTGAAGAACCCGCCGGGGAACTTGCCCGCCGCGTAGAACTTCTCGCGATACTCGCACTGCAGCGGGAAGAAGTCGATTCCTTCCCGCGGCGTGTCGGTGTTGGTGACCGCCGTGAAGACGGTCGTGTCACCGTACGAGACGGTGACGGCTCCGGCGGCCTGCTGCGCCAGGAGCCCGGTCTCGATCACGAGGTCCGTCCCCGCGATGTTGACCTTGAACTGCTTTGTTCCTTGCATTGTTTTTTCTTTTCTTTGTTTCTGTTTGTCAATCCTTAGCGGCGGATGCCGAGCTTCTTGATGAGCTCCTTGTAGCTCGCCTCGTTCTCGCGCTTCAGGTAGTCGAGGAGGCTGCGGCGGTTCTGGACCTTGCGGAGGAGGCCGTAGCGGGAAGAATGGTCCTTCTTGTTCGCCTTGAGGTGGGCGGTGAGCGCCTCGATCTCCTTGGTGAGAATCGCGATCTGGACTTCGGAGGAACCCGTGTCGCGGTCGTGACGCTGGAATTCGGACTTGATGGCGGCCTTGTCGATCTTCATTTTATCTTTTCTTTCTCATTATTCTGCGTACCGGGAAGCAAGACCCTGCCAGTGGTCCCGACATGGGACACCGAACGCCCGAATTTCGAGCACCCGCGGCAGGGATAACCTCCTGAGACAGTCGCAGGACGGTGGGTAATATACCAAAAAACCGCGCCGGGCGCAATAGCCCGCCGGGGCAAAAAAGCGCATCTACCGCCTCCTGAGGGAGACGAGGGTCTCGAAGCGGGCGGTGCGCGGGAACATGTTGAACCAGCGGACGGATTCCACGGCGTAGGTCTGCGCGAGCGTGCGGAGGTCGCGCATCAGCGTCGCAGGGTCGCACGAGACATAGAGGATGCGCGGCGCATTCGCCGCGGCGAGCCACTTCGGGACGTTCGGCTCGAGCCCGCCGCGCGGAGGATCGACGACAACCGTCGTCTTCGGCCCGATCTTTATGCGGCCGACGTTGCGCCCGACCTGCTCGGAGAAGAACCGCGCGTCCGCCGCCTTCTGCGCGGCGGCGTTGCGCTTCGCGAACTCTATCGCCTGACGCCCGGACTCTATGCCGGTAAGCCGCGGCGGCTTGCAGCAGAGCCCGAGAACACCGACGCCGCAGTAGAGGTCGAGGACTTCCGGCGCTTCCGCCGCGCCCTTCTGGTATTCGGCCACGACCGCTTTGGCAAGTTCCTCGCCGACGTCCGTGTTCACCTGGTAGAAGCCGTCAGCCGGAACTTCGAAGTCGAGCCCGCAAGTCGTCTCCTTCAGAACTAAGTCCTTCGGCGCGTCGCCGATCCACCACTTGACGCCGCTCTTCCTGGTCCAGCGAACGGTCACGCTTCCCTTGCGCTCGGTGTCCTTGCGCACCTGAACCGGGCCAGTCGTAAGCAGCGTCGTGACGGCACGGCGGATTTCGCCGAGCTTTGCGTTGATTTCGGGGCGGGCAAGAGGATCGTCTGCGACGTCAACGATTTCGTGCGACGGCTCGGTGCGGTATCCGATGCGCCAGACACTGCCGTATCTCGCAAAATGGTAAACGACCTTGTTGCGGTAGTTGAACTCCGAGCCGCCCTTCGCGGAAACGAATTCAGGCACTTCAATGCGGGCGCGCTCGAAAAACTCCTTAAGCTGGCTCTCCTTCGCCTTGAGCTCGCCTTCGCAGGAGAGGTTGGCGTAGACCATTCCCGGCACGACGCGCTCCGCGGCACATTCGACGCGGTCGGGAGACTTCTCCACGACCTCGACAAGACGCGCCTTTACGAAATGCTTCCTTTCCTCTACGATCTCGGCCTTGACCTGCTCGCCCGCCCATGCGCCTGGAACGAAAACGACGCGTCCGTCTCCGAGGCGGCCGAGACCGTCGCCGCCGTAGACGTTCTTTGCAATGTAAACCGTTGAAGTCATCTAAACTCTCCTGCTCTTCTTCCGTGTATTCGGTGTATTCCGTGGTTCAATTACTGTCACTCATTTTCTTTATGAGCGCGATTTCGTCGCGATATCCCTGTAGGTCGCACGGCGTCTCGAGGTAGAACGGCAGGTCCTTCAGCTTCGGATGGTTCACGACGCGCATGAGCGCATCAAGCCCTATTTTCCCCTTCCCGATCTTCTCGTGGCGGTCCTTGTGCGCGCCGAGGACGTTCATCGAGTCGTTGAGATGTATCGCCTTTAGCCGGCCAAGCCCGACGATTCTGTCGAACTCCGCAAGGACGCCGCCAAGGTCGTTCACTATGTCGTAGCCGCCGTCCCATACGTGGCACGTGTCGAGGCATACGCCGAGGGGCGCGTCCGTCGCGTCGATGATAGCGCGGATCTCCTCGAAGTTCCGCCCGACCTCGCTGCCCTTTCCGGACATCGTTTCGAGTAGCACAGTCGTCCTAAAGGGCTTCTTCGAGAGGATGCGCGAGAGCATCGACGAGATGAGCCCGATCCCCGCTTCCGCGCCCTGCCCGACATGGCTGCCTGGATGGAAGTTGTACATCGCGCCCGGCGTGTGCTCAAGCCGCTCCAGGTCGTCGGCCATCACGCTCTCGGCGAACTCCCGCACCCGCGTCTCCGCACCCGCCGCGTTCAGCGTATACGGCGCATGCGCGAGGATCGGGCCAATTCCGTTCGCCTCGGCGAACTCGAGGAACGCGGCGACATCGCCCTTGTCGATCGGCTTCGCCGCGCCTCCGCGCGGGTTGCGCGTGAAGAACTGGAAGACGTTCGCGCCGATCGAGACGGCAGTCTGCGCCATGGCAAGATACCCGCCCGACGCGCTCAGATGACACCCTATTTTCATGGATGCAAGTATAGCATAATCGCCCGCCCCCGTCAGCCCCAATTTTCCGCGCCTGCCGTCTGCACCGGCTCCGGTCGGGCAGCCATAATCTGGCGATATCGGGGCATTGGCCCGACATGCTCGCCCGACCCGCAGTTTGCGGGCACCCCACCGACATGATTTCGACGCGCGCGCCTTCACGCGCGCCCTTTACCGTGGCGGTCGAAATCACGTCGGGCCCGCAAACGTGCTCTCGTGCGACAGTCGGCTCCAATGCCCCGTGCCGGCTTCGCCCATTGGCTGCGTGGTGGCACCGGCGTAGGCCGGGAGTCGCCTCGGCGACGTGATGAACGACCTAAGCGCGGTTTGCACCGCGATGCGGCTTGGCGAGTGTCGTGAATCCCGAGCGGCAAGAGCGCGAATGCGCGGAGTTGCCGCGTTCGCCCGAGGCGACTGCCCGACCGAAGCCGGACTTGCGAAAGCATACCGCATAGACGCCAATCCGACAAAATCGCGATGCCACACCCCATGACGGTGCGATTTGATGTATAATATGCTCCATGAAGAAGGCCTGGAGCATACTGCCGGAAGAATGGAAGCCGATCCTGACGGAGCGCGGCATGCGCGCGTTTAGGGCCGACCAGATTCTCCAGGCGCTCTACCGCGACTACATCACCGACTGGGACCAGGCGACGACTCTCCCGAAGGACTTCCGCGAACAGCTGAAAGTCGAGTTCCCGATCACGAAGACGCAGACCCTCGCCGTCTCGAAGTCGTCCGACGGCACGCAGAAGCTCCTCCTCGGGCTCGAAGACGGCGAATCGGTCGAGACCGTCCTCATACCGGCGACCGGGCGCTTCACGCAGTGCATCTCGACGCAGGTCGGCTGCGGCATGGGCTGCGCGTTCTGCGCGTCCGGCGCAAACGGCGTCGTCCGCTCGCTCGCCGCCGACGAGATCGTCGCGGAGTACATGGCGGGACGCGCGCTCGGCGAGATCACGAACATCGTCGTGATGGGAATGGGCGAGCCCTTCGCGAACTACGACGAGACGATGCGCGCCCTAAAGCTCATCAACGCGGGGCGCGGCCCCAACCTCGGCGCAAGGCACATAACGCTCTCGACCTGCGGCGTGGTCCCGGGCTTCGCGAAGCTCGCAGCCGAGGGAATACAGTTCGAGCTTTCCGTGTCGCTGCACGCGCCGAACGACGCCCTCAGAGACGAGCTCATGCCCGTCAACAGAAAATGGCCGCTCGACACGCTGCTCGCGGCGTGCGCGGACTACACGAAGGCGACGAAGCGCATAATAACGTTCGAATACACCGTCATCAAGGGCGTCAACGACTCTCGCGAATGCGCCGAGGAGCTTGCGCGGCAGGTGAAGCGCGTTCCGATGGCGAAAGTAAACCTCATTCCCCTTTCGCCCGTCTCCCACCGCCCCGACTTCAAGACGCCCGACGAGAGGACGATGCTGATGTTCCTCGACGTCCTTATGAAGAACCACGTTCAGACGATGCTCCGCCGCTCGCGCGGCAAAGACGCCGACGCCGCCTGCGGCCAGCTCCGCCTCAGGCGCCAGTCTTCGAAGTAGCTGCGGCCGCGAGGCCGTCGAGGATCGATATTCCCGCGGCGGGGATGCGGCCGAGGGGGTCGGGCCCGATGTTGAGCATGTAGTTGGATCCTATCGAGGCGCACTTCGCCTTGATGGAGAGAATCTCGTCGACGCTCTTGTAGTGCGTGTCCGTCGGGCGGTAGCCCCAGGAGTCGTTCATCGTGCCGACGGTCTCGTACAGCCTGCCCGTGTCCGTCTTGTCGGCTATGCAGTTGTCGCCCGGCGTCTCGTAGTCGCCGAGGCCGTATCCGAGCCGCCCGTTGATGAGGCAGCCGGGCTGGTATGCGCGCACCATGTCCTTCAGCTCCTGGCACTGCGCGGGCAGGATTGTCGAGGGG
>ONVK01000089.1 GCA_900321255.1 uncultured Lentisphaerota bacterium | reverse complement strand
GCGGTCAACGGGAATCGATTTCCTTATGAGGCGCTCAATCGCCTTGAGCTGGCCGCGCTCCTCCTGCGTCACGAACGAGATCGCGGCGCCCGACTCGCCAGCGCGCGCCGTCCGGCCGATGCGGTGGACATATGATTCCGTCTCAAGCGGCAGCTCCATATTGACGACGCACGAGACGTCGGGAACGTCGATTCCGCGAGAGGCGATGTCGGTCGCAACGAGAACACGAACGTCACCACGGCGGAATCCATCGAGTGCGCGAGTGCGCTGGCCCTGCGTCTTGTCGGAATGGATCGCCGCGCAGTTTATTCCGGCGCGGAAAAGCTTTTTCACGACGCGGTCCGCGCCGTGGCGCATCTTCGTGAAGACGATAACCCTGTTCCATGGCTCTTCGCGACGAACATCACCTTCTGGTTGATCTTCTCGACCGTCGGCGTCTCAGGCGAGATCGTGACGGACGCGGGATCGTGGACGAGTTCGCCAGCGAGCTTGAGGACAGGCGGCGGCATCGTCGCGGAGAAGAAAAGCGACTGGCGCGACTTCGGGAGCTTCGAGATTATGCGCCTGATGTCCGGGAGGAAGCCCATGTCGAGCATGCGGTCTGCTTCGTCGAGAACGAAGCACTCGACCTGGTCGAGATAGAGTATTCCCTGGTTCATCAGGTCTATGAGCCGCCCCGGGCACGCGACGACAGTCTCCGCGCCCTTCTTGATGTCCTTGACCTGCCCGTACTGGCTGACGCCCCCGATGAGGCACGCGAAAGGCAGCTCCGCGTACTTCGAGTAGCGCTTCACGTTCTCCGCGGTCTGCACGGCGAGTTCGCGCGTAGGCGAGAGAACGAGCGCGCGCGGGTGGCCGATGCGCCGCGGCCGCCGCACGCGGACGAGGTGGTTCAGGATCGGCAGCATGAACGCCGCGGTCTTTCCCGTCCCGGTCTGTGCGCAGCCGATCAAGTCGCGCCCGTCGAGAAGATATGGAATCGCCTTTTCCTGAATCGGCGTCGGCGTCTCGTAGCCCGCGTCCTTTATCGCATGCTGCAGCTTCTGGTCGAGCCGCCCGAATACGGTGTTCTCAAACATGTCTCTTTCTCCTGGGTCCTCGCGTCACGTCTGGTACGGGCCGAGGAACGCCTCCTCGAAATCGTACCCGCCGATAAAGCTCTCGTGCGTGTCGTTCTCGTCCTTGCCTATGCGGTGCGATTCCGCGAGGTTGAACATCATCTCGCCTATGTCCTCGCACGACTTGAGCCCCCACTCCGTCAGGACGCGGTAGGCGAGAGGTCCGAACTGGTCGAGCGCAGTCTCGCGGAACTCGTCCATGATGTCCTCCGCCCCGGCGTGAGCGCCGTCCTTCGTGAGATAGTGGACGACGTCCATCAGAAGCGCATAGGCGCGGCCGTCATAGCGGTCGTCCTTCGCCACGATGTCTTCAAATGTGTCTGCCTCGAAGTCGATCTCTTCCATGGCGCCTATTATACCAAAAGCGCGGCAGGGTCAGGACACGAACGCGAGGACCTCGTCCTTGCCCATGTATCCGACCTTCTGCGCGGCGAGCTCGCCGCCCTTGAAAAGGAGAAGCGCGGGAATCGACATGATTCCGAACTTCGCCGCGAGCTCCGGGCTCTCGTCGACGTTCACCTTGCAGACCTTCAGCGCGCCTTCCCTCTCCTTCGCGGCCTCCGCGACGACGGGCCCGAGCATCATGCAGGGTCCGCACCACTCGGCCCAGAAATCGACGAGGACGGGAACCTCTGAGCGAAGCACCTCTTCCTCGAAATTGCCGCCGTTTACATTGACCTCCATCTTACTTCTCCTTTCTTAGTGCATCTGCCGCGCCGCTGTCGCCGGAACCGCCAATGGCGAGCCCCAGCTCCGCAAGCGGGCCCATTACGAAATCGCGCATCCGCGCACGCGGATGAGGAAGCGTCAGTTCGGAATCGTCCGACACCATGCCGCCGAAGTCCACGAGGTCTATGTCGATGGTGCGCGGCCCGTTGCGAACTGTGCGAATCCTCCCGAGAGAATCCTCCACCGCGTGCATCCCGACCGAGAACTCCCGCGCCGAAAGCGCCGTCTCGAAAACCGCGACCTGGTTCATGAACTTCATGTGTGCGAATTCTGGCGGCACGCCGACTGGCTCCGTTTCGACAACGCGGCTCGCGGCGACGAGCTTCGTGGACGGCATCGAGGAAAGCGCGTCGACCGCGCGGGAAAGGTACTCCACGCGCGGCTCGATGTTGGACCCGAGCGAGACAATCGCCCTGACTCTCCCCTCCTCTGCCTCCATGCGAACAGTATACCAAAAATCCGCCGCGGCGGCTTGCCAGATGGCAAAACAGAGCCTCCAAACTTGCCGCTATATCCTCGTCCTGAGGTTCGGGATCTCGCTCGCTGACAGCTCAGTGAATGCAAAGCACTTCCATCCAAGGTCTTTCAGCGACGCCCCAACGAGATATAGGGTCTTGTCGTCGATTACAAGAAACCTGTCGTGGAAGTTTTTGCTTACGGTGATCGTCAGACCACCATGCTGCGTATTGAACTTGGCAGCATCACTCGTAGATATTTTGTTGCCGCGACGAGATGTTACGATCTCGACCGTCACACCTTTTGCTTTCTTTGCCAGCAGTTCAAGCGTCATGACATCCACCCAGCTATCGATGAGAAGAATCGACTTCTTCGCAGACAAGATAAACTTGGCGGCAAAGACATGTGCGTCAAAGACCTGTCCGCTGTAGAACACACCCCGCACCGGCGGTTGCGACGTCTGCACGAAGAAATCAACCTTCTCCGTCAACTCCACAATCTGCTGATCGTGCTTCGCGAGCCGCCGATCCACCTTGTCCTCAAGCTGATTCAATCTGGCATTTAACGCATAACCTTTAAGCAAGTATGCCTTTAGGACTTGGGTAGCCCAACGTCGAAACAAAGTCGCATAACGGCTATTGACCCGATATCCCACGGATAAGATCGCGTCAAGATTATAAAACATGGTGCGGTATGACTGCCTGCCATCATTACCCATATGTTCCAAAATGGAACATGTGCCCTCTCGTTCCAATTCTCCACTCTTGTAGATGTTGGAGAGGTGCTTTGTTATCGCCGGTCGTTTAGTGCCGAACAAGCTAGCGATTTGCTCCTGTGTCAGCCATACCGTCTCGTCTTCAAGCCTAACATCCAACCGCATGGTTTCATTCGGCTGATAGACAACTATTTGATTCTCGCTCATGTCCTATTCCTTCCTGTTCTGCCAGCGCATTGCGCGACCGAACGCCGGTCACAGGGTACAATACGCCTAAGGCGCATTTTCGGAATAGGCGATGCCTCGCCTGACGCCGACGACGCTTAGGCCGCGCATCCTTGCGCTCAAGCCCGCGGAGGAAGCCTCCTCCTCGCGTTCCAAATCGGCCGCCGTGGTTCCCGACGTCAACACCCCCCCCGAACCGTCCACCCACCCTTCAGGCTTTTCGATCCGTTCTCAGCAGGACTCGGCCAGTTTCAACCCACGGCTTTCATGGCTCCCGTTCGTACCTCCGTCGCCACGGAGTTCAATTCCGGAGAGCACACATATCGTATCATAAAACCGCGTTTGCCGTCTATCTGAAAATCACGGCAAATCGGTTGCGCAAACATGGCTTTTACAACGGTTCCGCGGGGCCTGTCCCCAACCATTCCAAGCAGAATCAGCAACAGAATAACCGTGTTTGCAAGGAGAAACAAAGTTCGGCGTCCCCGCCGCAACGCAACAACCATGCCGATTAGCATCGCAATAGGCAACGAGCTTATATACAGTGAAGACTCAAGCCTCATAACTTTACTCATCGGCAAAAGCGACAACACCGCAAGCGCGACATACACCCACCCGAGGGCTTCGACGATCTTGACTGGCAAAGGCTTTTTCATTTCAGGTTCTTACCGCTGGCATTCACCTGCGGAGGCACTGGTTTCATCACGTGACCGACAAAGAGAATAAGACCTGTACTAGTCTCGCGGATTAGGAACAGAAACGGGCGGTCGGCGACGAAGGAACGCTGAGGAGCAGGGTCATCATGGGGACGGCCCCGACCCATAGTCACATAAGACGCCGCGGCGGCTTCCGTGCCCTCCTCGTCGACGGTGACATTCGCCTTCTGGATGGCCGTGGTGATGGAGAGGCTCCCCGAGGCGATGCCGCGGAAGTTCGCGACCAGCCCATTAAACGGAGCGGTCATGCCCATGGAAATAAGCATGGACTTGAGGTCGTGCTCGGAATCGAAGTCAAACTTGGGGAGAGCAATGTCGGCCATCCCCCGCCAAGGTCTCTCGACGAGACGCTCAAGCCATGCTCCGGACATCTTCGCCTCGACGTCCGCAAGCGTATTGGAGAGTGACGGCAAAAGCACGAGCATTTCTGTCTCGCTGGAGCGGTAGGGCAGGCGCAGCGCGGCGCACTCGGGCGCATCGAGAATCTCCACGGTGCGCGTAGCGTGCATAAACGGGACGTCGACGTCGCCGGAAGGCGCATGAAAAGTCTGATCCTGCGTGGCGCGCTTCTTGAAGGGATCCTGCCACTTGGCCTTGAAGTAGACTGTGTCAACGGCGACAAGGAGCGTTTCCCGGTTCTTGAGAACGCCGGGGGCTATTAGATCTTCGATGCGCCCGTGTGTCTTCTTCGAGACAAAGTCGTTGATGATCTTGCGGCCGACGGGGCCCATTTCGATCGAATGCACCGACGCATCGAAGGCGTCGCGAAGTCGGTCGGAAAATCCTGGCTCGACGCTGAATCCGTGTGCAAGCCAGAGCGAGTCGGACAGCTCAAGCGCAACGTCGGCATTTGCGACGCTGGCGAGGCATGCGCGGGCCGCGCGGAACGTCTCGGCGACGGCATCAGGAGCGAGTGTCTCCTCGCCGCCAAGCTGCAGCGTGCGTGCCATCTCGCAAGCGGTGTCGCCGCGCGCACCGGTCTGGAGAGCCCCGAAGAGCGACGCCACACTCCACGGCGAGAGGACGAAGTTGCCATATGCCTCGGCATTAACCGCAGCCTGCCGGTACGCATTGGCCGCAAAGTCGGCCTGCCTCCACTCGGCGCACGAGGCTGGTTGCCGCGCAAAGGCAAAAGGCGAGAAGGCAAGAACAAGAAACGGAACAATCAGGTATTTCATATCCAAGGTATATTATAGCGAAGTAGCCGCGCTGAAATCAACCACGCAAGCCACCAACAATACGCAAACAGGCCTTTTACAACGGTTCCGCGGGTCCCCAGTTGTTACAAGCGACGCAATCCTTCCCTCCTCAGCTTTTCTTCCACCCTCTCTTTTAGTGCATCCATCTCAGCAAGATACTTTTTATGCGACTCTTCTGTGGATATCCCCATCGCATATCCAGCGTCGAATGTGCTAAATGCGCTTCCTGATGATAGTGATATGTGCGTTGACTCTCTATCGTCAAGGACATTCCTACACAAATCAACATATACAAATTTCCCACCTCCGCTAACATCAAATCCATAATCGTGAAATGTTATAAAAACCGCTCCCTCCGCAATGATTCCATACTTGTCGGAAACCACTCTGGAATGGTTAGTAGAATAATACTCCCAAACCAACCCAGGGATTAACTCCATTCGTCTCTTGCAAATTTCCTCAGTACATCCAACGAATAACGCCAGACATATTGCAATGACCTTATTCCACATAGTCCGACTCCTATTATTCCATCAATTTAATACACCTGTTCCGTGTGTCTGTCCCCGGCTCAGATGCCTCAAGTGCCGTCGGCTGAGGGCGGCTTGCGCGCTTCCTTGATTCGCCCAGTGTGATAGGGCTTCTTTATGCTATGGTCAAGTTGCGGTTCGAGATAGCGAAGCGTGCCGCCCTTCGTCTTGCTCCAGTCGCACTGACCGCCTTTTGCTCGCACGGCCTCGCATTGTCTGCGGACTGCCTCACGCTCCCGCCTAAGTCTCTCATCCCTCGCATGCGCGACTAACAAAAATGGAACGACAATAACTAGGCAAAGCAAAACGACACCCAGCACTTCGGGGATTCTCAGCTCATTCACCACTCCATAGAAAATACCAAGTGCGACGACAATAACAGCCACGATGATTCTGATCATCTCTTTGTTATCAAGGTCGCCATCCTGTCGCATAGTTACCTCATTCCTATAGAACGGCGGCGGCGTTTTCCGGCATGAACTCGGGAATTAGCTTCTTGATTCTCGACCACACACCGCCGGAAGCAACCCCGAGGTCGTAATTGGCCTGAAGATTGAGCCAGAACTGCGGCTCCATCTTGAAATACTGGCCGAGGCGAAGCGCGGTGTCGGCGGTTATCGCCCGCTTGCCGCGCACAATCGCGTTGATGCGAGGTGCCGGCACATGCAAATCCAGCGCTAGACGCGTCTGGCTAATGCCCAGCGGCACAAGAAACTCCTCTTGAAGTATCTCGCCTGGGTGAATCAGATTTTTTGTGCGCATAACTTTCTCCTCAATGATAGTCCACGATTTCAACATCGCAGGCGTTCGTTCCGATCCAGCGGAAGCAAATGCGCCATTGATCGTTGACACGAATGCTCCACTGCCCTTTTCTGTTGCCACGCAGCTGCTCCAGGCGATTCCCAGGAGGGACACGAAGCGTATCAACCATCGTTGCTGCAGCAAGCATGTCAAGCTTACGCAATGCAACTCTGGCGAAGGGAGCAAACCGTCGGTTGTCGCCAGTCTCGTATAGCTCCTGCGTGTCCTTGCACTTGAACGATGAAATCATGCGTATAGTATATTACGCGCTGCGTAATATGTCAATGGGGAAAATACGAAATCATAAATCCAATGCGCAAGCCGTCGGCACCGCGCAAACATGGCATTTACAACGGTTCCGTGGGGCCTGTCCCCAACTGCTCATCAACAAGGTCCACGCGGCCGGTCGGGGTCAGGAAGTAGGTGTCGGGGTTTGGCTTGGGAATGTCGCCGGAGAAAATGTGATTCGGGCTAGAGTATTTGTTTCGCACTATCTGGGCTGCTCCGCAGACACGAATAATCAACGCCATCTTTTCGCAGAAGTTAAAACTACTTCCGCCACACGCCTTCGGACAAGTCAGCGTCAAGCCGCGATCCCCTTCCGTCCGAGACAGGAGTTCGCGCGGGTCGATGTTGCATGTGAATATCATCGGGAAGAGATCTTCTTTAGGCGAATTGACTGCTATACACCAGATATTCGTATAAAGTCCAAGATTGCAAGGACACTCTCCAAAATCGTCTTTATACTTCTCGCACAACGCCTGCACAAACTGTGTCGAATTCGTACAGGAAGCGGGATCTACCCAATACTCTCCTGATTCGCGGGCAACATTGTTTAAAAGCATACAACAAAGCAACGATCTCCCAAACATCGACATTGTGCGACTTTGTTCATTCAGAACATAATTCAACCTTGCCATCGGCAAGATGACCTCGACAAGAATAGCCAAGCCGACAACAATGCAAACTACACCATAACATTTCCCCACAGGCGCGCCACATGATTTTTCTACAAGCCAACGATCTGACGACGGAAAATAGAGCAAAACAATCGGCAAGATCAGAAGGGTCAAGGACGTGATCGGCCAGATCCGGTCAAGTGACGCAAACACAACTATTACGCCAACCCATAAAGCAGCCATTTCCACAACAAACCACGCACGCCGCCCCTTCCGCAACGCAAGCCGCATAAAAACAATCAAAGTGAAACCATACGTGGCTGGAACTATGTAATTTACCCATTGGGACGGCTGGGTGGCTATCCCAACGACGACGCCCAACGACAGTAGCAACGCATACACCCACCCAAGGGCTTCGACGATCTTGACTGGCAAAGGCTTTTTCATTTCAGAACAGCACTGTTCACAATCCAGTGCGACAATAGGCAAAATAGACGATAAGACCTATTAAGATATAGCCGGAAATCAGAACGCCGAGAATTCTGACTAACCAACATACCCACTTTCTCTTAATCCGAAACGATCGCTTGACCATCCATATCCCCAAGGCGATTAGCCCGATGAGTATGGCCATCGAGACAACGACATAGACGATCTCCAACCAAAGAGGCGGCATGTCACCAGTCCTTTCGACCGCGTGAGAAGTTGAAGATCGGCAGCCACTTGGCGAGGCCGTGCGGATTGTAGTTGAGCAAGCCGACCTGAAAGGCACTACGCTCACCATAGTCACTC
>ONVK01000088.1 GCA_900321255.1 uncultured Lentisphaerota bacterium | reverse complement strand
CCGCCGCATACAGGGCACGGCGACACGTTGATTTTCGTTTCCTTTCGGACGGTGCTGCGCGAACCGCTGCGCGACCTGAGGCCGCCGTTGTTCGAGCGAATGCCGTTTGAAGAGCTTCCGGATTTCCGTACAGACGACTCGGTCGTGGTCTTCACTACGGCCCAGCCGCCCTTGCAGTCGCTGTTGGAGCATTTGACCAGACCGCTGCCACTGCATTTCCTGCAGGGCTCGAGCCCGGTCCAGTTGCATTTTTTGCATGGATGGCCGAATGCCGCTTCCACGAGCTTGAGCCTCTCCTTGTCGAGCGAGTCGTACTTTTCGTTTGGCACGAACGCTTCGCCGACGGCGATCTCGCCGCGGCCCTGGTGCTCCGCGGCGAATGCGGCGCGGTCGGAGGCCACCTGCAGGGCGAGCTCAGACGGATTCATGAATGCCTGCATCTTCCCGCTGCCGGCGCAGAGAGGGCATTTTTTACGCGTCTTCTTCGCAGGGCCCAGCCGACCCTTGGCCTGGCCGTAGTCGGGCTCTTCAAGTACGAGCTCGCCCTTGCCGTCGCACCCAGGGCAAGTTTCCGTCACGGTAAGGTTGGGAAGGGCGGGCTTCACTGACTTTCCCTCTGGCGGCGGGTCGATGACGAAGTTCGCTACCTGGTTGCGCGCCTCGAAGAAGGGAAGGAAGGACACGGCGAGGATGGCAATCGAAAGGTTCATGCGGACCTCCATTCGTTGAGCTTGCGGTGAAGGGTTCTGCGGGAGATGCCGAGCTTGATGGCCGCCTTCGACTTGTTGTTGCCGCATTCCGCAAGGACGCGGAGTATCGTGTCCTTCTCCGTCTCTGCGAGAGTCGACTGGGGCGCGGCCGGCGCGGCGGCGCTTCCCGAGGTCTCTGTCGGCATGGCGGAGGTTATCTCTACGGGAACATCGTCAAGCGTAAGCTTCCCTCCGGCGGACAGGACGCACATCTTCTCCACGACATTCCTCAGCTGCCGAACGTTACCGGGCCACGGATAGTCCTCGAGCGCCTTGATGGCCTTGGCGTCTATGCCGGTGACGTTGTTCCCGTTCGCGGCGGAGAACTCCTTGATGAAGCGCGAGACGAGAAGGGCGATGTCACCCGGCCTGTCCTTTAGCGCCGGGAGGTGGATGTCGATCACGTTGAGCCTGTAGTAGAGGTCCTCGCGGAACTTCCCCTCGCGCACGTACGCCGCGAGGTCGCGGTTCGTCGCGGCGACGAGGCGGAAGTCGACGCGGATGTCTTCGTTGCCGCCGACGCGCTGTATGGTGCGCGATTCGAGGGCCCTGAGGAGCTTTACCTGCGTGGCGAGGTCGATCTCCGTGATTTCGTCGAGGAAGAGCGTTCCGCCGCTGGCCGCCTCGAACTTGCCGACCTTCATCCTGTCTGCGCCGGTGAACGCGCCTTTCTCGTGGCCGAAGAGCTCCGATTCTATGAGCGTCGGCGAAAGCGCCGCGCACTCGACGGCGACGAAAGGACCCGCCGCGCGTGGCGAGAGGTCGTGGAGCGCCTTTGCGACGAGCTCCTTGCCCGTTCCGGAGGGCCCTTCGACAAGGACGTTTGCGTTTGCCTTCGCCGCCTGCCTGATGAGGCGGTATACCTTCTCCATCGCAGGCGACTTGCCGGTGAAAGCCTCGATGCCGCTCTGCTCGTCGACTTTCTGCTGGAGCTCCGCTACCTTGCGCGAAAGGGCGTGCTTCTCGAGTGCCTTGTTTACGCGCTGCTCCATCTGGGCGAGGTCGGTGATCGGCTTCGTGAGGAAATCGTCGGCGCCTTCCTTCATCGCCTCTACGGCGAGCTCGATTTCGCCGAACGCCGTGACGAGGATGCACGCGAGCGAGGGGTTTTCGGCCTTTGCGCGCTTTATCAGGGAGACTCCGTTCTCGCCGGGCATCTTGTAGTCGGTGAGGAGAAGCGCGAGGTCGGGGTTCTCCTCGACCAGCTTCATCGCAAGCTCGGCGTCCGGAGCGGTGAGGCAGTCGCAGCCGGGCGCGAGTATCCGCGCCATCGCGTCGCGCGTCGGCTTCTCGTCGTCCACTATAAGTATCTTGGGTTTCGCCATCTCATCCTTTCAGGGCGCGTATTCTGCGTTCGATGCGCGGCAGGCGTATCGTGAACGCTGTGCCTTTCTCAGGTTCGGATTCGACCGATATCGTGCCGCCGTGGTCGCGGACTATCCTCGCCGATATCATGAGCCCCAGCCCGGTGCCGTGTTCCTTCGACGTCCTGTACGGCTCGAAGAGGTGGGCCACCTGCTCTGGCGACATCCCGTGCCCGTCGTCGCGCACCGTCGTTATCACGTCGTTGTCGTCGGAGGAAAGCGATATGTCGATCGACCCGCCGTCCCTCAGCGCCTCCAGCGCGTTCTTGAGGAGGTTGAAGAACACCTGCTCCATCTGCGCGGGATCGAGCGCGACCGAAGGGAGCGCACTCGGCAGGTTGAGCGTGACCGACACGCTTCGTTCCTCGAACTGCGGCCTCATCGTCGTCAGGCACTTGTTGATCGGGTCTGCGACGGAGCCTCGCACGAGGTTTGGCTTCGACGGCCTAAGCGCCTGGAGGAAGCCGTGGATTATGCCGGAGAGGCGCTCGACCTGCCGTATGCATTCTTCGACCTCCTCCGAGTCGCCGTTCGCGCGCCTTATGAGCTGGAGGTTCAGGGAAAGGGCGTTGAGCGGGTTTCCGATCTCGTGCGCAACGCCTGCGGCGAGGTCCCGAACGGCGCGTGTCGCGCCGATCCTGAGCTCCTCCTCCGTGCGTTCGCGCTCCGCCGTCACGTCCCTGAGGCACACGAGCGTTCCTTCTCCCATCGGCATCGTCTGGATCTCGAGCCTGCGGGCCTCGGGATACGTTACGTCGATCTCGCGCTTGGACGCCTTGCCCAGCGGGACGGCGAGCATGGGAAGGGCGTCTTCCGGGTCCATGCCGAGGAGCTCGCGCGCCGCCGGGTTGCTCTTAGAGACCTCTCCGCGCCCGTCGACGACGATGAGGCCCTGCGCCATCGTGCCGAAGAGGGCGTCGAGCGAGTTCACTTCGTCGGAGAGACGCCGGTACTGTTCGCGGAGGTGCTCCGCGTCCATGTTGCCTATGTGGCGCCTCACTCCGTCGAAGAAGCCCTTCATCCCTCCAGCGCCGCCTCCGCCTTTGCGTTGTCGTCGAACTTGAAGACGAGAATCGCCTTTTCGCCGCTGCCGAGCGCGTAGGCGTAGGAGTATTCGATGTCGACTCCAGCAGCGTCGAGCTTCTCCATGATCTCTGCCATCCCGCCGGGACGGTCGGGGACCGTCGCCATCACGACGTCGGTCTGGACGACGGCGAAGCCCGCCTTCGCGAGGACGTCGCATCCCCTGACGTGGTCGTCTACGATCATCCTGACTATGCCGAAGTCGGCGGAGTCCGCGAGCGAGAGCGTCGCAATGTTGATGTTCTCCTTCGCAAGCGCGCGGCAGATGCCGGAGAGCTGACCGGGCTTGTTCTCGAGAAAGATGCTGATCTGCTTGACTGTCATGTCATTTCCTCCTGTTGTCGATTACGCGCTTGATCTTCCCTTCGCTCCTCGGGAGCGACCCCGGGGCGACGAGCATGATTTTCGGGCTAAGGCCGACGATTTCCTTGATGGACGCCGCGACGCGCTTCCTGACGGCCTCCATCTTCGACATGGAGTCGGACATCGAGTCGGCCGTGACCTCGACCTTGATCTCGAAGCGGTCCATCGTGTCGGTGGAGGAGAGCTCGATCATGTAGTGCGGCGCGACTTCGGGGACCTTCATGAGGCATGCCTCGATCTGGCTCGGGAAGACGTTTACTCCGTGGATGATGAGCATGTCGTCGCTTCTCGCGTGGACGCGGTCCATGACGCGCATCGTGCGGCCGCACTTGCATTCGCCGACCTGGAGGCGCGAGAGGTCGCGCGTCCTGTAGCGCACCATCGGCGTGCCGCGGCGGTCGAGCGTCGTGAAGACGAGTTCGCCCTCCTCGCCGTCGGGAAGGACCTCGAGCGTGTCGGGATCGATGATCTCCGGATAGAAGTGGTCTTCCCACACGTGGAGCCCGTGGCAGTAGGGGCAGTTGCCCGCAACGCCTGGTCCCGCGATTTCGGTGAGACCGTAGATGTCGTGGGCCTCGATGCCGGATATCTGCTCGATGCGTTCGCGTATTTCGTCGGTCCACGGTTCCGCGCCGAAGACGCCGTGCTTGAGCTTCGTGTCGCGGCGGAAGTCGATTCCGAGTTTTTCGGCGACGGTCGCGAGATGCAGGAAGTAGCTCGGCGTGCAGCAGATGACCGTTACGCCCAAGTCCTTCATCAGCATGATCTGCTTCTCCGTGTTGCCTGCGCTCGTGGGGAGGACGGCGCATCCGAGCCCCTCCGCGCCGTAGTGCGCGCCGAGGCCGCCGGTGAAGAGCCCGTAGCCGTAGGAGACCTGCACGACGTCGTCTTTCGTGATGCCGTACATCGCCATGCAGCGCATGACGCCGTCGGTCCATATTCTGACGTCCTCAGCCGTCTGAGGGATGCAGATGGGCTTGCCGGTGGTGCCGGACGAGCAGTGGAAGCGGTTGATCTCCGACATCGGCGCGGCCGTGAGGCCGAGCGGATATTCGTCGCGGAGGTCCGTCTTCTTCATGAAGGGGAACTTCGCGAGGTCGGCGAGCGTCGCGAGGTCTCGCGGCTTCACGCCTTTCTCGTCGCAGCGTCGGCGGAAGAGCGCGACGTGCTCGTATTCGTAGGGGATGAGTTCCTGCAGTTTCTCAAGCTGCATCTTTCGCAGCTCGGGAATCGGCATGTAGTCGGGTTTTGAAATCGGGTTCATTTTCTTGGGGGTTGTTTTTGTGGTTTCGTCTTGTTTGTTTTCCTTGTCTTCTCTTCCCCCCTAAATCGGTCGTCGAGGGCGGCGAGCAGCGTCTCCATCTGCCCGTCCGTCCCGATCGTTATCCTGAGCCTGTCGCCGGTGAGACGCCCGGGGAAATACCGGACGAAAATGTTCCTGCCCTTGAGATAGGCGAAGACGTCCTTCGCCTTTGCCTTCGCCGGAGGTTTCGCGAACACGAAGTTCGACTCGCTCGGAATGACATCCCATCCCCGTTTCACGAGGGACTGCGAAAACGCCTTGCGCGTCTTTACGACCTTTGCGACAGTCTTTCCGTGGTATGCGCAGTCCCTGAACGCCACGAGCGCAACCGCCTGCGCCACGGCGTCGACGTTGTAGGAGTCCTTCGCCTTGTAGAGGGCGGCGATCAGGTCTTTAGGGCCGACGCAGTATCCGACGCGGAGTCCCGCGAGGGAATAGCTCTTCGAGAACGTCCGCATCACGATGACGTTCCTGTTGCGACTGGCGACGGCAAGCGACATGCAGTTGCCGCAGGCGAAATCTGCGTACGCCTCGTCCACTATCACCACGCCTCTGAACCTTTTCGCGAACGTGGCAATGGCCTTTGGCTCGGCGAACTCGCCCGTCGGCGCGTTTGGGTTCGTCCAGAGGAAGAGGGAGCAGGAAGGAGGGAGGGAAAGTGAAGGTGAGGGTGCTCCGACCCACTTTACGTCGCGTATCGCCGCGAGAGTCTTGTAGAGCGAATAGCTCGGGTCGAGCGATCCTATCGACTCGTCGTTCTCGACGAAGACGCGCGCGGCGAGCGCGAGTATCTCGTCTGAACCGTTGCCGATGAACACCCGGTCGGGCGTAGTGCCGTTCGCCTCGGCTATCGCCTTCGCGAGCGCGGAGCAGTTGGGGTCCGGATACCGCCTAAGGTTGTCGAGGTTGAACGATGAAAGCACAGCCGCGCATTTCGGGGACGGCGGATACGGGTTCTCGTTCGTGTTGAGCTTGACTACTTCCCTCGACTTCGGCTGTTCGCCCGGTACGTAGCCGACAAGCTTTTTGATGTGGCGTGCGATGCGCATCGCTTAAAACTCCTTTGGAAGTATGGTCGAGACGCCCTCGGCCCTCGCTTCCTCCATGTCCTGCTGCATCAGCAGCTGCGCGCTCGTGTGGTAGGCGTGACGCTTTAGCAGAATCAGCAGGACGTGCTCGTCTATGGTGAAGCTGTTGATGTCGCGAACGGCGACGGCTCCTTCTTCGCGGATGACCTTGTCGAGCATCTTCACGTTGTTCTCGAGCGTCACGGTTTTGCTGAAGAGCCGCGTGGAGAACGAGTTGGGGCTTGCGGGATTGCCGGAGGCGATCGGGATGAAGTTGAGGAGATACCAACCAGAGTTCTCGATGTTGACCATCGTCCCCCCCTCGCGGCTCACCGTCACAGTCGCGCATCCGCTGAGAAGGGCGCACATCAGTATGAGTGCCATGCGCTTCATTTCAGCACTCCCGAAAGCTGGATTTCCCGGTAGGTCAGTATGTAGGGCAGGGGAATCGGGAAGTCTGTCCCCGGGATTTCGAACAGAACGGACTCCTGGGTGTAGTAGGCCATGTCGCGCGTTTTCTTGCCGTAGAAGTTGGCGTAGCTCATGAACCTGTGCTGGATCTTGTCCATCGTCACGTCGTTGCGGAAGAATATCCAGGGCATCAGCGGGTCTTCCGACGCATTTCCGCAGGCGAGCGGGATGAAATGGAAGAGATACCAGCCGCTGTTGCCGACGCAGATGTGTTCCTCTCCGGTCGTGCGGATGTCGGCGGTGTCGAGAGTAAAGCACCCTGAGAGACATATCGTCACACAGAGCGCCGCAGCAAGCACCGCAAGTGTGTTCAGCCGTGTTGGGACATTATTGCACATATCCGTATATTATAGTATAACGCTCGTGCGCACGCAAGCGGGATTTGGTATAATTGCGCACATGAACCAAGACAGCATATTAAAATTCAAGCCAAATGTCCATCCTGCGCTTTGGGGCGGTGAAAGCTGGGAGATTTCGGTGCATCCGGCGGGGCCTAGCGTCATAAGAGAGGGGGTCTTGGCCGGGAAGCCTCTTTCCGAGGCCGCGCCGGGATTCCCTCTTCTCGTCAAGGTCATCGACGCGAAGATGCGCCTTTCTGTCCAGGTGCACCCGAACGAGACGACGTGCAAGCTCACCGGCGGCGACCCGAAGACCGAGATGTGGGCGATGCTCGAGGACGGGGTGATATACGCGGGTCTCAAGCCGGGCGTCGGGCCGAAGGACGTCGAGGAAGCGGTGAAGTCGGGGAGGTTCGAGGAGCTTCTCGTCCGCCATGATGCGAAGAAGGGCGAGGCGTTCTTCATCCCCGGCGGGCTGGTCCACGCGATCGGCGACGGTGCGCTCATATACGAGGTGCAGCAGAGTTCCGACACGACGTTCAGGCTCTACGACTGGAACCGCGTCGGGGCGGACGGAAAGCCGCGCGAACTGCATGTCGCGAAATCGCTCCAGGCGATCGACTATTCGCTTCCTGTTCCGCAGCCTGCTGCCGATGTCAAGTGCCGTTTCTTCGACTTTCGGCAGATCGAGCTCGACGGCGCGATGGAGCTCCCGGCTTCGCCCCGCGGCACCGCGCTCTTCGCGGCGGAAGGGTCGTTCTCCGCGAACGGCGTAGAAGTGCCGCGCCGCACAAGCGTCTTCGTGGCGCCCGGCGAAGGCGTCTCGCTGCGCGGCCGTGCGCATGTCTTCGCGACGACGTGAATTGCGCGGCGCATGCGCCGCGTTTTTTGGTATAATGTCAGTCAAGCGCGGCAATGACGCCGCGTGGGCAAAACAGGGAATCATGAAATGATGAACATGTGGAAAGTCTCCGCCGTCGCCGCAGCGGCCGTTGCCGTCGCGGGCTGCACCCAGTCTGAATCAGTGGACCTCTCGCCGCAGGCGCTCGCAGCCGCGGAGTCGAGCGGCTACACTCTTCCCGAGAGCGGGAAGGATGGCGGCGAGCTTCACATCTACACCTGGTCCGACTATCTCGCGCCTGAGGGCGATGTACGCGAAGCTCAAGGCGGGCGGCACTGGCTACGACCTGATGACGCCGAGCTCCTACCAGATTCCGCAGATGGCGAAGGAGGGCATGATCGAGATGATCGACCACTCGAAGTGCCCCAACGTGAGGAAGAACTTCGACAAGTCCTTCGCCGGCCAGATCGTCGATCCTTCGTTCTCGTACAGCGTGCCGTACACCGTCACCTACACCGGGTTCATGTACGACAAGAGCAAGGTCCCGGAGGGCGTCGAAGTGAACACGTGGAAGATTCTCGAGAACCCCGCGATGAAGGGGCGCATTACGCTCTTGGACGACTTCCGCGAAGTCATCGGCGGCGGGCTCATGTCGCTCGGCTATTCCCTCAACTCGGCCAACCCCGACGAGATCGACGCGGCCGTGTCTGAGGTG
>ONVK01000087.1 GCA_900321255.1 uncultured Lentisphaerota bacterium | reverse complement strand
TGCTTCGACATTTTTTTGCGGCGTTTCTTCTTGATGGAACCCATTGTAGTTTCTCCTTAGGTTGTTTACGGCTTCTATTTAGAAGATGATCTTGTTGAGCGGGAGCTCGATTATGCCCGTCGCCCCGTTCTTCGTGAGCTGCGGGATGAGGTCGCGCACCTGCTTTTCCTCGACGACGGACTCGACTGCGTACCAGTCGCCGCCGGAGAGCTTGTTGACCGTCGGCGCATGAAGCGCCGGCATGACCTTCACGACCTTCTCGAGCGTCTTCGCGGGCGCGTTGCACTTGAGAAGGACGCGCCTCTGCGCCTCGAGCGCGCCCGTGAGGAGCATCTTGAGCTGCTCGAGCTTCGCGCGCTTCGCGGCGTTCTTCCAGCTCTTCTTGTTCGCGATGAAGCGGGTGGTGGACGTGAGGATCGTGTCGACGATGCGGAGGTTGTTCGCGCGGAGCGAGGAACCGGTCTCCGTGAGGTCGACGATCGCGTCGACGAGCTCGGGGGCCTTCACTTCGGTCGCACCCCAGCTGAACTCGACGTCGGCCTTGACGCCGTGCTTCTTGAGGTAGCGCTTGACGAGGCCGATCGCCTCGGTCGAGATGCGCTTGCCCTTGAGGTCCTTGACTGTCTTGATCTTCGAGTCGTTAGGGACCGCGAGCACCCAGCGGACGGGGTTCGACGTCGCCTTCGAGTAGTTGAGCTCGCAGATCTCCTGGACGTCGGAGCCGTTCTCGTAGACCCAGTCGTAGCCGCAGATGCCGGCGTCGAGGAGCCCGAGCTCCACGTAGCGGCTCATCTCCTGCGGCCTGAGGAGCCTGCATTTGATCTCTTCGTCGTCGATCGAGGGCGTATAGCTGCGGCTCGAGCAGGTGACGTTGAAGCCCGCGCGCTTGAAGAGCGCAAAGGTCGATTCCTGCAAGCTGCCTTTCGGTAGTCCGAGAACGATTGCCATGTTCAGATTCAGTCCTTTGGTTTGAAAAGTCCGCAAATTATACCATAAACGGACTGTGCTTGTCCAACGGGTGGCGGCGTCATACGGACGGCTTGTAGGAATCCTTGAGCGTGACGGTGCGGTTGAAGACGGGCGCGCCCGGCTTCGAATCGTATTCGTCGGCGACGAAATAGCCGGTGCGCTCGAACTGGAAGCGCTCGAGCCCCTTCGCCTCGGCAAGCGCGGGCTCCACGTATGCGGAGACCGTCTTCAGCGAGTCGGGGTTCATGTACTTGAGGAACTGGTCCGAGCCGTCCTTGAGAGGGTCCTTCTCCGTGAAGAGCCTGTCGTAGAGGCGCACCTCCGCCTTGACGCCAGTCGCGCAGTCGACCCAGTGGATCGTGCCCTTCACCTTGCGGCCGTCCGCGGCGTTTCCGCCCCACGACTCGGGATCCCACGTGCCGTGGATCTCGACGACCTTGCCCGACTCGTCCTTTACGCAGCCGGTGCACTTGAAGATGCAAGCGCCGCGAAGCCGCACTTCCTGACCAGGCGCCATGCGGAAGAACTTCTTCTCGGGGACCTCCATGAAGTCCGCGCGGTCGATCCATATCTCGCCGCCAAACGGGATCTTGCGGGTTCCGGCCGACTCGTCGAGCGGGTTGTTCGGCAGCTCGACTGTCCTGATGTCCGGGCTCTGCCCTGACTTCCCCCAGTTGTCGATCACGACCTTCACCGGGTCGAGAACGGCCATGCGGCGCGTCGCCGTCTGGTTGAGCTCTTCGCGGACGCACCACTCGAGGAGCGCGGGATCGCTCTCCGACTCGACCTTCGAGACGCCCACGCGCGCGCAGAACTCGCGTATCGCGCCCGGCGTGTAGCCGCGCCGCCTCATGCCGCACACGGTCGGCATCCTGGGGTCGTCCCATCCGGCGACGTGCCCTTCAGTGACGAGCTGCAGGAGAAGGCGCTTCGACATCACGGTGTAGGTGATGTTGAGGCGCGCGAACTCGCGCTGCTGCGTCCTGATCTTGACGCCGTTCCTGACCGGCAAAAGCCCCTGCTCGTCCATGCGGTCCACGACCCAGTCGTAGAGCGGACGGTGGACCTCGAACTCGAGCGTGCACATCGAATGCGTCACGCCTTCGAGCGCGTCCTCTATCGGATGGGCGAAGTCGTACATCGGATAGACGCACCACTTGTCGCCAAGGTGGTAGTGCGAGACGTGGCGAATGCGGTAGATGACGGGATCGCGGAAGTGGATGTTGGGCGAGGCCATGTCGATCTTCGCCCTGAGGCACCATTCGCCGTCGGCATACTTGCCGTCGCGCATCTCGTGGAAGATCTGCATGTTGCGCTCAGGCGTCGTGTCGCGCGAAGGCGAGGGAGTGCCCGGCTTCTCGGGAACGCCGCGGTACTCCTTCCACTCGTCCTGCGTCAAGTTGCAGCAGTAGGCCTGCCCGCGGCGGATGAGCTCCTCGGCGATCGCGTACATCTTGTCGAACATGTTCGACGCGTTGTAGAAGCCAGGCTCGCCAGCATCGCCCTCGCCCGACCACTGGAAGCCGAGCCAGCGGATGTCCTTCTTGATGTTCTCGGCGTATTCGTCCGACTCCTTCGTCGGATTCGTGTCGTCGAGACGGAGGTGGCATTCGCCCCCGAAGAGCTCTGCCATGCCGAAGTCTACGCATACGGCCTTGGCGTGCCCGATGTGGATATAGCCGTTCGGCTCCGGCGGGAATCGCGTGACGACCTTGCCGCCGGTCTTGCCGCCGGCTACGTCCTTTTCGATCCACTGCCGGAGAAAATGCCTCGAAGTATCTGATTCGCTCATGGCTGTGTATTATATCATATTCAGACGAAGACGGTCTTGACGCCAAGGGCGCGGGCGAGGGCGCGAGAAAGCGCCTGGACGCCAAAAGTCTCTGTTGCGTAGTGACCGGCGCAGACCATTTTCATGCCGACGTTCTCCGCGGCGATCTGTTCGCCCCAGTTCGCCTCGCCCGCCACAAAGACATCGCACCCAAGGCTTTTCGCCTCGACTGCAAACTCGCCCGCGCCGCCCGAGCAGACGCCGACCTTCTCACCGCGACGGAGCGAAAACTCCGTCTCGCCAATCGTGAACTTCCCGCCACGCGACGCGCGCCCGACAAGCCCGATGATGTTGCCGTGGTAGGAAAACGCCGGCTTCACTTTGGCGAGCTTCAGGTACCGCGCGATTTCCCAGTTGTTGCCAACCTTCCTGTTTGCGTCGAGCGGAAGATGATACCCGGCAAGCGCGAGGTTCGCGTCCATCGCCGCCTTCACGACGGCATATTCGCCGCCGACGAGCCGGCGGATTCCGCCGCCCCAGCTTATGCCGTGGTGGACGACGAGAAGCTGCGCACCCGCGGCGGCCGCGGCCTTGACGCTCCTGAGCGACCCGTCGACCGCAAACGCGACAAGGCGCACGTCGTCGCCCTTGCGCGCGACCTGGAGCCCGTTGTTGCTAACGTCGTCGAAGTCTCCGACCTTGAGCACGCCGTCGATCCATTCAAGAATCTTTGTAAGTTTCATATCTCTTGTTTTTTTGTTTTAACGCAGAGTCGCAGAGACGCAGAGTGCGCAGAGTGTTTTTAGGGCCGCTGCGCGGCAGTGCATACCGCCCCAGGGGTCTGGGGGCTAGCCCCCAGCTATAAATACCTGCACATGTATCATTCTGAAACCGGTTCTTAATGCGGAGCCTCCTCCCAACCTACTCTGCGTCTCTGCGCCTCTGCGTTAAAAATCTCATCATAAAAAAACTTCCACTCCTCATCTCCTCCAAGTCGTCTTCCAGGTCTGCGTCGGGCGAGAGCGACCTCCGCCGCCATACCCTCCGCCACCATATCCTCCGCGGCCGGAGGAACCGTAGCCGCCATACCCGCCGCGGCCCGACGATCCATATCCCCCGCCATAGTCATAGCTCATCAATCGACGCACCTCGACGAGATCGGTCGGTATCTCCTTGATGAACAAGCTTGGTTCGACAGGGAACATTCCGCCGTCTGGCATCTTCCGCATCATCGGCGAGCCAAGCCACAGGCGGTCCTTCGCCCGCGTCACCACGACGTAGAAAAGACGACGCTCTTCCGACAGCCGCCCTTCCTCGCTCGCCTTCGGGCTCGGGAACATTCCCTCGGAACACCACGGCACGAACACGACCGGCCACTCCATTCCCTTTGCCTGGTGAATCGTCGAAAGCGTCATCTTGTCGGAGTCGGGCTCGTTTCGCCGTGCGTCGAGGTTCGTCAAGAGCGCGACATCCGCGAGGAACGACTCAAGCCGGTGCCGGCCCGGGTTCTCTTCGTCCTCGTCGTCGCCATAGTCCCCGCCAGCGATCTGCGCCGCGAGTTCCTTGATGTCGTCGAGACGATCGGCCGCTTCCTGATCCTCCCATTCAAGATGAAGGTGGTCTTCGTAGAAGAAGTCGACGAAATCCTCGATGAGCTCGCCTATCTCGTCGTCCTTGAGATGGCCCTCCGCAAACGAAAAGCACTTCGCAAGCGCAGGCCAAAGCGGCTTCGCCTTTGCGCCGAGCATCCCGCCGAGCGCGTCGCAGTCCTCGCGGCGCTTCGGGTCGAACGACCGCGCGAGCTTCTCCCAGTACTTGCGGGCGCTCGCCTCGCCTATGCCGGGGAGCATCGAGACGAACCTGAGGAACGAAAGCTCATCGCCGGGGTTCACGAGAAGACGCAGGTACGAGAGCACGTCCTTGACGTGGATCTGCTCGAAGACGCCGACGCCCGACGTTATGCGGAACGGAACCTTCGCGCGCGCGAGCGACATCTGCACATCGATCGACTGGTAGTGGCTGCGGTAGAGGACCGCCATGTCGCTCCAGCGGTAGCCGAGGTCGTGATACTCGCGCACCCTGCGGAGAATCTCGTCCGCCTGCGCGCGCCCGTCGTAGAGTTTGCAGATGCAGGGCTTCTCGCCCTGGCCGCTTCTCGCGGGCCTGAGCGTCTTCTCGAACTGGTTGGGAGCGTCTCGCATCACGACGTTTGCGACATCGAGGACGCCGGGAACGGAACGGTAGTTGCGCTCGAGCTTCACGACGCGGCACCCTTCCCAGCGCTTCGGGAACTCCATGATGTTCTCGATCTGCGCGCCGCGCCACGTGTAGATGCACTGGAAGTCGTCGCCTACGGCCATTATGTTGCGGTGGCGCTCGGCTAGGATGTCGGTGAACTCCGCCTGCAGCCCGTTCGTGTCCTGGTATTCATCGACGAGAATGTGGAGGAAGTGCTCCTGCAGCATCTCGCGTATCCTGTCCTGCGTCTTGAGGAGCTTGAGGCCATTTTCAAGAAGGTCGTCGAAGTCCATCGAGTTGAGCTCGAGCTTTCGCGCGGCGTACTTCTCTGCGACCTTCGCGATCTCCTCGGGGTCGACGCCCGCGGTCTTCGTCTGCCACCTCGCGGCGATCATCTCGATTGGCTTCGACTCGTTCGCCGCCTCGGAAATCATCTTCGCGACGACTTCCTTTTTCGGGAAGTCCTTGGGGTTCTTGGCGACGGTCTTGATTATCTCCCCGACGAGCTTCTTCTGGTCGTCTTCGTCGAGGATCTGGAAGCCGCTCGAATAGCCGATGGAACTGCCGTAGCGCCTGAGGAGCCGCGCGCATATCGAGTGGAACGTGCCGGACCAGAGCTGGCCCACCGTGTCGCCGACGAGCTTTTCCGCCCGCTCGCGCATCTCGCGCGCCGCACGATTCGTGAAGGTAAGAAGGAGTATGCGGTCGGCAGGAACGCCATTCTCTATGAGAAACGCGACGCGGTGGACGAGCGTACGCGTCTTGCCAGTTCCTGCGGCGGCGAGCACGAGGAGAGGCCCGTCGCCCGCCGTAGCCGCCGCGCACTGTTCCGGATTGAGTAGCTTCGAGAAATCTGTCATCGGCGATATTATACCATACTGCGGCGACCTCCCCGCGGATATTATGCCTGCCAAGGCACGAAAATAATGGTAAACTATAGGAGAAACAACTTGAAAGGCAACGAAATGGCAATGTCGAGGCAAGACAGGTCCAAAGTGTCGGGATCGGTGGTCGCGGGCTTCCCCTCGCCAGCCGAGCAGTACCAGGAAACGCCGCTCGACCTGAACGAGCTTCTGGTCAAGCGCCCGGCCGCGACTTTCTTCGTGAAAGTCCAGGGAGACTCAATGATCGGCGAGGGGATCCACGACGGCGACCTCCTTGTCGTCGACCGCTCGCTCCGCCCCGCAAGCGGAGACGTCATCATCGCCTGCATCGACGGCGACTTCACCGTGAAGACCTACCGCCGCGACAAGGACGGCGTTCGCCTCGAACCCGCGAATCCCGACTTCCCGGCAATACACATACGCAGGGGCCAGCAACTCGACTACTTCGGCAAGGTGACGGCCTCGATACACCGCTTCTGACCATGATCGGACTCGTCGACGGAAACAACTTCTTCGTCAGCTGCGAGCGCGTCTTCAACCGACGCCTCGTGGGACGCCCCGTCGCGGTCCTCTCCAACAACGACGGATGCTGCGTCTCGCGCTCCAACGAGTTCAAGGCGCTCGGCATCGCGATGGGGACGCCGTACTACCAGCTGAGGAACCGCGAGAAATCGGGCGAGCTGGACTTCTGCTCCTCCAACTACGAGCTCTACGGCGACATGTCGCGCCGCATCATCTCGATTCTCCGCGACGAGGCGCTTGACGTCGAGCAGTATTCCATCGACGAGGCGTTCATCCACCCCCCGGTGGGCGAAGGCATCGACCTTGTCGAATACGGCAAGCGGCTACGCGCCAGGATACTGCGCTGGGTCGGCATCCCCTGCGGCGTCGGATTCGCGCCGACAAAGACGCTCGCCAAGATCGCCAACCACATCGGCAAGAAGCATCCTGGCGGCATCTTCCTGCTGCCGGACGACCCAACGGAAATCCTCGCCTCGCTTCCCGCCGACGAGGTGTGGGGCGTCGGGCACCGCCTCACGGCGAAACTCCGCGCCGAGCAGATATTCACGGCGAAAGACCTGCGCGACGCACCAGACGCCGTCATCCGCTCCGTCGGCGGCGTGACGCTTCTCCGCACCGCGACAGAGCTTCGCGGCATATCGTGCGGAGAGGACAGGGATTATGACGCCGATCCCGACAGCGTGTCGTGTTCGCGCTCCTTCGGCGAGCCCGTGACGACGCTTGACGGCATCTCGGAATCGCTCGCCTCGTTTACCGCGCAGGCCGCAGCCAAGCTCCGCAGGCACGGCATGCTCGCGGCGGGCTGCAACATCTACGCGCAGATATTCCGTTCTGGCGGCGGAGGGGACTGCATAGTGCGGACAGTCATGTTCCCCGAGCCGACGGACGCGACGAACGCAATGCTCGACGCGATGCGGCCGGAAGTGCCGGCCCTCTTCCTGCCGGGGACGCGGTACCGCAAGACGGGAGTCGTGTTCTTCGGCCTCGAGAAAGTCAGTTCAGCACGCCAGATGGATTTGTTCGCCCCGCCGAGGATCTCCGAGGCGTCGTCTCTCTACAAGGCAATCGACGCCATCAACGCCCGCTACGGGAAAGGCAAGGTCTTCTCGGCCTCCGAGGGCATCGGCGAACGCCCGTGGAAGATGAAGCGGGCGAAGCTCTCGAAACGCGCCTCAACGCGCTGGGACGAGCTGATGGTCGTGCGGTAACAGCGAAGACCGCACACCAGCCGTGTGCTGGGATTTACCGCCCAAGTGTGCTGGGGCCAGCGGCCCGATTCCCGTGTCCACCTCTGTGTCCACCACTTGTATTGTAAAAAGAAGTCAAACGGCGGAACTTCGGACAAGACCCGCATTTTTGACAATAGTAAGGAAACCCTTGATTTTATTGGGTTTGGGCGAGAAAGAAATGGTCGGACCGACGAGATTTGAACTCGTGACCTTTTGCACCCCAAGCAAACGCGCTACCAGGCTGCGCTACGGTCCGACGGCATGCCAGATTAGATTGGTAGCGGGGGCTGGATTTGAACCAACGACCTTCAGGTTATGAGCCTGACGAGCTACCAGGCTGCTCCACCCCCTTCTCCGACTGGCGGGGCTGGCGGGAGTCGAACCCACAACCCTCAGATTCGTAGTCTGATGCTCTATCCAGTTGAGCTACAGCCCCAAATCGGAAAACAGGATATAGTATACTATTTTCCTCGCCGGAATGCAAGGGGGTCAATTCACATCACCGGACTAAAGCCGCCGGCGAGCCGACGGAAGCGGAGAAGCGCCTCAAGGAAGTAGTAGTCGCCGTAGTCGAGCGGCGTGTCGATCTCGCCGCCGGCCGGCTTGTGCCCGACGCCATGCTTCAGGAGCCAGTCGCCGTTCTCGCCCGGCTTCGCGAAGTACGCGTTGGAGCAGAGCGAAAGAAGCTGCTTCACGGCGAACGCGCGGTACTTAGCGCCCTTCTCGCCCGGCACGAACGTCGACAGCTCCAGAAGCCCCGACGCCATGATCGACGCCGCGGAGGAGTCGCGCTCCTCGCCGGGCGCTCCGAAGTCCCAGTACGGGACGCCGTCGGCGGGCATGTTCGGATGGTTGATCGCGAAGTCGGAGACCTTCTGCGCGAACTCGAGATACGCGGGGTCCTTCGTCTCGCGGTACATCATCGTGTAGCCGTAGATCGCCCAGCTCTGCCCGCGGCTCCACGCCGTCTCGCACGAGAGCCCCTGCCCGCGGCGGATTTCCTGCACCACTCCGCAGAAGCCCGGGCGCTGGTCGTAGTTGAGCACGTGGTACGTGCCGCCGTCGGCGCGGAAGTGGTGGGCAATCGTCTTCGTCGCGTGCGAACGCGCGATGTCGTCGAAGCGCTCCTCGCCGCCCTTGGCCTTCGCCGCCCACTCGAGGAGCTCGAGGTTCATCATGTTGTCGGGGATCACGAGAAAGTCCCTTTTCTCTCCGATGTCACCCCAGCTCCTGATGAGCCCGAGATCGGGATTGAACCGCTTCGCGAGCGACGCCGCAGTCTCGAGAAGCAGCGCGTCGTACCTGTCGGTCCTAAGGAGCCGCCTCGCGTTGCCGAACGAGCAGTACATGATGAAGCCGACGTCGTGGTTGTCCGAGACCTTCGAGTTCGGCGCGACGAGCTCTGTCCACACCGTAGCCCTCTCCTTGAAGAACTCGTCGCCAGTCGCCTCGTAGAGATACCAGAGAGACCCCGGGAAGTGGCCAGACGTCCACCAGTAGATGGAACGCATGTCGAGCTTGCCGTTCTTCGCATCCCAACCGTGCGGGACGCGGCGCTCTCCGTGCGGCTTGTCGCCGTGCGGAACGGCCTCCTTGACGTCGCCCTTGTCCATGAACGGCGTCGCCGCGGCGTCGATAGCACGGTAGTGCGCGGCGCTTTTCTCGAATACGACGGGAAGCTTTTTATCAAGTTCGATCTCACCAGGCGAGGCGAGAATTGCCGCGAAGATGAAAGCTGTCAGCATAGTTGTTCCTTCCGTTTTAGATTTGATTTAGTTGCCATTATACCAAAAACGCGGCAATCGCGTCACGCGGGGTTCCGCCTGAGCCGCGCCGCAAACGCGCCGTCGGTCCCGCTTTCGAACGGAAGCGACTCGCGCGACTCCTCAAGCGAGAATTCGGGATGGCGTTCGAGGAATGCGGTGACTTGCGCTTCGTTTTCCTCAGGCTCGTTCGAGCATGTGGAATATACGAGCAAACCACCCGGGGCGACGCGCGGTGCGCAGGCGTCGAGGATTTCGGCCTGTAGCTTCACGAGGGCGGCGAGCTTTTCCTCGCTCCAGTTCCACCGCGCGTCGGGGCGGCGGCGAAGGACGCCGGTGTTGGAGCAAGGCGCGTCGACAAGCACCTTGTCGAAATGATCTGGTAGGGGCGTCTCGGCACTCGCTACGCTCGGCGTGTTCGCTTCCCCATGGGTCGCGAACCCCCGCAAGGGGCGGTTACCTCCGAGACGACCGCGGACGCCTCGGAGAGGCGTCCCTACCAGTGGCAGTTCCGGAATGACTTCGACGCCAAGCTTTAGCCGCGCAAGGTTCTCCTCAAGCCGGCGCCGGCGCTTTGGGTTCACCTCGCACGCCGTCACTTCCGCGCCGCGCCACGCGATCTGGACGGTCTTGCCGCCAGGGGCCGCGCACGCGTCGAGGATTCTCTCGCCTGGCTTCGGGTCGAGAAGATCGACGGCGATGCGCGTGCCGGGATCCTGAACGATGAAGTCGCCCTCGGCGAAGCCCGCGACATCCTCGACGCGCTGCCCGCGCTCGAGCTTGGCGAAGCTGCCGTCGCGCCTCGCAAGGAAAGTCTCGGCGGGCGTGTTGTGCCACTCGCAGAGCCGAGCGGCGTTCTCCGCGCCGAAGCGCCGCTCCCAGCGCCTGACGAGCGCCGTCGGGAAGCTCTCGCGCTCCTCGAGCGGAGCGGAGGCAATCATCTTCTCGAATTCCCCGCGGCGGCGGATGACGTTCCTGAGAACGCCGTTCACTACCTTCGCGATCGACGGGTTCTCGCACCCCTTCGCCGCGTCAACCGTCTCGCTCACCGCCGCAAAGTCGGGGACGTCAGGCATGTAGAGTATCTGCGCCGCCCCGACGTAGAGAAGCGCCTCGAGTTCGCCCTTCGGCCACTGCTTCATCAGCGCGCCGAGGATCTTCCTCAAGGGCCTGATGCGGCGGATCGTCGTGTACACTAGATCCTGGACAAAGGCGCGCTCAGCGCCGTTCGGCAGCATCGACGAGGGGAAGTCCTTCGTGGCGATCCACCGCGCGACGATGAACGCCGCCGATCTGCGCGAGCCGCCCATCAGAGACGGATGCGCTCGGCGAGCGCCTTGAGCTCGTCCATGTCGCCCTTGTGGTTCTCGAACGAGATGGGCTCGAGCCCATAGCGCGGGACGATGTGGAAATGGACGTGCTTCACCGTCTGGCCGGCCGCCTCGCCGTTGTTCTGCAGGATGTTGAAGCCGTCGCAGGGAAGCGCGTCCTTGATGTGCGCCGCGACCTTCTTGACGCGCGAGACGACGGCGGCAAGCGTCGCGTCCGGCGTGTCGAGAAGACCCTCCGTATGCTCCTTTGGAATCACGAGGACATGGCCCTTCGAGAACGGGTTGATGTCGAGATAGGCGAGAACGACGTCGTCCTCGTAGACCTTGAAGCTCGGTATCTCGCCTGCGGCTATCGCGCAGAAAATGCAGTTGTTCTTCATGGCGTTCTATGATATTCCGACGCGCAGATTGGGGCGGCCCCTCAGAAGTTGTCCTGCTCCAGCTGGAAATACGCCTTCGGATGGTCGCAGACGGGGCACTTCTCGGGAGCCGTCTCGGACTCGACGATCGCGCCGCAGTTGCGGCACTGCCAGCGGTTCTTGCCGACGCGCACCCACACTTCGCCGGACTCGATGTTCTTGGCGAGCTTGCGGTAGCGCTCCTCGTGGTGCGCCTCGACTTCGGCGACCTTGCGGAACTTGAAGGCGATGTCCTTGAAGCCCTCTGCCTCGGCCTCCTCCGCGAAGCGCCTGTACATCTCCGTCCATTCCTCGTGCTCGCCGGCTGCGGCCGTAAGGAGGTTCTCCTTCGTCTCGCCGATGCCCGCGAAGAGCTTGAACCACATCTTGGCGTGCTCCTTCTCGTTGAGCGCCGTCTCCTGGAAGATGGCCGCGATCTGCTCATAGCCGTCCTTCTTCGCGCGGGAGGCGAAGTAGTCGTACTTGTTGCGGGCCTGCGACTCGCCGGCAAACGCCGCCATCAAGTTCGCTTCAGTCTTTGATCCTTTGAGTTCCATCGTCGGTTTCCTTTCTTCTTTGATTTTTGTCTACGCCGTAATTATACCAAAATTCACGACGCATATCTCGCCTTACTTGATCAACGGGCTTCAACCGCAGATCCACTTTCCGACGACGGGGATGCGGCGCACCAGGATCGCCGCGGCCGACGCGCATGCGAAAGTAGCCGCAGCCGTCGCAAAGATCGCGAGCGGAGTCGGAAGATGCCGGCACAACGCCGCCGACACGGGCGTCAGGATGAACATGTGCATGAGATAGACGCCGTACGACGCCTCGGAAACTGGGCGCACGGCCTTCTCGTAGAGCCATCCGCCGAAACCCAGCTTCCTGAAGACCATGAACGCCGCAATCGTCGAAAGAGCGACGCCAAGCGAACAATACTCAATGCTCGTCTCCATCACGACTGCGGCCGAGTACGGCGCGTCGAACGGATACTCGCGCACGAAGCGGAAGAATGGAATGCCCATGACCGCAGCCCCAACAGCCCACATCGGCGCCGCGATGCCCAAAGTCGACGCCCAGCCGCGCTCCGGCGCAAACCGGCGAAACCAAAGCCCAAGCAGCATATAGCCGATGAACCCGCTCACGTAGTGGAACGCGCCGAAGTGGTTCCACGGACACTCCCCAAGGAGATACGGCACCGCGCCGAACGACGGCTCGCCGAAGACGTGCCCCCACGCCTGGCGAAGAAACGGGAACAGCGTGGTGAAGAGCCAGACGGCGATCCATCCCTTCAGCTCGCGTGCGCCCACCTTCTCGGCCCACGGGGAGAGAAGCGGCATGAGGATGTAGAGCCCTGCGAGCATCGGGACGAACCAGAGGTGCCCGCCCTCGTCCGGGAAGTTGAAGAGGAGCTTGCCCCACGAGCTGCCGCCGTCGCCGAGAAACGCGACGTAGAGAACCGCCCAGACGACGAACGGGACGACGACGCGGACAATGCGCCGCCTGAAGAATTCGCCGGTCGGTTTCGCCACGGGGAAGAGCAGATAGGCCGAAGCCATCGCAAAGAGCGGCACGCAGCATCGGCAGATGCATTCCGTAACCGTGATCCACATCATGTCCCAGCTGCTCGCGACATGCGTGATGTTCGGCTCCGCGCCGCCGAGGTAGAACGGCTCGGCGGAGTGTATCGCCATTACCATGAAGCAGGCCGCAACCCGCATCCAGTCAAGAAATGCTATTCGTTCGTTTTTCATTGTCGCAGCTCCTCGAAAAAGTCCTCGGCGCGGCCGAGAAGTTCGGCTTGCGAAGTGACGGTATGGACGGAGGCGGGGATGGACTTGCGGAACACGGCTCCGTAGTTCTTCGTGACGAGGCGCGGATCGGTGACGACGACAACTCCGCGGTCGCGCTTCGTGCGGATGAGCCGCCCGAACCCCTGGCGGAAGCGTATCACCGCCTCCGGGAGAGTATAGTCGCGGAAGGAGCTGCCGCCCTCTCGCTCGACCCGCTCGCCCCTCGCCTCCACTATCGGGTCGCCCACCTGCGCGAACGGAAGACGCGCGATGACGACGCAGGAAAGCGCCTCTCCCGCGACGTCGACGCCCTCCCAGAACGACTGTGCGCCGAAGAGGACTATATTGGAATCCGCCTTGAGCGCCTGCGTCATCGATTCGCGCGAAAGCCCCTCGCCCTGCACGAGCAGGCGGATGCCTGCCTCCGCGAGCGGAACCGCCGCACAGTCTGCAACCGACTTCATCATCTCGTAGCTCGTGAAAAGGACGAGCGCACGTCCGTTCGTCGCCGAGAAGAGGTCCTTGAGAAGCGCGGCGAGGGCAGCGGAGTATCCCGCCGAGTCCGCCGAGGGATCGGGCAGGCAGTCTGGCGCCAGCACAAGGCACTGCCTGAAGTAGTCGAACGGCGAAGTCGCCGTGAGGCAGCGGAAGCGCGATTCAGCGGGCGGCACATCTGCCGCGTCGCAGAAGCCGAGGCGGCGGCACATGTACTTGAAGTCGTTGCCGACGCGCAGAGTCGCGGACGAGAGGACGACAGAGTCCTTCAGGTCGTAGAGCATCTTCCTGAGAGCGTCCGCGACAGAAAGGGGCGCGGCGACAAGCCGCACATAGCGGCGCCGCTTCTCGAGCCGCACGCGCTCCGCCCAGCAGACATGCGCATCGTCCGCACCCTTGAGCACGAAGTCTACCACGTTCGCAAACGCGACGAAGCTCTCGGCGATGCCGCCTACCTGCGCGGCGAGGTCGGCGCAGAAGTTAAGCTCGCCTGGCGCGGCGGAATTCTCGAGCGTGTCGCCGAGGTCGTGGAGGAGCGTCACCATCTGCGCGACAGCGTCGTCGAACCTGAGGTGCGCGTCCTTCACGTCGACAGGCCCCCTGTAGCGGACGATGTCGCGCGTGTGGTCGGCAAGCACCTCGCGTTCAGCAAGTTCGAGTATCTCGTCCGCGGCGTCGACGATGCGCACCACGAGGCTCGTCGCACCAGAGAGGAGCCGGCGGACATGCTCGCCGACGTCAGTTCCCGCAAGCACGCCCTTCGCAAGCTGCCGCTCCACCGACGCGAGGATTCCGCCCGCGCGTCCGCGCCGCCCCTTGCCGCGGCGGATAAGCCGGTTGAGAAGACGAGTCAGCTCCGGCATGGAGAACTCGCTGCTCAAGGCGTCGGTCGCTATGCCCTCGAGGTTGTGCGCCTCGTCGATCACGAGACGCCCGTAGGCGGGGAGGATCGCCGCGTTGCCTCCGGCCGCCTCCGCGAGAACGAGCGAGTGGTTGACGACGATAAGATCCGCTTCCGCCGCCTTTTTCCGCGCACGGTAGACGAAGCAGCGCGAGTAGAACGGGCAGTGCCTCCCGCTGCACTCCTCGCCGGGGCAGACAAGCAAACTGCGCTGAAGCCCCTCGTACTGGTCGAGATCGCCGTCTGGCGTAGACTTGAGCCAGTCGATGAAGTGCGGCATCTCGTCCTGCTCCTCCTTCGACATCGTCCAGAACCCGGGCGCGAAGAAATCACCCACGGCGCGAAGGCAGAGGTAGTTCGCGCGCCCCTTCAAAAGCGCGACCTTGAACTTCGCCGCACCATCACCGAGAATTTCAAGCGCGCGCGGAATGTCCGAGCCGATCAGCTGGCTCTGCAAGTTGCGCGTCGCCGTCGAGACGACGACCGGTGTATCGTTCGTGGCAGCCCAGAGGATCGATGGGACGAGATAGGCGAGCGACTTCCCGACGCCTGTCCCCGCCTCTATCATCAGGTGCTCGCGCGAGTTGAACGCATGGACGATTGCGGAGAGCATGTCGATCTGCCCGGGGCGTTCCTCGTAGCCGTCCATGCGTCCAAGCGTTCCGCCGCGCCTCAGGTGCATCGCGGCAGACTCGCAGTCGATGCGCGAGCAGTCCTCGTGCGTAGGAAGCGCACGCGCGCGCGGCGCCCTGTCCATTTCGGGAAGGAAGTCCGCCCAGTTAGGGTCATCGATGAACTCTGCCGGCGTCATGTGCGGATGAAGACGTGGGAGGGTTTTGCGGACGCAGATGCCAGAAGCCCGCGAGCGGAAAGGACGCGCCTTGCCT
>ONVK01000077.1 GCA_900321255.1 uncultured Lentisphaerota bacterium | reverse complement strand
CCGCGCAAAAACCAACGGCTCGCAACGACGACAGGTCTGCGACATACTTCAGAACTGTTTGATGGACATTCTGAAGATGCTTGCCGTTGTGATGCAAGATGTTTTCTATCTGCTCTTTCTCGCCTTGTCCCCAATTTACATCAGAGTAGTCAACGTCATCATCAATGCCGAAATATGTAAAAGGCACGATATGGCCATGCTCAATCGCCTCAGCAAGAGACAACTCATGCGTGAAGTCGCCGCCGAAGTCGCCGCGGATATCCTTGCCGTCCGCACGAAACGGAGTCGCAGACAGTCCAAGCAAATCAGTCTTGCCACTCTCAATCGGCTGGTGGTAAAACTGGATTATCTCCTGATATGACGCAGCCGCCGCGTGATGACACTCGTCCATAACGATAAGATCAAAGAAATCATATGGCAGCTGTTTACAGACGTGCGTTGCCCATGACTGAACCGTACAAAAGATCTGCTCAGCCGCCTGCGAGTCAAATGACGCCCCATCAGAAATCAAAGCGCCAAATTTAGGCTCTTGCAACACGGCCCTGTATTTCTCTCTGGCCTGTTCGACAATATCCTTCCTGTGAGCCAAAAACAACAGCTTTGGCTTTCGCTTCAACTTCTTTGCCTCGTTTGCGTAGTCAAATGCCGCAACAATAGTCTTCCCTGTTCCTGTTGCGGAGGCAATAAGATGGCGATGCTTCCCAAAGTCACGCTCTGCCGCAAGCTCAGCAACCATTTTGGCTTGGTATGAATGAGGATGAATGGTTACATATGAACGCAGGCTCTCATCGGAAACGGATTTCTTGCAAGTCGCGACCTGGACCCTGTTGTCATTCAACGCCGCCCTGATCCGGTCAATGTCGCCCTCTGTGCATGTTTCGAAGTTCTCGTCATTCCAGCACGATTCAAACTCAACTATTGATCGAGCCCACAAATGCGGAATTTCCTGCTGTGCAACCTTAATAGTCCACTCAAGACCAGATGTGAGCGCCTGAGAAGAAAGATTCGCAGAACCAATGTAAGCGGAGCCAAACTGCGTTTTACGATGAAATATATACGCCTTGGCATGAAGTCTTGTCTGCGATGTGTTGAAGCAAATTTTCACTTCGGTGTTGGGGAGCTTAAAAAGCAGCTTAAGCGCCTCCAAGTCGGTCGCCCCCATATACGTTGTTGTGGCGATTCGCAATCGAGGCGAACCATCTGAGTTTGCCCTGCCGCAAAACTGCTGGAGTTGTGGATAGAAAGCCCTTATTGCCTTGAGCTTGATGAATGAAACAAGCCAGTCGGCACTTTCGCATGACTTCAGCTCTCGCTCAATCTCGTTGCCCAGCTGCAATGAACGTCCATTTGGAACGATCAATTCAGATTCAGTCAGATCAGTATTTGGACGTTCTGTTTCATCCGCATCAGGAATCAACTTAATTTCTTTTAAGATGTTCTTGTCAGTCGTTCCTTCTGCTGGCAAGGTTCTTGCTGCCGCATTCTTTAACTCAATTGTTTCAGGAAGGTTCTTAAGAGCATCATGCACCCAATCGTCAGAGCGATCTTTCTTTGCGGCTTCTTCTTTTAATTTGTCAGCGATAAACTTTTCAACTTCGTCAGAAATCGCCCGCGCCATCATGCGCGCTATCGTATCCGCATCAGGCTTTTCTTCATACGAGGCCTTCTCGTTAAGCTTAAGTCGCTCAATTTCCGCCTTTACCTCGGGCGTATTCAAAAGGTAGTATAGACCTGGCTGTGTAAGATCAAACTTCATACACCCTCTTCCAAAAACAATTTATCTATCAACTCGGAATCCGCCGGGGCAAATGGCATCCCGCGCATCTCGGGGACCGTCACCCATCTTATCTGCTGATGCTCCAGGGCCTTAGGAATTGAACCGTGCTTCGGCGAGCAAGAGATAAGAGTCAAGCGTATCGTCTTCTCGGGATATTCATGCACAACCGAATCGATTATGCGTTCGTCCTCGATTTCGAGGGCAAGCTCTTCGCGGCATTCACGAGCGAGCGCCTGTTCAGGAGTTTCACCGGGCTCTATCTTGCCGCCAATGAATTCCCAAAGGCCACCCTGCGCCTTGTTCGCCGCTCTCTGGCCGACAAGATACCGATCACCATCTTTGATGATGGCACCGACAACATCAACTATGTTTTTACTGCTCATCGAGTTGCCCCATCAATCCATTTTTACGACATTCCCATAAACGCTCTCAACCTCGACACGGACCAATCACCAACTATCATCCCATATACGACATACGCCAACCCCACCAGATTCAGTGCGACCATCACGTAGAATTCTATCTGATACGACAGCTTGCTGCACTTGTGCCGCAATCGCTTTTGTGCAAACAACGCACCAGGCCACCCTCCAAGAAGCTCTAGAACATGCAAAGTCGATTCGGACACACGCCAGTCTCCGCGAACTGCGGCACGTTTATCCGATGCATAAACAATGAATGCGAACAGACTCATGACGAGATACACTGTCGGGATCATCGCCCAGGAATGTTCAACATACCATGATAGAATTGCATTCATTGTTGATTAGGCAACGGGATTTCATTTGGATCAAATCGGATGCGTTCCCGTTTCTGACAGTGAGTATTATACCAAAAGCGACGGCTTTTCGGGAAAGATTGTTGGGCGTAGTCGCTGGTTTTCCATTTCTTTGCGCCCTTTGCGTTCTTTGCGGCTAAAACACATTGTAACAGAGCGACCACCACAAGCGAGGAAGTCGTTGGAAAACAGGAAACAACATGAACAACTGGTAAAAACAAAGTTGTTTCCAACACCCTCCAAGACTCCAAAACTCCCCGTAGCGAAAGCAATACAATGCTGCGGCGGTTGAAACGAGCGGAGCATAAGCCGCAGCGGTAGCGGAGGCCGCTTTCTCAACCGTCGGAGTTAAATCATTTAGCCGTGTAGAACGTGTAGAGCGTGCAGATTAGGCGGCGCGCACCTTGCTCCTGTCAAGTCGGGCTTCGGGGTAGCCGGCCGCGAGCCGCCCGATACGGTTCAGCTCCTCGAGAACCTTCAGGCGCTCGTCAATTGACAGCGAGAGGCAAAACGCCTCGTCCTGCTCTTTTAAGGTTGTCTTTCTAACGACAGTCCTATCCATTCCCGCTCCTCGCCTTGATTCTTTCAAGCGCAACGGCGTCAGCTATGTCCTTGGGACGGCCAGACGCGCGTTTGTTGACTATGAGATCGTCAATAGAAATAACCTTGATTTCAAGGCCATCGACATTCATCTTGACGGCGCGTTTTACGGCATCCGAATACTCAAGTCCATCAACTGCCGAAACAATGTCGATGCGCTGTGGCTCCGTGCCAATCTGGAACACCATTCCAGGCTTGTGAAAGTCCTCCTCGGTAAGATCCATGAGCGGTGCGCCAAATGACCTTATCGCCTGCAAAATAGATTTTGCGTTTTCTGGGTTCGCCATGATCCAGAAGTCTATGTCAAACGTCGTCCTCGGCCAGCCATGAAGTGCAACGGCATAGCCACCGACAAGCATGAAGTCCACTCCAGCGGCAAGCAGACACTCCACCATGTCCCGATAATCCTGGTTTAGAAGATGTTCATTCATTTGTTGTTTTACTGCGGCGGTTCACGTCGCGAAGCTATGAGGTCAGATGCGTTCCCGTTTCTGACAGTGAGTATTATACCAAAATCCAGCTTCTCCCGCCGAAGAAAACAGAGGATAATCCGCGGCGCTTCGCGCGACCTGGCGGAATGTTTTAGACAGGATTTACAGGATTAACTGGATTTTTGGGGTTGGAGCGCTTACGCGCGACCACGAAACGCGGCGCATCTGACGCGCGGCTAACGCCGCTTGAGACGACGCGTCGACGCCGAGGTTTGAAACTCGCGCGGTGGTTCAGTTGGCTTTACAGGGATTGCTCTGCGTGGGCGACCTTCGCCCGTCATCTACGCGTCGTCTTGACCTTCGGTCCGCGTCAGATGCCCGCGGCACGAAAGCCGTCTTCACGGCACACGAAAACGCCCCTGCGGGGCTACACGAAAGAGAGGCGAAAGGTGACGTGTGTTGCCTCCGCCGCGCCGGCAGGCGTCGGGTTGCCTGAGCGCGAGATGCACCTGCGGCGAAGCCGTCAGGTCCCCCGACGAGCGAAGCGAGGAGCTTTGCGAAGCAAAGTCCCAAGAGGGTGCGCGCGAACCCCGAAGGGGCCGCAAGGGGCCGAGCGCTCACCCTTCTCCCCATCCCAACACCTTTGCGAGCTTTGCGTTCTTTGCGGCTAAACCCATTGAAAGAGGATCGCCAAAGGGAAGTGGTATGTGCAAAATTTGCACATACCATTGCCACGCTCGGTATTAATTTGCAAAATTTGCAAATAATTCAAAACTCGCATTAACCCCTGTCCGCGCCTTAGAGACGCACGCATCTGTGAAGCGACGGCGTTTCATTTGGCATACTCCTTCCGCACCGATGTCGCATTGCGCAGATTGGCAAGAAGTCCAGGAATCACGGAATCACCCATCTTTGAAACACCGAACGTAAGCCGGCCGGCATCCTTCAGCGACGCGCCAATTGCATATATCTCGGTGCTGTCAATAATGATGAATCGATCATGGCAAATTCCGCATATCGACTTCGTGAACTTGCCACACTGTTTTCCGAATGCCTCGAAATCGCTTTCTTCGAGTTCTCCGTTGGAATGTGTAATCAGCTCAATCTTCACGGCACGCCCGCGCTTCGCGAGAATGTCAAGCATCGCTACGCCTGGATAGGCGTCTACCACGATAAGTTCCTTCTTTGCGCGGCGGATGATTCTGACAAGCAGAGACTTCGCGTCCCAAAACCTGTTCTGGTAGAAAATCTGGCAGTCTGGAACATCGTCCTCGCTCATCTTTCTGAAAATCTCGTCAAAGCGCGCCTCGTTGCGAGACTGGTCGGTAATCTGACGACGTTCAACGGATTCCAGTCTCGTCAACATTGGAGCCATCAATGACAGCGACCGTCGCATGTTGACAAAGGCATTCATTATCCGTATGCTCACAGCCACTGCGACATCGCTTTTCAGCACTCCGGACAGCATGGCTATGCCCTGTTCGGTAAATGCATAAGGCAACTTATGATATCCGCCGCGCGTTTCATGCCCAGCATTTCGTTTTGATATAACAATTTGTGATATCAAAACGTCGTTTTCTTCTTTTGACAATTGAAAGCGGAACCCTTCAGGAAAGCGATTGGCATTACGTTTGACAGCTTGATTAAACACGGAGGTTGTAACCTGATAAGCCGCAGCCAAATCCCTGTCGAGCATGACCTGCACACCGCGAATCGTGTATATTACGGAACGAATGTCGAATCTGTCGCCATTGACGATCACGCTGTCGCCCATGAGATTGCCAGACTCTTTGACTATAACGCTATTATTATTCATGACATACCTCCGTTCACCTTACACGCCTTATCCCCTTCTCGTGACAATCCTCGGAATATCTCGTCGAAGTCAGGAGGAAGCCCCTTGAGCAAATCCTCCATCCCTTTGTTGGCGTCATCTCTTTCGCAGACATAATTCCTGCACATGATTCCATCACGCCAAGGGCATATTCCCGTGGCGCACTTCGGACATATTTGATCCATTTCGGACTCCTATTCCTTTCTGCGTTGTGTCGGCGCATTGCGTGGCCGGACCACGGCCACTGAATACAATACGCCTACGGCGCATTTTCGGAATAGGCGATGCCTCGCCAAATGCCGACGACGCCTGGGCCGCGCATTCGCGCTCAAGCCCGCGGAGGAAGCCTCCTCCTCACGTTCCCAATCGGCGGCCGCGGTTCCCGACATCGACGCCCCCTCCCGGACCGTCCGCCCACCCTTCAGGCTTTTCGATCCGTTCTCAGCGAGACTACTTCGGTTTCAACCCGACGGCTCATCAAAGGCTCCCGTTCGTACCTCCGTCGCCACGGAGTTCAATCCCGGGGAGCAGCGATATCATACCATAAACTTATTCTTTCAGTCTATCGGAAATTCTGCCGCGCGCGGAAAGCGTGTAGAGAGTTAGAGGACGGACGACAAACGACAAAGGACAGACGATGGCGGCAGCGGGCGCGAAGCACAATTCCGCCGCGATCCTCAGTCGTTCGTCCTCAGTCGTCAGTCCTTTATAAAGAACCGTTTATCTGTAGTCGATGCGGGCGTAGGAGTCGCGCTGGACGCAGCGCGCGTAGTGCACCGCCGGCCGGCCGAAGAGCATCGCGTAGAACGGCGTCGTGCGGCGGATGCCGACCGTCGCCTCGAGGATCTCCGGCACTTCCTTCTGCACGAGGCCGAGGAAGCCGCACCAGCACGTCGCGATTCCCGCCGCGTTCGCAAGCATCTCGAACTGGGCGCAGGCGATTGTCACGTCCTCGCGCGGTGTGGTTACGCCTGGAGCAGTCTCGTCGGACGACACGATGAGGATTCCGCTCGCACCGCGGAAGAACATGTCCTCCCCGCCCTTGCGCAGCCTGATCGCGGGAACGGCGAGCCAGCGCGGAAGAAGGCGCGTGCCGTCGCGATGCCGTTCAATCGCGGATATGAATCCGGCGCGGAAGCGGTCCGTAGCCGCACGCGTCGGGAAGCACGTGAAAGTGAGGGATCGCGCGTTGCATCCGGTCGGCGCGTTGCCGAGCGAAGCGAGAATCCTGTCGAGAGTCGCGCGGTCTACGTCTTCAGCGGCGAAGCGACGAACCGACCGGCGCGCGCGCATCCAGTTCTCCACCTCGTCGAGCGTCGGCAGGGCGAGGCCCTTCACCGGGACGGAATCCTCGGGTTTTCGCCCGTCGAACGTTACGGCGCCCGTGGGGCATATCGCGAGGCAGTGCTGGCATTTCATGCACCGTTCCGGAAAGACCATGCGCGGCGCTCCGTCCGCCATCTTGAGCGCCCCGAAGGCGCAGTCGCGAACGCATGCGCCGCATTTGACGCATTTTGCCCCGTCAACTTCAAAAACATCTTTCATGGCTGCATTTTCCATAAGCGAGCGGGCTACCTCACCAGCATGATCAGGCCGCCCTTCTTGAGCGTGCGGACTTCGAACTCGCGGGCGTGGGCCATGGAGACATTCGTGACCTTGAGATACTTCGCCGTGCGGGCAAGGTTCTCCGGCAGGACGACGTCGTAGCAGCAGTCCATCCAGTCCATCTGCGTCCAGGAGAGGTCCTCGACGATCGTCCAGTTCGCGGATGCTTGCGTGTTGGCGGAGATGTCGTTGTAGACCTTGCGCGGCGTTTCGGACTGGACCGTCTCGCCGGCTGGCCATTCGATTTGATCGGACGTCACGGACACGACGGCCGTGCGGCCGCGGATCTTCTCGATGTCGAGCGAGCCGACGCGCGTCCAGATGCGGAGGGCCGCCGGGTAGCGGTCTGACATACCCGTGCAGTCAAAAACGAAGACGGCACTGTCCCCGCTTTGGACGTCACCCCAGTCGTCGAGATTGCCGTTGTACATCTTCAAGCATTTGTCATCGTTCCAGCCGGAATAGTGCGCCGCGGGATATTCGGCCGCGGTGCCGACGACGGCGCGGAAAGTGACAGGCGACGCCGTGACGTCGGCGCCCGAGACGGCGAACGTGCGCGTATGCCAGATGCCCTTGCCAAGCCCGACCTTGGCGGAGAAGTCCGCGCCGGAGGCAAGACCCGTCGCAATCGTTTCGACCTGCGCGCCGGAGGCGCGCCATGCGGCGAGGTCCGCGCCGTAGTCCTGCCTGGCGATCGCGACGAGGATGTCAGCCGTCCCGGCGGGCGCATAAGTGAGCGTCCCGCGGAACGACACGCCTTCCAGGTCGTCCGGTGAATCGAACGCCGAGAGGCTCGTCGCGATGATGGGACGCTTGGCGAAGACGCATAGATCCGGTGTCCAGAGCGAGAACTCGCCGGCGTTGACGGTATGGAAGTCCGCTTTGGGGCTCGCCTCGATCCGGTAGTAGCGGTAGCGCGTCGAGCAGGGGTAGGACGAATCGTCGTAGTCGCCCTTGAGCGTAGCTGTGGACATAACGGGCATCGAGCCGACTGACGGTGCCACAAGCGTCCACGCGGAGCAGGTGCCCGTGGCGGGGTCTCGCACGAGACGGATGAATTCGTGGGTGTTGATCGACAGGGAGTGGCCCTCCCAGAAGAGCGTCCACTCCGTCTTGTCGTTCGAGCCGTAGACGAGGAACGAGCCGACGCGGCTCGTATTGTAGAACTCGGGGTCGGTCGATCCCTGGATCAGAATCGACGTGACGAGCTTCGGAGACCCAGCATCGTAGATCGGATAGACGCGGTCTGCATCGAGTTTCCCTGCGTAGTTGTGAGGGAGGAACCTCCGATCTACAAGATCGTGCGCATCGAGCTTGCCGTTGTGGGTGAACGTCTGCGGCCCAGCGAAGACAATCGGCAGCTGCGCGCCGGCGTATTCATCCGCAGCGGTTGCGACGAGGGAGAGGAGCAGCAGGGGAAGAAGGATTCGCTTTATGATGAAATATTTTACCACAACCACAGGCGCGATGCAACTATGGCCCGCGGTCGTCTCAGCGCGGAACGATTGGGGAGACGGAAAAACAAAAGTCAATGCGCCTCAAGCCAGTTGTCGCCGATTCCTATGCCGACTTCGAGAGGGACGCCGAAGTCGAGCGCGGTCGTCATCTCGCGCGTCACGATTTCCTTGACCTTCTCCGCCTCGCCCAAGGGCACGTCGAAGACAAGCTCGTCGTGTATCTGGAGAACCATCTTCGCGCGCAGATTCTCGGCCTTGAGCGCCTTGTCTACCTTTACCATCGCGACCTTGATCAGGTCGGCCGCCGAACCCTGTATCGGCGTGTTGATGGCGTCTCGCTCCGCAGCCTGGCGCGCCGTCGCGTTTCTCGAGTTGATGTCGCGGAGCGTGCGCCTGCGGCCGAGAACCGTCTCGGCATAGCCCTTCTCCCTCGCCTTCGCGATCGCGGCTTCCATGTAGACCTTGACCTTCGGATAGAGCTTGAAGTATGTCTCGATCAGGTCGGCGGCCTCCTTGCGAGGCACTTTGAGCCGCTGCGACAGTCCGAACGCGGAGATTCCGTAGATGATGCCGAAGTTGACCATCTTGCACTTTGCGCGCTGCTCGGGAGTGACAAAAGCCGGCATCACGTCGTAGACGCGGCTCGCCGTGTCGCGGTGAATGTCCTCGCCGTTCCTGAACGCGGCGAGCATCGCCTCGTCGCCCGACATCGCGGCCATGAGACGCAGCTCGATCTGCGAGTAGTCGGCCGAGATGAGGACGTGCTTTTCGTCGCGCGCGACAAACGCCTTTCGTATCAGCTTGCCGCGCTCGGTGCGGATCGGTATGTTCTGGAGATTCGGGTCGGACGAACTGAGCCGCCCCGTCTCTGTAAAAGCCTGCGCATAGGTCGTATGCACCCTTCCATTCTCGTCGATGAGCGTCGGGAGCTTGTCGACGTATGTCGACTTCAGCTTCGTGCAGGCGCGGTATTCGAGAATGAGCGGGATTATCGGATGCTCGCCGGCAAGCTTCGACAGCGTCTTCTCGTCGGTAGAGAACTGACCGCTCGAAGTCTTCTTTCCGCCGGAAAGCCCGAGCTTCCCGAAAAGAAGCGCCCCGAGCTGCTTCGGGCTGTCGGGGTTGAAGCCGGGGTCTGCATACGAAAGAATCTGCTGCGTGAGCGAGAGGATTTCGCGGTCGAGCTCCCGGCCGTACAGCTTGAGCGCCTCGACGTCTATCTTCACGCCCTCGCGCTCCATGTCGATGAGTATCTTCACGAGCGGCTCTTCGACGTCGGAGAGCGCGTTCGGCAGCGGCGCGGGCGCGACGGGCACCTGCGGACGCAGGACGTCGTCAAGCCGAAGCGTGAAATCGGCGTCTTCCGCCGCGTAGTCGCAAACAAGTTTCAAGTCCTTACCCGCGAGCGTCGGCTCCGGTTTGCCGCGCTCGGGCTCGCCAGCCACGTCTTCGAAGCGGATCATGCGGTAGCCGAGCAACTGCTCCGAAAGTTCCTTGAGGCCGTGGCGCGCGGCGGCATCGAGGCAGTAGTGCTCGAGCATCGTGTCGCGCGGAGTAGAAGCGAAGCCGATGCCGTAGCGGTGCAGGACGGTGCGGTCGTACTTGCCGTTGTGCGCGACGAGGATCTTCGACTTGTCGGCGAAAAGCGGCCGGAACACGTCGACGAGATCGGCGATCGCGTACCACGCCTTCCCGGGGGCGGTCGAGAACGAAATGCCGAGAAGCCGGCACGTCCGCGCGTCCGTCGCGCTCATTCCCGGCTCGCGCGGCGCGGTCTCGATGTCGAACGCGACGCGTGGCGCGGCCATAAGCTCCGCAAGAAGCGCCTGCGCGGCAGATTCGTCGGTGACAAGCCGGTAGTCGTGCGACGACGTTGCAATCGTGGAATGCGGTAGGGGCGCTTCTCCGAGGCGTCCGCTCGTTGGTAGGGGCGCCTCTCCGAGGCGTCCGCGGTCCGCTCGGAGAGCGGACCCTACCAAATCATCTTCCCCCAAAAGCTCCTTTGCGAGGCGGCGGAGCTCGAACTTCTCGCACACCGCGGCAAGTTTGCCGCGGTCGACGCCGTCGAGCTTGTAGGCATCCCAGTCGGGCTCGATCGGGACGTCTGTGCGGATGGTAGTGAGGAACTTTGAAATCGTCGCGTCGTCGCGCCCAGCGTACACCTTCTCCGCGAGCTTGCCTTTTATCTTGTCGACGTTAGCGATGATTCCCTCGACATCCCCGAATTTCGAAAGAAGATCTGCCGCGGTCTTCTCGCCTACGCCGCGTATCCCCGGGATATTGTCCGACGCGTCCCCGGCGAGCGCGAGATAGTCGATCATCTGGCGCGGCTCGCGCAGATGCCAGTGTTCGCAGACCTTCGCCTCGTCGTATATCTCGGCATCGTCGCCGGCATGCGCAGGGCGGTAGAGCTTTACGCCTTGCCTCACGAGCTGCGCGGCGTCCTTGTCGGGCGTCGCCATGTATACGTCGAAGCCCGCCGAGGCGCCCTTAACCGCAAGCGTCCCCATCACGTCGTCCGCCTCGAAACCGTCGACGCGCACGACGGGGATCCTGAGCGCCTCTGCGAGTTCGAATGCGTATGGAATAGAAGCCGCGAGATCCTCTGGCATCTTCTCGCGCTGCGCCTTGTACTGCGGATACGCCTCGTGGCGGAAAGTCGGCCCGCCTGGGTCCATGGCGAGAACGGCATGGGTGGGTTTCTCGCGCTTAAGGATCGACTGAAGCCCGGACGCGAGCCCAAGCAGCGCCGAGGTGTTGATCCCAGTCGAAGTAAGACGCGGATTTCTGAGAAACACAAAATGCCCTTTGTAGAGAAAGGGCATCATGTCGATTATGAACAGCTTACCCATTTGCCGAATAGTATAGCATAATCTATGTCATGTTGAGTATCGTCTGCGTCTTGTGACTGTCTTGCGGCAGAACCGGAAACGGCTACATCCCTTCATCAAACCACCCGGGCTTGGCGATGGCGCTCATGATGTTGCGGCGGAAATACCCTTCGGTGAGGTGGAGGATGCGGAGGCCGACATACTGCTTGCCTTTGACCGAGGTGCCGACTGTCTTGGAACCCACCGTCACTACGTCGTCGTACCAGCCGTTCGCCCTGTTCGGAGGGACGGGGCCGGCGATCTTGCGCTGCGTGTCGTGGTCGTTCCAGGACTCCGCCGAAACGACATGCCCCTTGTAGTACAGTGTCTTCGCGTAGAAGATGGCTTCGTCGAGCCGCGAAATCGCTGCGCTCTTCGCGCCCTCGGGCAGATTCGCCGTGAGCTCGGCGATGTAATTATCGCGCTTCTCGCCCGGCTCGGCAAGCGCCATGAGATGGTTGTAGAGATCCTCGTCGATGTAGTCCGGCATCGCGGTCGTGTGCATGCCGACGGTGTTGAGGAGGCAGTAGTGGAGGATCGGCGTCTTGAACTGCGTCGTGTCGACCGTCGCGGTGCCGTCGTCATGGAACTCGATGCCGGGATCGGCCATGAACGTGTTCACGAGAGACTCCCGCTCTTTCTTGCTCTTCGGATACAGTTGCGCCGCCGTTTCCTTCATTATATTCTTGAGGATGTCGGCATTGGCCTTGGTGAGCTGAAAAGTGCGGATTCCCGTGCGGTAGTCGGGGAAGCACGCGTCGTTGTCGATGCCCTTCACCGAGACGGTCCCGTCCTTCCCCACCGAGATGAAGAAGTTGTGGCTGTGGCGGTCTCCCTGCCCGGTGATCATGTCGAACCACTCGAGCCGGTTCGCCTGGCGCATCAGCCCGCCCACGACCTTGGCGTACTTGGCGTCGTCCAGCTTCTTTATCTGCCGCACGGTAAGGTCTCCCTCCGGGGCCTTCACGGAAATCCCGAGATTCGGGAAGTCTTCCGCCTCCACGCCCTTCGCCTTCTCCATGAAGATGCCGAAATCGCCCTTGTGCGAGCCGACCGTGGTCTTGACCATGACGTCGCCGAGCCCTAGCGCGTCCGCCGTCCTCTGGGAGGCTATGTTGAGCTGGGCGACCATCTGCGTCGACTCGATTCCCTTCGCGATCGTCAGGTTCTCCATGGCCTGGCGCCCCGGCGCCTCCGGCTTGAAGATGTACGACGTGCCGTCCTTGTAGCCGACTTCGTAGACGGAGTTGAACGAGCCGCTGCCGAGCTTCACAGACGAGACGTGGTTTGCGTCGTCCAGCTTCGGATCCACGTCTTCGTCCCTCAGACCGTGGAGACGCGCCTCGACGAGCGTCGTGAACCTGAGCTTGCCCTCGAAGGCGGCGCGCACGGTGTCGCTCGTCAGGAAATCGGCGTTGGACATGTTCTCGGCCGTCTCGTGCATCAGCTTGAGGTGGACGGTCTGCGACATCGCGCCGTTCGATGCGTTGACGAGCTTGCGAAGCGTGAGTGTATGTACGTTCTTGTCCGGATCGACAAGCACATCCCCCGCGAACGGTATGTACAGTTTGGCAAACTCCAGGGCATGAGACTTGCCGGCGGCCATCTCGGCGGGGTTGAGCATGCCAGAGTTCTTGACGACACCCGCAATCACGCTCGCGATCTTCGCCTCCCTGTCGCCATCGCGGGAGATGATGGCGCCGGCCATGCTGTCCGCCAGTTTCCGCAGGCCCTCTTTTATGGCACTCCACTCGTTCCTTGATTTTGCGTAGCCCTCCGTCGCGTCCTTCAGCGTCTTGTATTTCGCGTCATTGGGGTCCTTCGCGTACGCGACCGCCGCGCGGCGCAGCTTTTCGCGCCTTGCGACAACTACCGCCACGTCGGGCGAGAGCGCCTTGAGGATCGGCAGGAACTTCGGGTCGAGTATCTTCATGGGAAGCGGCGCGAACGCCTTCTCGGCGAAGTTTACCATCGACTCCTTCGCGATTTCGCGCCGTGCGTTCGCGAGCTTGCCGCCAACCGCGTCGAGGATGTCCTTCGCGGCCGTGAAGAGCGTGCGGTCGATGCCGATTCCGCCTTTGCCCGCCGTGCCGCGCTTTACGGCGTCCTTAAGGGCGTTGGACATCGTGTCGATCTCGCGTCCGATCGCGGCGATCTCCTGGTTTGAAAGCAGCGCGCCCTTCCCCTGCGTCTTCGCGAGCTCGTCTAGCCGGTTCGCAATCGGCTCGACCGCCTCCCTCATCGCCGCAATCGCGGCGTCGTTGCCGTGCATCTTGAGCGCCTGCCGCGGCAGAAGCTTCTCAAGCGTCTGGTTGAGATGGTCGATGGTCGCCTGATCCCCGGGAATGGGATCGTTTTCGAGAATGGCGGCGAACTGGCAGACGAGTGTCTGTATCTCGCAAGTCCGGCGGTCGCACTGCATCATCGCCTCCTCGAGCGAGTCCGCAAGCTCCCCCCGCGGCAGCTGGTTGGCGATCTGCCGCAGTTTGTCCGAAAGCTCCATCTGCGCGTCGAGCGCCTTCTTGATGGCCTCGCCCGCCGGATTCGTCATGTTCCAGTCGAATTTGCCGTTCGTCGCCGAAACCGCCGCGGCAAGTTCGAAGCCCGTGAACTTGTTGATCGCCTTGAACGCGGCGTCCGCCTTGTC
>ONVK01000060.1 GCA_900321255.1 uncultured Lentisphaerota bacterium | reverse complement strand
CCGACACGAACAAGCTCGCCGCGCTCGTGCCGGAGACCCCGAAGATCACCTTCAAGAAGGCGACGAGCACCAAGGACAAGAACGGCAACCCGAACGCCGACTATTCCCAGGGGCTTGTCGACGCGTTCAACTCCGACGACGAGACGGTGCATCTTCTCATGGAGCGCGCGCGCCGGCTCGAGGGCGGCATGCGGCAGCCTGGCGTCCATGCCTGCGGCGTCATCATCTCGCGCGACCCGCTGACCGAGACGCTGCCCGTCATGCCGACCGAGGGCGAGTCGCTTCTCACCACGCAGTACGACGGCCACTTCGTGGAGCCGGTCGGTCTTCTGAAGATGGACTTCCTCGGCCTCAAGACGCTGACGGTCGAGAAGGAATGCGTCGCGATCCTCGGCCCGGACAATCCCCGCGTCCCCGAGTCCCTGCGCGGCGCCGACGGGATGCTCGATCCCGACAGGATACCCGACGACGACGTCGAGACGTACGAGCTCTTCGGGCGCGGCGAGACGACGGGGCTTTTCCAGTTCGAATCCGACGGCATGAAGAAGTGGCTGATGGCGCTGCAGCCGGAGCGGCTTACCGACCTCGTCGCGATGAACGCGCTCTACCGCCCGGGTCCGATGGAGTACATCCCGTCCTTCGTCCGCCGCAAGAAGGGCGAGGAGGAGATAGTCTACGACCATCCCCTGATGGAGAAGTACCTGAAGGACACCTACGGAGTCACGGTGTACCAGGAGCAGGTGATGCTTCTCTCGCGTCTCCTCGGCGGCTTCACGCGCGGCATGTCCGACAAGCTCCGCAAGGCGATGGGCAAGAAGCAGCTCGACGTGATGGAGTCGCTGAAGGTCAAGTTCGTCGGTCAAGTTCGTCGACGGCTGCCTCGCGAACCCCGAGTTCCGCGTCGGGAAGTGGGCCGACGAGACCGAGGCGCGCTCTCTCATCGACAAGATATGGGATGACTGGCGCGCGTTCGCGTCGTATGCGTTCAACAAGTCGCACGCCGTATGCTACGCATGGATCGCCTACCAGACGGGCTACCTGAAGGCGCACTACCCCGCCGAGTTCATGTGCGCCCAGATTTCCTCCGAAATCGGGAACTTCGACAAACTCCCCGGCTTTGTCGCCGAGGCGCAGGAGATGGACCTCGAGCTGAGGCTCCCCGACGTCAACGAGTCGGGCGTCAGGTTCGTGCCGACGCCAGACGCGCGCGGCATACGCTACGGTCTCGCCGGCATAAAGGGCGTGGGCGAGGCAGCGGCCGAGGCGATAGTCGCGGAGCGCGAGAAGAACGGCAGGTACACGGGTTTCCTCGACTTCTGCATGCGCCTCGCGGGGAGTCTTGCGTGCAACAAGCGCGTCCTCGAGAACCTCGCGAAGACGGGCGCGTTCTCGTCTATCGAGCCGAACCGCGCGAAGCTCTTCGGCAACATAGAGTTTGCGGTGAAGAAGTGCCAGCAGAAGGTGAAGGAGGAGGCGAGCGCCCAGGCGAACTTCTTCGACCTGATGGCCGATGGCGGCGAGGAGAAGGTTTCGGACGAAGAGCTCGCGGAGATTCCGCCGTTTGCGCCCGCCGAGGACCTCAAGAACGAGCGGGACCTGCTTGGCGTCTATGTCTCGGGACATCCGCTTCAGGCGTGCCGCCGCGTCATATCGGAGGTCGCGACGTTCAAGACCTCGCAGCTCGCCGAGCCGGAGGAGGTCGACGCGCTCCTCAGGGCTCAGCCGGTCGACAAGTGGAAGAAGAAGTCGAACCCGCACCTCAAGGATGAACGTGCCCTCAAGCACCTCGACGTGAGGATGGTCGGCATACTCGCCGCCTGCACCGTCAAGCTCGGCAAGCCCCGTCCAGACGGAACGCCTGGGCAGAAGTGGGCAATACTTCAGCTTGACGACGGCTCGGGCGGCTTTCTCGACGCGTTCTGCTTCGCGAAGGCGTGGGAGAAGCACTCCTCCGTAGAGACGTGCGTAGACCAGCTCGTCATGCTCTCGGGGGAAGTCTCGTACCGCGTCAACTACGGGAAGGACGACAAGCTCGACAAGAAGCATCCCGAGGTGGGGGATCTCAACTTCACCGTCCGCGAGGCGCGGCCGCTCGCCGAGGCGCTCGACGGGCTCTCGGGCGGGCTCAGGATACGCCTCAGGTACGACGATCCGGAACTTGGCGACAAGGCGGTGCGAATCCGCGAGGCGATACTGAAGAGCCCGGGGCGGCTGCCGGTGTTTCTCGAGCTTTCCCACCAAGACGGGACACAGGTCGAAGTCGACCTCGGTCCTTCGGCGCGTGTCGCGGTGTCGGTCGGCTTCCTCTCCGAGCTCGCGAAGGTCGTTCCTCAGGCGGACACGTCCTTCCGTCCTGACGACAAAGTGTATCTCGACCCGCCCGAGCGCAAGCCGTGGGAATGACGGCAGGGCACAGGCGGGGAATTTTGGTATAATATGCTCCAAAAGGTTCTTTGATATGGCGGCGACACGCAGACAGGCCCGAGAGTGGGCGATTCAGATGCTGACGGCGGCGGACTTGAATCCGCCCGACGACGTTCGGTTGTTCATCGACTCCTTCTGGGAGGAGATTGTATCCCTCGACGACGAGGAGGGCAGGGCTGATCCCCGCGGCGAGGCCAGGGAATTCGCTGAAGCTCGTGTGGAAGGCGTGCTCGCCAAAAAACAGGAGATCGACGGGATTCTCGTTCCGCTTCTCGACAAGTGGGACCTGTATCGTCTTGGAACAGTGGAGCGCGCCGTCCTCCGGATGGGTGTCTGGGAGATGAAGTGGTCGGATGTCCCGAAGCCCGTAGTCATCAACGAGGCGATAGACCTCGCCAACTGGTTCTCGAGCCCGAAGTCCCGCACATTGATAAACGCCGTGCTCGACAGATACGGGAAAGAGATGAAGTAGTTCTTCTTTTTTTAACGCGGAGACGCAAAGACGCAGAGAACGCAGAGAGTATTGGACAGGGATGCCGAGTTTATGCAGAGGGCGGTTGGGCTCGCGGCGCGCGGGCTCGGACACACACGCCCCAACCCGGCTGTCGGCGCAGTGATAGTGAAGGGCGGCAAGATAGTCGGCGAGGGCTGGCACAAAAAGGCCGGAAAGGATCATGCTGAAGTCGCCGCGATCAAGAGCGCGGCAAGGCGCGGTGCAAAGACTCTCAAAGGCGCAACGATCTACGTGACACTTGAGCCGTGCTCGAAGCCGGGCCGCGTCGGCGCGTGCACGGATGCGATAATCGCGGCCGGAATCTCGCGCGTCGTATATGCGGTTCCCGACCCCAACCCGAAAAACCGCGGCAAGGCGAAGCGCGCTCTCGCGAAGGCGGGCGTGAAGTGCGAGCGGTTCAAGGGCGATGCAGGCCTCTTGAAACTGGCAGGCGATTTAATTTGCGACTTCCGCAAGCACGTGACGACCGGGCTTCCGTATGTGACGGTGAAGCTCGCAATGTCGCTTGACGGAAAGATCTGCGACGACTTTGGCAACGCCAAGTGGATATCGTCGGAGGACTCTCGCCGACTGACTGGCAGCACCTTGCGCGAAATCCACGACGCCATCATGGTCGGCGCGGAAACGGTTCGCAAGGACAATCCCTCGCTTCTCTCGCATGGCCGGCGCAACGACGATCTTGTGCGCGTGATAATCTCGAAGAGCGGGAGACTCCCGAAAAACGCGCAGGTGTTCACTGACGGCGCTCCGAACAAGACGCTTGTCTTTGACGACGCGGCAAAGGCCGTTCGTGAGCTTGGCAAGATGGGAATCGTATCTGTTCTCTGTGAAGGAGGCCTTAAGCTCGCGCGTTCTCTTGCGGAGAACGGTCTTGTCGATCAGTGGATGACGATAGTCTCTCCTGTTGTAATCGGGTCGCAGCCGATTGAGAAGGCCCTGCGCGGGAAGCTTAATGTCGACGAGAGCTTCATGGCATGCGGGGATTCGTTTGTGACGGTTGACTTCGGGGGTAAGTGATGTTCACAGGTCTCATACAGCGAATAGGAACGGTAAAGCGCGTCTCGCGCGGGGCGGGGCTTGTCCTCGAAATCGCGGCGGATACGCCGTGGGCGAAGCCGCTCGAGGAGGGCGAGTCGGTCGCGGTCAACGGCGTGTGCCTTACGGTCGTCAAGTGCGACGGTTCGCGCTTTACTGCGGACGTCCTTCGCGAGACCGAGTCGCGGACGGGCCTTGCAGAGCTCGTGCCGGGCGCGAAGGTGAACTTGGAGCGCGCGCTTCGTGCGGGCGATGCGATGGGCGGGCATATCGTGCAGGGACATGTCGACTGCCGCGGCGCAATTGCCGCGAAGACGCCGAAGGGCCGCGACTTCCAGCTCAAGGTCAGGTGTGGCCGCGTTCTTGCGTCGCAATCGGTTCTCAAGGGCTCTATTGCGATCGACGGCGTGTCGCTCACGATTTCGGGACTCGGCGACGACTGGCTTGCGGTCGACCTCATTCCGACGACCGCGAAGGACACGACGCTCGGCTCGAAGAAGGTCGGAGACATGGTGAACCTCGAAGGCGACATCGTCGGCAAATACGTCGCGAAGGCGGCGAAACCGAGCGGCCTAACTGAGGAGGCCCTGCAGAACGCCGGTTTTATTTGATATAATATCCGCATGAGAACGGCCAATATATCGCGCGACACTAAGGAAACGAAGATTGCCCTTGAGCTGAACCTCGACGGTTCCGGCGAGGGCGTGATATCGACAGGCATCGGGTTTTTCGACCACATGCTCGAGCTCCTCAAGAAGCATGCGCTCATCGACCTTACCGTAAAGGCGGAAGGCGACCTCAAGGTCGACTACCACCACACGGTGGAGGACGTCGGGCTCGTTCTCGGCAAGGCGCTCAACGAGGCGCTCGGCGACAGGAAGGGCATCGTCCGCTACGGCTTTGCGTCGATTACGATGGACGAGGCGCTGTGCGAGACTTCGCTCGACCTCGGCGGCCGTCCGTTCCTCGTCATGCAGTGCGCGATGAAGCACATGTTCGTCAAGGACTTCGAGGTTAAGCTCGTGGAGGAGTTCTTCCGCGCCGTCTCTGTCGAGTCGCGCTCGAACATACACCTCCGACAGATCTACGGCGACGAGGCGCACCACGTCTGCGAGGGGCTCTTCAAGAGCTTCGCCCGCGCGCTTCGCCAGGCAAAGGCCGTCGATCCGAACGAGAAGGGCGTTCCCTCGTCGAAGGGAGTCATCTGACATGGTAATACTCCCCGCAATCGACTTAAAGGACGGTAAATGCGTGCGGCTCAGGCAGGGCCGCGCCGACGACGTCACTGTCTATGGAGACGATCCGGCGGCGCAGGCGAGGGACTGGCGCGAGCAGGGCGGCGAGGAACTTCACGTCGTCGACCTTGACGGAGCTTTCGCCGGGACGCCGAAGCATGCCGAGACGATAGCGCGCATAATCGAGGCGTTCGGCGGCCCCGTCGAAGTAGGCGGCGGTCTTCGCAGCCCCGAGTCGCTTCGCGCCGTTCTTGAGGCGGGCGCGACGCGCGCGATAATCGGGAGCGCCGCGCTCGAGGATCCCGCGTTTCTTTCCGAGGCCGTCGAGCTCTACGGCGACAAGATCGCCGTCGGCATCGACGCGCGCGACGGCTTTGTCCAGACGAAGGGCTGGGTCGAGACGACGAAGGTCAAGGCCACCGAGCTTGCCGCCGCCGTCGCCAAGGCCGGCGTGAAGACGATAATCTATACCGACACCGCGACGGACGGAATGCTCGGCGGGCCGAACCTCACTCAGATGGCGGCGATCTGCGACGCTGCGCCGACATGCCAGATAACGGCCTCGGGCGGCGTAAGCTCTCCGTTCGACATCGAAAACCTGAAAGCGCTCGAGCGTCCTAACCTGAGGGCTGCGATAGTCGGCAAGGCGCTCTATGACGGGCGCACGACGCTAAAGGAAATCAAGCGCGCTGCGCTCTGAAAAAATGACCCAGACTCCGGCTCCCGAATCTTTTCTTCTCAAGTGGCGCGGTGACGTACTTTCCGTGACGCTCACGCTCAAAACGCCGCGCAAAGGCCGCGCGGCGTTTCGCACGAACATTGGCCGCGCCCGCGTTCGCAGGCGCGAAATCATAGCCGAGACGGAGCGCGGCGAGACGCCGCTTGCCCGCGCGTGGACCGACATTCCGCTCGTGGAGACGGAACCGGGGGTTTTCAAGGCCGACATCCTTCTTGACGAAGTCGGCATATTTTCGGGCAAGGCGTGCTTCTTCCCCGAGGGGTCCAACGTCCCAGAGTGGCCCGAGGGACGCAACCTCCATGTCAAGGTCGAGAGCGCGGAAACGCGGGCGAACAATACGATATACACAGTCTTCCCGCGGCAGTTCGGCTCGTTCCGCGAAGTTGCGCGTCGTCTCGACCACATCATGGACAGGATGGGCTTCCGCATCATCCAGACGCTTCCGCCCTTCCCCGTCCCGACGACGTACGCCGTAATGGGCGAATACGGCTGCCCGTTCGCCGCGACCGATTTTCTCTCAGTCGATCCCGCGATGGCGGAGTTCGACGAGTTCACGACTCCACTCGATCAGTTCAGGGAGCTCATCGACGCGGTGCATGCGCGCCACGGGCTTTTGCTCGTCGACCTTCCGGCGAACCACACTGGCTGGGCGTCGACGCTTCAGACGCACCATCCAGACTGGTTCCGCCGCGAGGCGGACGGCCGATTCCACTCGCCGGGCGCGTGGGGCGTCAAGTGGGCCGATCTTGTTGAGCTCGACTACTCGAACCCCGAGCTCCGCGCCTACATGGCGGACGTCTTCCTCTTCTGGTGCCGCAACGGAGTCGACGGCTTCAGGTGCGACGCCGGGTACATGATTCCGCTCAAGACGTGGGAGTACATCGTCTCTCGCGTCAGGGAGGAGTATCCCGACACGATCTTCATGCTCGAGGGCCTTGGCGGGGACCTGAAGCTCACCGACGATCTTCTCGCCGTGGCAAACCTCGACTGGGCGTACTCCGAGATATTCCAGACCTACGACCGCGGTGCCTTCGAATGGTATCTTCCAAGCGCAATCGCGAGGAGCGAGAAGTTCGGCACGCTCGTCCACTTCGCGGAGACGCACGACAACGACCGTCTCGCGAAGAAGGGCGAGACGTATGCGCGGCTTCGTGTGCAGCTCGCGGCGCTTCTCTCCTGGCAGGGCGCATGGGGAATCGCCAATGGCGTCGAATGGTTCTGCAGCGAGAAGATCGACGTCCACGGCAAGAACGACCTTGCGTGGAACAGCGAATCGAACATGGTCGACATGATCGCGAGGCTCAACCACATATTGAGAAGTGACCCGACGTTCGCCGGCGCGAGCCGGCTCTCGCTCGTCACGCGCGGCGAGGGCAACACGCTCGCCGTGGTGAGGAAGTGTGGAACGGACGGGGAAGGCGTTCTCCCCACCCCTTCGGCGGAACGGCTTGTCCTTGTTCTCGCCAACCTCGACTGCGGCGCACCGGCGATGATCGACTGGGACCGCGCGGCTTTTCCATACGACGAGGCCTTCGACTTCCTCACCGAGCGCAAGGTCAAGACCTCAGGCCCCGTGCCGCTGAAGCCTGGCGAAGTCCTTTGCCTCGCCACCTCCGCCACATTGGCAAAGGCCAGCCAGGCCCAAGCGCCAACGACGCCAGACGCCAAGCTCCCAAAGCCCGCTTTCCACTGGGTCTTCCCGCGTGACCTCCGCCGCGTAGTGTGCGTGCCGGAGAACGAATGGGTGGAGGTTTCCGCCGAATGTCATTTCAGGGTTCGCCTCATCGATCCGGAGATCGGCAAGACGCTTAGGGTTTACCGTTCGCACCCCGTCGGGAAGCGGCACGTGGCGATGTTCGACGCGCCTCACTACAAGGGCGACGGCACGCACTGCCGCGAGCTCGAGATAATGGTCGTCGTCTACCACGAGGGCAAGGCGATGAGGACGAGCGCGAAGTTCCTCGTCCCGCCGACGCCCAGGCTCGCCGCGGCGAAGCTCGTCCTGGCAGGCGACGAGGTCCGCAGGCATCACGAATACAGAACCATCCTCTCCAACGGGGCTGGCGCGGCGTCTCAGATGCGCCTCGGCTGGGGTGAGATAAGAAGCCAGTACGACGCAATCCTCGCCGCAAACCCGAATCCCGACGTGCCGTCCGACCGGCTGAACCTATGGACGCGCACGCGCTGCTGGCTTCAGCGCGAGGGATACATGCGCGAGATCGACGCAAAGTGCGTGACGTCATTTACCGCCGATCCCGCGGGGCGCGGCGCGCGTTGGGATTTCCTCGTTCCGTGCGGCATGGGCCATTCCGCCTCGTTTTCGTTCATGCTCTCGCTCGCCGAGGGCAGGAACGCCGCGCGGCTCGTCGTCTCCCGCTACGAACGCGGCGACAACGACGTCGGCGACCAGGTTCGGATAGTCTTCCGCCCCGACATCGAGTGGAGGAGCTTCCATTCCACGACAAAGGCCTACGCTGGTCTCGAGGACCTTTTCCCGGCGAAGACGCGCGAGATCGAAAGCGGTTTTTCCTTTGCGCCGTACGAAGGCAGGTTCGATATGACCGTGGTGAACGGCGTTTACCACCACGAGCCGCAGTGGGATTACAGTGTCCCCCACTCCGAGGAGGCCGCGCGCGGGCAGGACGGATCAGGCGATCTCTACAGCCCCGGCTGGATATCGGCCGACCTCAAGGTGGGCGAACAGGTCGTAATGACGGGCGTCTATGAAGCAGATGCCGGCCGCGGCAAATCCGCCGCGCCGTTCAGGTGGTGCGCTGAGCAGCTGCCTTCGGTCGTGACGGCTCCGGTTCCCGACGTCCTCGCCCGCTCGCTCGACCTCTTCATCGTGAAGCGCGACGACCTCAAGACTGTGATCGCGGGCTATCCGTGGTTCCTCGACTGGGGGCGCGACACCTTCATATTCATGCGCGGCATGATCGCCGCGGGCAAGATCACCGACTCCGTCCGCATCCTGAAGGCGTTCGCCGCGTTCGAGGAGAACGGCACTCTTCCCAACATCATCTACGGCAACACCGCCGGGAACCGCGACACGACCGACGCGCAGCTGTGGTTCATACGCTGCGTTCAGGAGATATGCGAGGCCGGGCACGCGAACCAGATGACGGCGCTTAGAAAGACGTGCGAGTCGATAGTCGACAACTACGTGAAGGGCACGCCGAACGGAATACGCGTAGACCCCGAAAGCGCACTCGTGTGGTCGCCTTCGCACTTCACGTGGATGGACACGAACTATCCGGCGTGCACGCCGCGCGCAGGGTATCCGGTGGAGATACAGGCGCTGTGGATTTCCGCGCTCCGGTTCCTCGGCCGCGGCGAACTTGCGGACAAGGCGCTCGATTCGCTGAAGCGGCTCTTCAAGCGCAAGGACGCGCCGGGGTACTACGACTGCCTCTCCGCCCCAGGCGGCGAAAGCGCGGCGAACGCGGTGCCGGAGGATACTGTCCGGCCGAACGAGCTCTTCCTCATAACGCTTGGCATACTCGACGACAAGTCGATCATAGCGGCTACGGAGGAGCTGCTCGTTCCAGGCGGCATGCGCTCCTTAAACGCCGGCAACAGGCTCTACTGCGGCGTCTATGCCGGCGACGAGGACACGAAGCGCAAGCCCGCCTACCACAACGGGACCGTCTGGGGCTGGGTGTTTCCGCTTTACGCCGAGGCGCTTTTCAAGACAGGCGCGTGCTCGCGCTCTTCCGCGCTTTCTCTTCTCGCGTCGTCCGTCGAGAATCTGAACGTGGGCTGCATCTGCCATGTCAGCGAGAACGCCGACGGCGACGCGCCGCATGCGCAGAAGGGCTGTACTGCCCAGGCGTGGAGCGACTCCGAGCTCCTCAGGGTCTGGCTCGAGATATCGAATTCCGCGGCCGCGGATGCGGCCACATAAGCGGCGGAAAATTTGGTATAATATCCGCCAGTGCCGCCGGGGTGGTACAGTGGTTGACTACGCCTGATTTGTAATCAGGATCCGCAAGGACGCATCGGTTCGAATCCGATCCCCGGCTCCATTTTCGAAAGGATACTCTTAAGATGGTTCTGCTGCTCGGTTCGGAGGCGTATTCGCCGTTCAGGCTGGATGCGATAAAGGAAGCAATCGCGAAAATCGACCCCTCGCTTGGTCCACTGAACATCGACGCACGGTGGGTGTATGCGCTTGAACTCGCTGACGAGGCGTTCGACGTCACCGAGCTTGAACGCGCGGCGTCGCTCCTCAACGCGGAGGGCAACTGCGACGGAGCCGATTTCTACGTGACGCCCAGGAAGGGCACGATCAGCCCGTGGAGCTCCAAGGCGACCGACATCTTCCGCAACTGCGGGCTCAAGTCGATAAAGCGCGTCGAGCGCGGAATTCGCTACAACGTCTCGCTCGCGAACCCGTGGTCCCCCGTCACGCAGGAGGACTTCAAGAAGTCCCTCCCGCGCGCGAAATGGCTCGCGGCTCTCTACGACAAGATGACCGAGGGCGTCTACGATGACCTCGCCGATCTCTTCGACGTAGCAGAGCCCAGGCCCGGGCGCACTTACGACGTGATGGCGAAGGGCGTCGAGGCGATACGCGAGGCGAACGAGGAGATCGGCCTTGCGATCTCCGAGCCCGAGATGGAGTACCTCGCCAAGAGCTTCGCCGCCGCCGGACGCAACCCGACCGACACCGAGCTCGTGATGTTCGGCCAGGTCAACTCCGAGCACTGCCGCCACAAGATCTTCGGCGCGGAGTTCGTCATCAACGGCAAGAAGCAGCCGAAGTCGCTCTTCGAGATGATCAAGAACACGCACAAGAAGCGTCCGCAGGACACCTTGAGCGCGTACAAGGACAACTCCGCAGTCGTGACGGGCTTCAGGACCGATGTCTTCGCGATCGACCCCAAGACGAACGAATACGGCTTCAAGAAGGACACTCTCGACCAGCTGATGAAGGTCGAGACCCACAACCACCCGACGGCGATCTCGCCGTTCCCCGGCGCCGCTACCGGCGTTGGCGGCGAAATCCGCGACGAGGCGGCGACGGGCCAGGGCTCGCGCACCATCGCCGGCATCTGCGGCTTCATGGTGTCGAACCTCCGCATCCCCGGCTTCCCCCAGCCCTGGGAGCGCGAGTTCGCGTCCTTCCCGACGCGCCTTGCGACGCCTCTCCAGATAATGGTCGACGGGCCGATCGGCGGCGCGGCGTTCGGCAACGAGTTCGGCCGTCCGCAGCTCTGCGGCTTTTTCAGGACCTACGAGGGCGAGGTCGCGGGCGAGCTTCGCGGCTACCACAAGCCGATCATGCTCGCGGGCGGCATGGGCGTAATACGCCACAGCCAGGTGCAGAAGAAGCCGGTAAAGGTCGGCGCGCTCATCGTCCAGATCGGAGGCCCCGCGATGCGCATAGGCCTCGGCGGAGGCGCAGCGTCCTCGATGATGACGGGCACCAACTCCGAAGCTCTCGACTTCAACTCCGTCCAGCGCGGAAACGCCGAGATGCAGCGCCGCTGCCAGGGCGTGATCGACGCGTGCTCCTATCTCGGAAAGGCCAACCCGATCATGTCGATACACGACATCGGCGCAGGCGGGCTTTCGAACGGCTGCCCCGAGCTCGTCGAGGCGACTGGCGGCAAGTTCCAGCTCCGCGAGGTCCACAACGAAGAGATGTCGATGAACCCGATGGAGATCTGGTGCTGCGAGGCCCAGGAGCGCTACGTTCTCGCGCTCAGGCCCGAGGCGCGGTTCTTCTTCGAGGAACTCTGCCGCCGCGAGCGCTGCCCTGTCGCGTTCATCGGCGTCGCGACTGGCGACGGACAGCTCGTGCTTGAGGACTCGCATTTCGGCGACTCTCCGATCGACATGGACATCAAGGTCCTGCTCGGCAAGCCCCCGCGCATGGTCCGCAAGGTGAAGCGCGTTGCCAATAAGCATGCCGGCACGAACTTCGAGGGCGTGAAGCCGTTTGACGCCTTCAAGCGCGTCCTCCATCTCCCTGCCGTCGCGGACAAGACGTTCCTAATCACGATCACCGACCGCACGGTCACCGGCCGCGTTGCGCGCGACCAGATGGTCGGCCGCTACCAGCTCCCCGCCGCCGACTGCGCCGTCACGACGATGGGCTACAAGACCTACGAAGGCCAGTCGATGGCGACTGGCGAGCGCTCGCCCATTGCGCTTCTCGACGGCCCGGCTTCCGGCCGTATGGCGATTGCCGAAGCGATTACGAACCTCGCGGCGGCGGATGTCGGCGACATTTCGCAGATCCGCCTCTCGGCGAACTGGATGGCACCGTGCGGCGAACCTGGCGAAGACGCGGTTCTCTACGATACCGTCAAGGAAGTGGGGCTCAACTTCTGCCCGAAGATGGGCGTGTCGATTCCCGTCGGCAAGGACAGCTGCTCGATGCACACCGTCTGGAGCGATCCCGACGGCACGCCGCGCAAGCAGGTCGCGCCGCTTTCGCTCGTCGTTAGCTCCTTCGCGCCGGTGAAGGACGTGCGCCTCACGCTTACGCCCGATCTCAAGCCCGATCCCGAAGGGCAGTCGACGTTCCTTGTCTACGTCGATCTTTC
>ONVK01000084.1 GCA_900321255.1 uncultured Lentisphaerota bacterium | reverse complement strand
TTGCTTTCTTTTCCCTTGCGCTGGAGCGCAAGAGGCGGAGAGCCATGCTCTTAGACAATGCCAGAAAATTTTATTCGAGAATTACAGTTGCTGTCCCCGACAGTTCCCGAATCGTCCTGCGCATTGAAATCACCGAAAACGAGATAATTCTGCACGACGTCGGTTCCCACGACGAGGTCTATCGCTGAGCCGCCGCCCGAGGGTTTTGTGTCGCGTCCGCTTCGGGCTGTGTTTCGGCTTAGGGCTCGCTAGCTTTGCCGCGAATACGCGTCAAAGCTCCGGCAAAAAAGCCGGTGGCGACATCGATTTTGCGGCCTTTTACATTTTGCCCATGCCGTCGAGCCTCTCGGCAAAATGGCGGCGCGTCAAAATCGGGTCGCTTCCGTCTTTTTCGCCGTCGCGTCGCATGCCGCCGAAACACACCCTTCGTGTCCGCGACCTATAGCCCCTCGCCAGTCGACTTCGATCCGCACCAGACACAGTTGCCCTTGGAATTCTCGGGCATCGCCTCGGCAGAAGTGCCTGAACCCTTGCAAATCGGCAATTATCCCTGTCAGTACACCCCAAGTCCGCCACGAAACGGCGCATGGAACTGCTTCTTCCGGCTTGGACTGCCGTAGTCACTCGACAACGGGTTATTTTGTATCGAGCGCGTCTTGGGCTGCTCTGGAGCCTCGTCCTCATTGTGGTTATACTCAGCTTCATCATCCGATAATTTCGGATCATAAACGACAAGAAAACAATAAACCGATTCAATATCTGGGCAGTAAATTTCAATCGTTGTCCTGTTCGATGTCTTCCCATCCAACCTCGGGAATCCTGTATCTGCCTCAGAAACAGTCCATTCAACATGGCCAAACCGCCGTTCGCACTCGCCTTTCAATTGCTGTTGGTAATAATTGTAGTCCGCTGGATCCTTGGACGGGAATACATTGTGAATGCCCAATATGACTTCACTGCAAACATTTTGACGATTATACTTGACTATACAATCGCCAATATAATAGCCCTCCAGACTGTCGACTCGCCAGTAGTCGTATACATGAGCATTCGGCGCATTAAACGGGTGCTTCGGCATATCTCCAGGTGTGAACACCCAAATCGGATTCTTGTTTGCTATGTATTTTTCCGTTACAACGGAGGATTTCGAGATCGCAACGCCAACGCCGACAATTAAAATATAAACGATTGCCCCAATCATGCTAAAATGACTATTGACCCTCAACCACCTTCGACTTTGTGGCAACAACAACAAGAGCATTGGAACTCCTGATACTACCATACTAAAAACATTGCCTAAGAACACCCACCCAACGACAAACTGAACGGCAATCGAGAAAACTGCAGCAATCATATTTCGCCTGAAAATCATCACGGCACAATTCGACGCCACTATGCACCAAGTAAAGCAGCCAACACCAACTGTCCATGGATTATAACCGTAGGGCTCGGTGAACAAATAGCTACATACACCTAACAGTAGTCCCCAAGCCGACAGAAGCCCGCAGCATAAATATGCAAATTTCACGCTTTTAGGCATCTTCTCATTTTCTGCTGCCTTGTTCTGGTTGTCGTTATCCGTTGTTGTCTGATTCCATGCCATAGTTTTTCCTCCTTTGCGAAGTTAGTCTGTTAATTGCCCAGTTAAAAAAAACCTCTCAATCGTAATGGGTGGCCGAAAGTGTTGCTGCGCTACATCGACGATCCTGACAACACGGTGTGCAATAGGTTGTGATAACAGACAACAGCACCCCACCTACCCATAACCAACGATAGGTCTTCGTGGTCACAAGTTTCAGCACGCGATCCTGGGAACTTCCGTTCGCTGGCCTCTGTCTTAGTTTGGCATATCCCATACAATTTCTTCCTTGTTTTATGCATTGCCTTTGGGGCTTTTCGCAAAGCGATTGTCGCCATTGTCGCCGTCGGTCGCCAATCCGACAATATAGGCAATATTCAAAGCGACAGGGAGCCGTCCCGTCCTCCTGTCAGTACATTCCCATCCCATTGCGGAACGACTTGCTGAACAGCTTCTGGCGATCCTTGCTGCCGAACATACTGTCCCTCAGGTCATTATGCGTAGACTTCGCCCTGGATTGCTCTAGAGTCTCGCCCTCTTTGCGCACACCCTGGCCCGGAGCAGCAGAAGGCTGTCTTCGTTCGCGATTTCGAAGTTTCGGATTATATGGTCTACCTAGACTGTATCCTGTTTTTTCATGTAATTCCCAATAAAGCTCCTCCCGACCCTCTTTGAATCGTTTTGCAGCCCAATCAAAGACTTTATTTTGCCCGCTATGATCCTTCGGGTCTGTTGGCAAAAGTTCCTCCGGAACAGAAGAGTTTTCTTCCAAATACTGTCTACGAAACGCTACCCTTTCACCATGTCGCATCGCAAGCGCCTTGGTGTTGTATTCAATAGCCGTCACCGCCATATGCGCAGTACTGCTAATTATCTTTGCTAGTTCACACATTGTCTTGCGCCTTAACTCGAAGTCTTCGATTGTTTTCGCAACTTTGGGGTTCTCAACATCACCCATTCGAAGGGCAATCGCAAGTGAAAGTACTCCCAGTCTGTTCGCCCGATCACGCAACTCCTTTAGCCCCTCGCACATATCATGCCGCTTACTGCGCTGGGCATCATCCATATCACGTTCCACAGAAAGAATTCTGTCACGGTTCTCAAGAAAATCATTCAGCAGTGCAATCGACTCATTTTCATTTGGCAAAGAAAATAAGAAGTCCAACTCTGAATTTAATTGGGAATCGCAAATCAACAACGTTCCAACATCAAAACCTTCAGCCGTTGATCCTTGGAAGATCATAATAATTTTGTTATCAACCGTCCCGCATAAAATCGGAAGACCGTCTTCTGTCTCGCGCTCTTTGAACGTGACGCCATTAGACCACAAAATCCGATTGTCAAATCTTTCGTTGCAAAGATATGTCGCATTCTTCCAGAACTGCGCACCAACTCCACTCAACTTCACATAGCAACATTCGCCCTCAGTATTGTATTGAACGACAAACTGGCCAAATCCTCGACTTCGCTGCCGATACCAGTATGCATGCTGATAATCATCGTTCATTCCATGTAGTGCTTTATCTCCTGGAACTGCCACAAAAAGTGGATTTGTATTTGAGATAACGGAATCTGTGATAGTCGACATAAAACATAACCAACAACTAACAACGACCATAATGCCTGATCCAATCAGCACAGACACTGAAAATCGATTGTTGAGTCTGAGCCATCTTATGCTATGCGGCAATACTAGAAATATCATTGGGGGGAGGGCAAGTCCAATGGCAAAATCACGTTCAGTCACTATCCATGCTGAAATAAAAAGTGCAAGAGCGGACAAGGACACTGATGTCATGTTTCTTTTTGCAATCATCCTCGCGCAATCCAACATCAAAAGGCCGACGAGGCATACCCCAGCGTAGTCCGTCCATGGGACAGCCTCTCCCATAGCGCCGGGAATAAAGGACACGACCGGGACAATGATTCCTAGCGCGACAAACCACCAAAATGCAAAGGAAACGCATTTTGGCCGTTTGCATTCCGACTTTTTCAAGATTCCAATTTCCTTATTTTGGCTCTCGCTATTCGGCTTTGGCTGATTCCATGCCATAGTTTTTCTCCTTCGCCACCAAGATTATGAGAACAATCCTATATCAATAACCAAAACTCTTCATTATGGCGCGTTCCCCTTGATTAGCCCTCTGATATTTCTCGCGTGCATCCTGCCGAATATATTCTTCTTGTCGTATTTGCCGCTCTCGAGCTTCTCTTTGCACCCGTTCGTTCCAAGAACGCCTCCGATCTTCTTCCGCTTGCATCTGGTTCCATCTATCCCGTTGCGCTTGTTCCTGTTGAGCCTGCCACATCAATGACAAGAGTTGCGCAGCTACCTCGGCATCCTCTTCTTGCGCGCTTTCTGCAACTCGACCAGAGGCAGTCCTATACGCATCATCACCCCTAGAGCAGCCACTAACGACAATCAGGGCTGATAGCGACATGATGCCAAAGACAATCTTCCTTGCAGCAGAATTTCCCGACCACGAGCCGCGGCCTTTTGGCGATAGGCTCTTTGCATATCTCATTGCCGCAACCGACAACGGTACACTAAGTTGTTTATCCATGACGAATCCCTTTACACGTCTCTTTTTCTTGTTCGCCCGAGTTGATTGTTTCACTTCGCAAGGATCGGGCTCGTCCTCGTTCCGTGTTGCCACTTAACAGCCAAACACGAATTGAGGATACAAGAAAGCCTCTCTTCGTATCTCACGAAAGGCCGTAGGAAATGCCTAGGAAGAAACACAAAGAGAGGCAAGCGTGGATGCGCTTCCTCTGCAAGGTGCCGTCTTCCAATGAACTTCCTACATTCTTCGTGACGACCGCTTTGCAGCGCAAATTGTTTATCTCGCCGTAGCCCGCAAAGGCACAGGCGGATTTTTCGGTGCATTGGATTTCTCCCCTTTGCGCCATAGCCCCACTCTCACAGGACGTGAACATTATATCACAAAACCGCCCAGAATGGAGCGGTGAAATTTTGCGAAAGTTAAGCTCGCTGACGGGACGTCGGCGAGCGCAGATGCTGCGAAGAAAAACGCGCCTTATGGAAGGTGAGGCAAGGTACGAGGGGGCGAGCGCCGAACACTCCTATTTTTGATATAATAATGCCATGAATACGACACGTCGCGACTTTGTTACGAAGAGCGCCGCTCTCGCGCTCCTGTCCTGCAGGGGCTCGGGGCTCTTCGCCGCCGCCGAGAAAAAGCGCCTCAACATCCTCTACATCATGACCGACGACCACGCCGCGCACGCAATAGGCGCGTACGGGTCGCGGATCAACAAGACGCCGAACATCGACCGGCTCGCGCGGGAGGGAATGCTGCTCAAGAACTGCTTTTGCACAAACCCGATCTGCACGCCGAGCCGCGCCGGAATTTTGACTGGCGAATACAGCCACAAAAACGGCGTTCCCGTCTTCAACGACATCTCGACCGACATCAAGACCGTCGGCGGCTACATGCGCGACGCGGGCTACTACTCGGCCTTCATCGGCAAATGGCATCTCGGCGGCCCCAAGACGGTGCGCGACGCCGACTGGGACCGCTGGATGGTCTACGCCAACCAGGGCGTCTACTTCGACCCGTGGTTCTGGGAGAAGAAGGACGGCAAGATCGTCAAGACGGAGTACCGCGGCGAATACGCCACGGAGAACATCACGAAGGTGACGGAAGGCGTGATCGACGGCGCGCTTGCGACCGGGAAGCCCTTCTTCGTCATGATGCACCACAAGGCGCCCCACCGCAACTGGCTGCCGAGCGACAAGTACAGGGCCGCGTTCCGCAAGCTTTCCCTCAGGGACATACCGCCGCCAGACACCCTCTTCGACGACTGGAAGGGACGCGCCTCGCCCATAAGGACGACGGCGATGACCCTTCTCCACCACATGCGCCTCAAGGAAGACCTGAAGCTCGCCGAGTACTTCGCCGGCGGCGGCAGGTTCGAGTTCGAGGGACGCAGCTACGAGGGAGCGAAGGACGCCTCCGGGAAATTCGTCGACGCATGGCCCGAGGGAATGGACGACCGCGCAAAGACCGCCCTTTCCTACCTCCGCTACATGCAGGACTACCTCGCGTGCGTGCAGTCCGTCGACGATTCCGTCGGCGACATGTGCGACTACCTCGCGAAGAAAGGGATCCTCGACAGCACCGTCGTGATCTACACCTCCGACCAGGGGTTCTTCCTCGGCGACCACGGGCTCTACGACAAGCGCTTCATAATGGACGAGGTCGCGCGCATGCCTTTTCTCGCGCGCTGCCCCGCGATCATCGCGCCGGGAAGCGTCAACTCCGACATCGTGACGAACATCGACTTCTCGCCGACGTTCCTCGACATCGCGGACGAACCGAGGCCCGGACGCATGCAGGGCGAGAGCTTCCTCGGGAACCTCAGGGGGCGTACGCCAGGATCATGGCGCGAGGACTGCTACATGCGCTACTATGTCGAAGGCGGAGAACACGCGACGAGCGCGTGGTACGGCATCCGCACGAAGACCGATGCGCTCGTCTACTACTACAAGCGCGACGAGTGGGAGTACTTCGACATCGTGAAGGATCCCGACGAAGTAAGGAACGAGTACTCAAATCCCGCCTACCGGGAGCGAATCAACTTCCTCAAGAAGCGCATCACCGAACTGAAGCAAAAGCTCGGCGACGACGACAAGTACGCAAACGCCAAGGAATACGGCCCGATAGAATGACGTGGCCGGCCGCGTTTCCCGAGCGGGGCTCGGCCCAGCCAAGACGGGCCTTCTGCGTGGCCCGAACCAGGAAAGCCCTAGGCGTCGCGGCGGCCGGCAATGGCGCGCTTTAGGGTGAGTGGGTCTGAATACGCTATGCCGGAGTCGGCTGGAAGCCCAAAGGCAAGGCGCGTCACCTTGACGCCAGCCCCCTTAAGCACCTCCGCAACGTAGCCAGCCGTCGCATCTCCGTCCATATCGGTCGAAAGCGCGAGAAGGACCTCGGAAACGCCCTCTTCGCGAACGCGCGCAACGAGCTCCGAAATCCTGAGGCGCTCCGGCCCCATGCGCCGCGCAGGGGAGAGCTTGCCGCCGAGCGCGTGGTATCTGCCGCGGAACGCGCCCGACGCCTCGATCGACACGATGTCGGCCGGCTCCTCGACTACGCAGACGACCGTTCCGTCGCGCGTCGCGTCGGTGCACATGTCGCAGGGGTCGCGGTCTATCGTCGTGAACGCGCCGCAGCGAGAACAGCAGCGCACGGAGTCGTGCGCTGCCCTTAGCGCCGCTGCGAGCGGCTCCGCGAGACGCGCCGGTTCGCGGACGAGCGCGAGCGCCGCGCGCGACGCCGAGCGGCGCCCGAAGCCGGGGAGCTTCGCGAGGCACTTCTCCAGCTCGGCGACCGGCGCTATCATTTCCCGAAGAGGCCGCCTGCGCCGCCCGCCTGCATCATCTTCTGCATCTCGGCCTGCGTCGCGTCCTTCGCCTTCTTTAGCGCGCCGTTCACGACGTTGAAGAGCATCGTCTCAAAACGCTGGGGCTTGCCCGCCTTGACCTCTTCGTAGGCCTCGGGGGTGATCGCGATCTTGTCGATCGTCATGTCGCCCTTCGCGATGACAGTTATTCCGCCGTTCGAGTACTCGGCCTTGATCTTCTGGATTTCATTCTGGATGCGCTTAGCTTCGCTGCGCATCTGCATTGCCTCTTTTATCTGGTCGAACATTCCCATGGTATGATTCCTGATTGAAAAGTTGAAAGGTTGAAAAGTTGAAAAGCCGGAGGGTTTAGACTTCCAGCTTGCGGCCGGACAAGTCCTCGTATGCCTTCAGGTAGATTTCGCGTGTACGCGAGATGACGTCGTCGGGAAGGACAGGCCCCGGCGGCTGGTGGTTGAAGTTGATGGAATCGAGCCAGTCGCGGACGTACTGCTTGTCCAAGGACGGCGGATTCTTGCCGACGGCGTAGCTCGAGACGGGCCAGAAGCGCGACGAATCGGGCGTAAGCACCTCGTCCGCGAGGATGAGCGAGCCGTCTGCATCAAGGCCGAACTCGAACTTCGTGTCGGCTATGATGATGCCGCGCTCGCGCGCGTAGTCGGCCGCCTTCGAGTAGAGCGAGACAGTCGTGTCGCGGAGAAGCGTCGCCGTCTTTTCTCCGACGAGCTTGACTGTCTCGTCGAAGTTGATCGCCTCGTCATGGTCGCCGATCGCGGCCTTCGTCGTCGGGGTGAAGAGGACTTCGTCGAGCTTCGAGGCGTTCTCGTAGCCAGCGCGCAGCTTCATGCCGTTGACGGTGCCGGACTTCTGGTATTCCTTCCAGCCCGAGCCAGTGAGGTAGCCGCGGGCGATGCATTCGACCTCGACCATCTTGACCTTCTTGACGAGCATGGAGCGGCCGCGAAGGTCTTCCTTGTAGGGCTGGAGCTCGGCGGGGTACTCGTCTACGTTCGCCGTCACGAGGTGGTTCTTCATGCCGAAGAATTCCATCCAGAAAAGGGAGAGCTGGTTTAGGACCTTGCCCTTGTCGGGAACACCGCAGGGGAGAATTACGTCGAACGCGCTGATGCGGTCTGTCACGACCATCAGGAGCTTGTCGCCGAGATCAAAGACATCGCGGACCTTGCCGCTCTTCTGCGGAAGCCCCGGTATGGCGCATTCGAGGAGCGCATGATTCTTGTCGTATTTCATGGTGCGCATATTATAGCAAAATCGCCGCGTCTGCGCATCAGTCGTTCATCCGTCCGTTTATACAAAAAAAGCCCTTGGCAAAAGGGCATAAAAAAAGCTGGCGACGTCCTACTCTCGCACGTCCGGGAGACGCACTACCCTCGGCGATGGAGCCCTTGACTTCCGTGTTCGGAATGGGAAC
>ONVK01000034.1 GCA_900321255.1 uncultured Lentisphaerota bacterium | reverse complement strand
TTTCCCAATCCCGATATTGACGCCGCCAACCATCCAACAATCACGAGCCAATCACAACCACGCCGCAATCGTTTCCCAATAACAATCCAGCCGCCCGAAACCGCCAAACGGACGATCCCGCGCTTGGCAAACACCCACGACTCAACCATCCTTCGTGTCGAATCCAAGAACGATTTCGACACAACCATACCACATCCGCGATTCTCTGTAGCCGTGTCACGCTCGTCATCTTTTCCGAAGCACCCTGACCCTCACCCTCGAAGAATAGACAGGCTCACGCGCGAAACACGCCTTCACTTCCGCTTTCACAATCAGAAATTCAAGATTCCAAGATTCGCCTTTGCTCGCCTCGCCACTGCCATCATTCAGCCTCCATCAAAGGCAAATTGAGCATATCACATCGACCGTGTCACGGGGTCGGCCCCTCGGCGTTCCACAGGAATCTCATCCTTTTCCGATATGACGACAACGCACTTTCTAGCATAGGCATTTTCCTTAATGAGCAATCCGAGCACTCGTCTGAAGTTGTTAAGCTCACGATCCTCAAGTAATTTCTGACGTTCCGTCTTGCCCACATACCCCCGCCGCAAAAACATATCAATTGCCTTATCCACACCAGACAATGTTGTCGGCAAATCAAATGCATCAACATAATTCTCACTGTTAGCTTTTGTCGTAACAAACAGAGGCCGAGAACGATGATTAGTTGACATCTGTATTTGCTTTAGCAAATTTGATTGGTAATATACCGAAGCCCGCTCTTTCATGTCCGCATCCAAATCTTCTGGCATAACCACATACAGTTTCCGAAGAAGGCGGCTTGCGCCGTCAATTTCGACAGAAATTTTAGATGCGATACTCTCCGCGACCGGCTTGATAAAATTATCAAAGTAGCCAATCGCCAATGCAGTCGATGGCAACATTCCCAACCAGCCCAATTCAAGGGACTCCTTCATGAGTCTTGATATCTTTGAAACACACACGCTCAAATTATTATACGCTCCTGATGCCGCATCCTTATCATACTCCTCAATCGTAACGCCAAACAAATCCGAGGGCAATTGAACGCCTTTCTCGGACAATGCAAATGCATGCCCCTCTCCCATCCGGCCAATAAATATTCCAAACTCGAACAAAGTATTGTCGCGAGGTGAATCGAAAATCTTATCTCTAGACTTTGTGTAATCGTCTTTCGAAAGGATCATTACCCCAAAATCAAATGATCCCGCCTCAGTAAGGAGCGTCTCCAGTGTGTTTTTATTTGATCTGAAAATTTCGTCAGTCCAAATTGACACGTCGAATTCCGGTGCCAATTCACCTTTAACTGTTCTGGCCACGTCTAAAGATTCACTGGCCGACCCTATAAACACTCTTGGTTTCATACAACAGTTCCTCCTTTGATTAATTGCATCTAATCGCCGATTTATCCGAACACAACTCTCGTTCTTTCGGCATTTCTCAACGCCTCACACAACATACGAAGATCTGAGTAAATACTCTTGAACGCGCTGAATTTTAAATCTTTATTTTTGAAGATCAATTCGTTGCAGTCTAACTGTTTCATCGTGTCCGCACGCGTCCTGTCAGACGCGAATTCCCGCAGAAAGAATTCGAGGGCAAAAACTAGATCACTGCCGCTTCGCGCCGCATAATCCGACTGGGGCATCAAATACAATACCGAATATATATCAAACGAACTCAACTCGTCACATCCTCCAACATCAGTCTTCAAAGTTTTAATCAATCGGATCATCTCCTTATAATGTCCATTTGTAATCTTGTCCCGTTCATTCATCAGATCAATCTTTACAAATGGGAAGTCCTCCGTCATCCATGAATTTTTCGATTTATCAAAAATCCTTACTCCTCTATAAGGATAACGCATGTCATTTCTAACAGAATCCGCGTTGTCAAACCACAAGCAATTTACAACATCCACTTTTTGATCCAGAGACTGATTTAAAATACGAATTGACTTGCCTTTTCGGATGTCGCAGTCAACATATGCAGAAGCAAGGCAATCTTCGCAAATTTTACGCTGTTTTGCGATATCGTCAATCGCACTTCCCGAGTAGGGTGGAAGATCAATAAGGCGCTTCAATTTATACGCAGTGGGCGGAACTGGGACATTCGCTCGCGCAGTCTCCCATTCATGAGTGATCCCTATCGAATCCCAAAAGAATGATTGCTCATTGATTACCAGCAAGTCAATGTCACTAGCACCCTTAATCTGTGTATTCGACACAATTGATCCTTGATATTCAAATGATGGGATGGTCTTTGAAAGTGCCGAAAAGCGAGCCCGAAGCCGGTCCTTAACACGATCCCCGGCTTCCAAAGATCTCTTGACGCACTCTTCATCAACCGGACACATTGATAGATAAACCATTCTCTCAACCGAGCTCGTCATCTCAGCCGAGTCTAAAGCAATATGCTCATTGGCAAAAGATTCTCTTGCCGCGGCAAATTTCGGCCAAGGATTTCGCCGATTCAACACACGATCCAATCTTTGGTCATAAGTATACACAATACGCTCACTTTCTGTTTTACTGATGATCCCTTAGAGCACAGCATCACGCGGCATTGATCACGATTCGATATCCACATGGAAATGCGAAACGCATAGACCGCAAATTTCATATCCTTGGTTTTGGAAATCAGCAAGCGTTGAACGAATTTCTGAATCACTTGTAGAAGCGAAAGAATACTTCCTATTGCCCTTTTTCAAATTTTGCTTGCGACATGCAGTCTCTAGCTTTGAGTTTGGGGTAAAGAACTTTTTCCCGTCACGATATGTTATCTTGCCCTCGACCACATGCATGTTTTTCCCATTATCAGCATCAATGTATTGGGGCTCGTAAATAGCCCAGCCATTGCAACCTGCATGGTCAAACGGAATATCTGCCATGAGTCTAATCCTTTCTGCTTATCGTTAAGTTGTCCAATGCTATCACCCGATTGCATCGCGATGAAGTCTCGCGACCGCATCGTTCGTGGCTCATTATAGCACAGCAACTACGATTTGTCGCGCTATGTATACGCAAACGTATACTTCAGGGCCGTTTTTCTTGCAAACGTATACTTCACGTATACTTGCATCCTACCCTACCGCTGCCTTACGGCGTGTTCCGCCCATGGGCCCCAGATTCGAGAACGGCTCAGAGACTGCGCGGGAAGGTGACTGTGAACGTCGAGCCCCTGCCGGGCGTAGAGCTGAGCGACACCTTCCCGCCGTAGTCGACGAGCGCGCCCATTTCGGCGAGCAGTGCCAGATGCGAGTTGACGTGAGTCCGCCCCGCGACGCCATCGGGAGCATGAACGCCGTCGCTATACCAAATGATAGAAGTTGAGATCAGGGCACATAGCGATCTTTGGTGTCAGCGGACGGAGTTGGCATACGCTCCCAATCTATATCATATCGCTGGTCTGCGCCGTGAAACGCGTACAATCCAATTAGTCTAAGCATCTTGCAAGACTGCCTTTCTTTGCGCCATCAAATGGCAATGTCTTAAGCGACCTTTCTTCTGTTTCTGACAGGAATGGATCAAAGCCTCTCAAGAACTTAGGGCGGATTACCTTGGAAACTGAAGTGTCTTTCTCGGAGCTTTTAATTGTAGCCATGTTTTCTTGGACATGAGTCACGATGCCTTTGCCGCACACGATTTCAAGCGTCCCGAGAGAAACGTTCGTTTCAGGATCCATAATCTCCTCTCCCTTGTTATAGATGAGATAATGCATTCCTACTTTGACGCCTGATGAAGAACCCTTGTTAACAACAACCGCCAAGCCATCTTTTTGGATACTCGCGACCATACCGTCAAACTTCTTATTCATACTTATTTCCTTTCGTTACGACAAGATGCCCTTGTCAACAACTGGTTTAACCTTTAACAATCTATGCCCTAACTCCTGTAAATCATCATCACCAATATTCCATTCTTTAGGAACTCTAATCTGGAAATTCCCTCTGTCATTTTTTGTCTCAGCATAGCCGATGGCTATTGTTTCCTCAATGGCATCATCTTTTGATTGAAAGCATATTGAGACAACCCTATTGATTTCAAGCACAGGAGTATTCTTCACAATCAATATCCAATCGTCGCTTTTCCCATAATGATCAACATATCGAACTGAAATGGACTCTGAAAACAAACCGCTGTCATATCGATGCCTCAAGTATGTGTACGTTACACAAATAATGACAATCATTATTAACTGAACAATATAAAAACACCATGCAGGGACGGCATCAGTAGGGTTACGCAACCATGCAAAAAACTGCATCCAAAGCAACAACAGAAAAATTCCGCAGCCTGTTATTGCATTATTGAAATAGCCTATGAGTTTATGCATATTCATAATCTACAAGTTCCTTCTTCAGTTCTTTGCGGGTCATATTATCGCACCTTCTTTCATTGATCACCAGCGCCTCCGCAATCAGCGCCGACTTCGGACTTCTCTTCCAGCCCACCTACAGTCCCCTCTCTTTCGCATCGCGCGCCACAGAGACGCTCGCGTCGCTGTTCTGCCTCAACATACGTTCAACAACATTTTCGAGTTCTTGTCCACCTGTAACGAAAGCGACCTTTTTGCACCCATTAATTGTACACTTTCCACCTATGGAAACGCCATATCTAGCACACACCTCAACAATTTTATCGCCAATTGACTTGGACAAGAACTTGTTGTCCTCACGACAATCAGACATCTTTAGTATCAAGTGGACGTAGACGCTTCCCTCGTCATCAGATTGCCTACAACAGTCTTCGTCAAAAATGTAATTCCTTCCGCTTTTGGCATTAGAAAACTCCGACTTAATGATCAGACCGGCAGTTGCAAGTTCCCCAGAATTTTCAGGTCTTGAGATTCTGCCCGGAATCCTGTAACCGATAACTACACGATCCCATGAGTTGCTCGTTTCCGACGGTCTTGCCGCATGAGCTACCCCACTGATTGCATCCGTAAGACACCAAACTTCTCTTGCCGCAAGTGCCCGGATGTTCTTCTCCAGCGGGGCCAACGCGCCCGTAGAGGCTATTTCCGCACGAACCTCAAGTGCTTTCCTCAAATCGCCTTGAATTGCGAGTTGGAGACACGTCACATATTGCTCTAACATAATCGATTTGTCCCATGGAGAATATGCGACTCCCGACAAACACTTTGAAAACTCGCTCTTGCATTCGCTATTCGACTTCAGCGTAAATCTAATCCACTGCTCCAAGCGAGAACTCCCAGCCAGCAGATTCCTCTCGGCGGCAATGTACGAATATAGTAGTCTATTGCTTCCGTTTGTGGCGCTCACATTGTCAAGGAGACCCAATATGGTCGAATCATCAAGCCCATTCGACGATATCCCGTATATCTGCGCAGCCAAAAAGACTACACACACGCATAACAACTTTGCTTTCATTTGATTACAATCCTCTTGAGTGCTTCTTATTCAGGACTAAACTTCTTCCAAGGCGACAGTGGCATCACTCTCCCGTCTTCCCAGAACCGAACAATGCCCGTTGCCGCGTACACGTCAACTTTAAGCTCGTTTGCAAGTTGCTGGGCCCATTGCCCATTGCCGACATAGCACATGTCCAACTCAACAGGCAATGCCTTATTCTTAAACTTATCAAGATTCTTAATCTGATTTGCAATATCAAGAACATCGATCAGCGTTTGGTATGAATCTTGAGGACCATCATTACAACCATGCCCAGAAACAGTGATCCTATCATCACGATTATAATTTTTGCTACCTTCTTTGATAATCTTGTCCTCTTTACTCGTAAACCCATCATCAATTAAACAAATATCAACTGTTCCAAAAGCATCTATATCTGTAATGCAGCGATTCTTGCAATATGCGAGCTGATTCCAGCCGTCGGGATAGCCAAGCAGATCGGCGGTCTGCCACTTCGCCAATCCTGCGCGGTAGTTGCGCATGAGGAAGGCGTGACCAAGGCCTTCGACGTAGGGCTTGCCGGTAAAGAAGTTGGAGTTTTGAGTTGGAGTTGGAGAGTCGACGGATAGATTTTCTCCGAAGGCAGTGAGCGCGGCGGCGGAATACTTGCCGTTGGACTTGGAGCCGACAGTCGTGCCGAGCGCGTCATTGAAGTACGAGGTGCCCTTGGAGGACGCGACAGGGTTGCCGCCTCCGATGTGCGGCTCGTTGATGAACTGCTCGTCGCCGCGCTGGATGAGCGCAAGGCCGTCCCATGCGAACGATTCAGACGAGCCGCCGTAATTCGCCGACGCGAGCTGGCCGTCGGCGTGGTAAGTATATGTACGCGTCGTATCGCCGTCGGTGACGGAGAGGACCTTGTCGAGGTAGCCGTAGCGGTAGGTCTTGTTGCCTTCGCGAACCATGCGGCCCGCCGCGTCGTAGGCGTAGCGCGTCGTGACTCCGTCGGTCGTGGACGAGACGAGCTGGTTCGCGTCATCAAAGGTGAAGGTGGTGGTTTTGCCGTTCAACGTCTTTTTAAGCATGTTGCCCGCCTTGTCGTAGGCGTAGCGCTCGACCGCGTTGCCGTCGGAATCCTTCACCGCGAGCAGCTGGCCCTTCTTGTCGTACTCGTACGTCTGGCGGACGCCGTTCGCGGTGCGGGCGACGATCTGGCCCGACTTCGAGTATTCGTAGGTGACAGATGCATCGGGATTGAGCTTCCCGCCGAGGTGCTTCGCGGCGAGCTGGCCGTACTTGGTGTACTCGTACTCGATGGGCGAGCCGTCGACGACCTGGCGTGCGAGGCGACCCTTGGAGTCGTAGGCATACGTCACCTTCGCGCCGAAGCCCGCCACTGTCTCCGCGAGGCGACCGAGTCTGTCGTACATGCGGTTCTCCTTCGAGACGACTTCGCCCTGGCGGTTCTTCGTGACGCGCGAAAGGCGATTGCCCCATGCGTCGTAGGCGTAGGATGTCGTCAGGCCGTTCTCGCGCTTCTCAACGAGGCGTCCGAAGTGGTCGTACTTGTAAGTCTCCTCCGTCTTGCCGCGAGTGTGCTTCGCGAGGCGGTTCCACTCGTCGTACTCGAATGTCTCGATCTCGCCGTTGCCGTAGTCCGCGCGGACGAGGCGTCCGAACTCGTCGCGCTCGCTCGTGATCCTGCGGTCCTCGCTGCCGTTCCACTTGGAGACGACTTCCTTGACGAGACCTAAGTCGTCGCGAACATAGTCCGTGAGCTGACCGGCCGCGGTGGTGCGGGACTTGAGCCCGAAGCGGCCCCAGCCGAAGCGGATCTCGTGTCCGTTCTCGTCGACCACGGACGTCCTGCGGCCAAGCGCGTCATACGAATAAGCGCACTCAGAGCCGTCGGGGAAGCGCTCCTTCAGCACCTTGCCGAAGGCGTCGCGCTCGAACGACTTCGTAAGTCCGTCCTGGTCGGTGTACGAAACCGGACGCCCCGCGCCATCGTAGGCGACTGAAAGCGAGGAAAGCGTCTCGCTCCCGTCGAGGCGCTCCATGCGGGTGACAAGCCCGGCATCATTGTATGCGTACTTCGTCACGATTCCGTTCGCGTCCATCACGCTGACGGGCGCGTTGAAGGTATTGTAACAAATCTTCGAAACATTGCCGAGGGGGTCGCGCACGGAAACAGGGAAGCCGGACTTGTTGTAGGAGACCTCCACCTTGCCACGACCGTCGTCAACGGACATGACGTTGCCAGCCTTGTCACGGGTAAGGCGCGTCGTAAGCGCCGCGGTGCCGTCGGCATTGAGGAGCGAAACCGAGACTGGCTCGCGCCCCTTCGCGTAGGCGAACGAGGCTATGGACTCGACAGTGCGCTCGCCGTGCGCGCGGCGCGAAGCCTTCGCGAGTCGTCCGTCGAAATCGTACTCGAAGTCGCGGTCGTTGCCGAAGCGGTCGCGGACGCGCGTCACGTTGCCGCTCTTCGCGTCGTAGCGGTAGGAGACGAGTTCCTTCCCCTCGCCGTCGACGATCTTGCGGACCTTGCCGAGATAAGCGACGTCGTAGCGCATGAAGTAGTAGACGGTCGACTTCCGTCCGGCGAAGTCGGAGATCGAGAAGACGCCGTTCTTCGCGTCGTAGCGGTAACTCGCCGTGCGGTTCGCCTTGTCGCGGAGCGTCACGCCGCCGCCATAGGAATACGAGAAGTCGCCGTCGGAGACGATGCGCGCAGTGCGGTCCGCCTTCTCGAAGGCGATGTCCTCGCGCATCGCGCCCTGCGAAATCGACGCGAGGTAGTTTCCAGCGTAGCTGAAGTTGACAGCGTTCAAAGAGCCGCGCTTCATCGAGACGAGCTGCGGACGGACGGGATGCGCGACCTTGCCGTCCTTGGTGCGGGGAAGGATCTCGAGCGTGCGGTTCTCGTAGGCGAGCGTTGTCGCCACGCCCGCGACAGTCGCGGTCTTGGCGAGCGCCCCGTCGTAGGCGATCGAGACGAACGCAATGCCGTCCTGCGAGACCGCGACGAGCCGACCGTCTGCGTCGTATGAGAAGTCCGCGCTGCGTCCCGTCGGGGCGGTAATCTTCGCGAGGCGCCCCGCGGAGTAGGAGAACGTCCAGCCGGCGAGGGACTTCCTGCCCTTCACGGTCCAGTTGCCGTCAGTTTCGGGGTTGCCAGTGGCGACGTCGGCCTCCCACTCGGAGTACGGCGCGTAGTAGCCGCGGCCCTTCTTCGCCTCCTCGACGACATCGATCTTGACGGCGTCCTTCGGCGTCTTCTCGCTCTTCGGGAAGAACTTCACCCTCTCGCCCCACGGAGAGGTCCAGAGCATCCCGTCCTTGTCCCACGCGGCGGACGACTCGAGCTGCGGCGAGCGCCACGCGAAGCCGAACGCGCCCGTCTTCTCGGATGACGACTCGTAGACGAGCTCGACGGGGATCGTCAGCTCCGGCGACATCCTTGCGACGCCTAGCGTGCGCTGCTCGACGTAGCCCGCCTCGGTGAGCGATGCGCGGCCCGCGAGAAGCTGACGGTTGGAGAAGTCGACGCGCTCGGCGGCGAATGTGAAAAGCCCCGCCATAACGACAAAGGCCAATGCGATTTTCTTGATGTGTTTCATGTTGACGTTTCCTTCTGCGTCCGGAGACGGCGCAGAGTATACCACAATTCAAGGCCAAACGAAGCCCTGAAAACGCAGATTTTCCGCGAAGTATACGCAAACGTATACTTCAAGGCCGTTTTTCTCGCAAACGTATACTTCACGTATACGCCCGAGTGGCAAAGCACGAGTCCGCGAAATGAATGTACTATGGGTGAAAGCCCATACGGACACGGAAACACTGATACTGTCCGGACGAAAGAAGTTGGTTTGTAATTGCGACGAAATGGTCTCGCATGGCCCGCCAGTCGTTGTTCGTAGTCCACGATAGAACATGGTTCGCATATTCAAGGCGGTTGGAACTGAAATCATATCCCGGAAGCGCCGCAACAAACACGTCATCAAGCGCGCTTGCATACGGCCACTCCAGACGATTCGCATAGAAAAGGCGCGCACCCCTGGTGCGAATCGCTACGGCCTCTGCATCATTCGTGTTGACAGAGCAAAGCTTGTTACAATACGATGGTATCGCCCAACTTATGTCATGATATGAAAACCTCGCCTTGTTTGTCACAATTGTGTCCATAAAAGAAGCCGAAGCATCGTCTACCCCTCCGAACCTAACAGCAGTATCAATAACGGACACCCTGTCAATTGCAGTCGTATTCATGGCATAGGCGCGAATCGTTTCCAACGCTTTTGCGTACTTCATAGCTTCGCACTGCCCCAACGCACTCCGCGCGAACATCCGATCCTGTGAATCAACGGCTGTCATATCATTTGTACTGATCCAGCCGAGATATTTGTCAAAAGCCACCTCACATTCGCTCCGTGGCCACCCATTAGTCACAAAGAATTCAAAGAAATCGTTTTGCGATGTGTAGTTCCAGTGGTATAGTGGATCATCGGACTGTTGATGCTCGAGCATCTCTTCCTCGGAGTCCCAGCCAGAAGACAGGAGCGTTCCAATCATATCCCGAGCCTTATATAGATATTCGCTTTCCGTATGTGCAGACGCAGTTAAGCAATACAGAGATGCTGCACCTATGGCTGCCAGTATCATCGATTGTGCCCTCATCTGGAATATACCTCCATAATATTCGGTTTGATGAAATTCGCACCTGCTTTTGAAGAGAACGTCTCGTTGGATGACCGAGCTTTCTTCCTCAAACTATATATCGATCCGCTTGGGATCACATTTGCATAGTCTATCTTAGATTGAATCGACTCGGCTGAAGCTATGGGCCTATCGTCCTCGTTAACGACAAAAGCCTTAACAGGCAACGTCCTTTGTTGCACAATCGGCAATACGAACCTCGGCTGGATCGCATCTTCGTTGAAACGCGCCTCGACAATAACCTCGCCGCTTTCGGCTGCCGCCGTGACTGTGGCCGTCCAATCAGCAGAGCCGAAATCATCCTCGCCGCGCACCACAGTTCCTGGCCCAGACACGATACTCCACTCCACATCACTTGGAGAGAAGTTGCGGTTTATGACGGCGTTCATCCAGACGATATAATAAACGTCAAATGATGTCACTTGAACTCATCCATCCACTTGGGAACGTAACCTGTGGTGTGTTCAAGATACCAAGCGAGTGTCCGCACACCGCGAATGACGTTTTCTCGCGTTGAATAGCCGCGTTCGTAAAGGAGCATCTGCCCCTTCAAGTCTGCGTTCATGTACCGCCGCGTCAACCCCTCCTCCGACTCAATCTGATTAATTATCATTTCCTCGAGCTCCTTGGCGACCAATGCGAAATCCTCGCGTCCCTCGTCTGTAAACTTCCGGATGCATTTCCTTATCATGGCCAACGCATCAGCCTCAAAATATGCCCCTTGCCTCGGAACCAATACTGCGGAGCGCTCAATATCGCCCAAGAGATTCATTCCCTCAATGCCATCGATAACGCATGCCTTAAACTCTTCCGGTGTTGCATACGAGCGCGACAAAATCCCGCCCTTAAACTCGCGGCTAAGAGCAGTGGCGCAAGGTCTTACTATGTCGTAATAGTGTCCGGCGGATATACCCTTCATCCTCTCCGAAACGGTCGCGACGCATTCCTTCATGCCCCGAACATTCCCATTCATAAGGTTTGTCGCGGCAGCCGCCCATACTGATTCCAATTGCGCACGTTCTGCATCGCTCACCCATTCAGGATGATAACGCAAGAGATCGCCGGGTGGGCAATCTTCGTCGATGCTGTTGTTTATCCATTCTTTCAACGGCGCTGCCGCATCTGGTGTCGATGTCTCATTGGAAGCCGACTTAACATGCTTCGGCATGAGAACACGACGAACGATGAATATGCCGCATGCAGCAACGATCAGCAATGTCAGTGTCAATAATGTCTTTTTCATGTCAATGCACCCATTGAATGGTTTTGCCGTCTACTATAATCCGGCAGAATCGACCGCGCGACATGGTATGCCCGTGTTTCTCGATCGATGCCGTTCCATCGTCGGAAATGGAAAAGATTTGCTGATATGCGTCTTGTTTCCCGCCTATCAACAAGATTCGTGATAAATTGTCAGTGTCAGCATTGATCTCATGCTCTGCCTCACGAACCCCGTGCCTGTCGTCGCCGTCAAACCGCATTCTGACCCACCCTATGGGGATGTCCCAAACGAGACGTCCAGCGGACCAATTCTCATATTTCAAGGGATGGCCGGCTCTATCAACTGTCCAATAGTTATTTGTCGCTATTCGAGTCGCCATGCCCCAACCGTAGTCAAATATACGCCAGTGCGTCCATTGCCCAGTGTAGTTTGTCGTTGCAAAATAACCAGATGGCATATTGGTGTGAGTGCATGGGATCTCGGACACCATGATTCCGTGAAACGACACGTTCATCGGGCCGACATAGTTCGTAATCGCAAGCAAAGTTCCCCCGACTGATCCCGGAGAACGACAAGGCGCATAGTATGAATCCCAGAAAGCATTTGGGCTTATTATTTCCTTCGGCTCGACAATTGTCATCTCAGGCCTATACTCAGCCTCGCGGCACACGACTTTCAGATTTGGCGTCACCGAGTAGATTGGGCACGCATATATTTTCCCCGCAGAATCTATGATATTGTCATAATGATACAACTCGTTTGTATCAATGCGCGTCAGCTGAACACTTGTCGCCACACTTTCGGGGAAACTGCGAAACTGAACCCGTTCCCCTACACCATAGACATGGCGGTTGGTGCATGGGTTTTCGGGTGCTTCCCAGACAGCGGCGAGTTCCAAGCGAACAGCCGTGGCTTGGCAGTCGTTTGTAATCGACTCGCCAGTAACGTTGTCGGTCAGCGTAGCGACAACCTCGATGTCGTCGGCAGATTCGCTCGCCGACAGCCCCACGTAGTTCATTGCATACGTTATCGACTGCCTTGCCGGAACAGACACCGACTGCGCGGGAAAAGCGGGACCCGAGTTCTTCTGGAGCTTGCCAAGGTTCGTCGCGGACACGGACAACACGGCGCCATTGGTGCCGCCGTTGGCGCTGATAGTCAGCATAGTTGCCGTTGAGCGCCGCGAAACCCACTCGCCCGGCATGTTTTCGTATGCGTCCTCAAAAATGACCGCGTCCTTGCTGAAGTTGGCCGAGACCGATGCCGCATACGGGCCATCCGAGGGTGTCGGCGCCGGGTCTGGCGCGTCTTCCCAGCATCCGCACGAGGCATAACCAACAAACAACTTGGAATACCCTTCCCACAGCGCAGTCGTCTCAAAGCTATGGTACTCTCCTCCGCAAGTACACGTCAAGGAACACGACCACTGCAACATTCCGTCAACAACCTCCCGCGAGCAACACCCTCCGAGACAGGCAATAATTGAGAGGCGTACATTAATCGGCGAAGATGCCGCGCCATAGTTGCCTGTAGACCCTGCGCTTCTCGTCTGTATTCGCACCAGCGAGAGCTCCAGAGGCAGAGAGACTGTCAGGCGGTTCTTGGCGTTTGTCACGATATCCGCGTATTCTGTAGACACAGCTGAATAGTCAATCGGCAAATTGCTATCGACTGCGTATGTCGCGCCAGCGAGAAGCGGGACGTGGCAGACCTCGTTCGTGCGGGCGACTATCAGATGGTCGCCAAGGTCGCTCGGTCCGTCGCAAGTGACGCGGATTGTCGCAACGCCGAGAACCCCTGTCACAGAAAGATCAAGCCAGTAGTAGGCATCGGAATTCGCATTCGTCGGCAAGGCGTTTGCAACGCCAAAGAAATCACCGTCGCAGCTTGTCGGGTTCGCGTCTCGCTCGTTGGCAATCCCGTCATCATCCCAGTCGTCGGGGTTGACGCGGCGATACGCGGTTTCCACCTCGTTGGAACGAGTGATGAAATCGCCATTGGGTCGGAGAATGATCTGCGCGTTGACAGGCGCGTTTGTGTCGCCGCCGAGGAAAAAGTTTTCCCATGTGATCACACGCGCACCGTCCGGCTCCTCCGCCATCCAAAGTCGGCTTTGGCCTGGAACAGCGGACATTGGAACGCCGACAGCGCAGATTTCGCGCGCCGCGTCCTTCGGCGCAGGGCGGATGCGACCATCGACGAAATACCAGAACGACGAAAACGCCGCGTTGTTTGTTCCAATCGGGAACACCCAATTGGTAGGGACGAGCGTCCCGCTCGTCCGCACAGCGCCGAAATCAACCACGTTGTTGCCAAAGGACGACGCCGCGCCGTGAACGTGGAAGTTTCCGACAAGCGATCCATTCGACGGCATTTCGTAAGAGATGTTTTCATTTGTCGCGGCACATTCGACGCGCCACCCGCGAGAAATGTCTTCAATAGTTGTTTGGACAGGATTAACAAGATTTACAAGATTACCCTCCCCCGCAAATCCTGTTAATCCTGTAAATCCTGTCTGAAAAGAACCGCCGCCCTGTTGCATTTGCGGCTGATTCATGTTCGGCGACACATTGTTCGTCTTCTGCGCGGTAAGAGTTGCGACAGTCGCTGCTGCGACAAAGCCCAGCAGAAGCGAGCGCGGCAAACGGCGAAGCGCTCGAAAGCCGAAGGCGGCAGCGTATGCGAACGCAGCGGCGAACATCGCCATTATGGTGCAGTAGCCGATATAGAACCAATCCACCATCACCGGATCCTTATGTCGAAGCGGACGCGCTCCTCGTCCTTTTCAACCGATTCGCCGATTTCGCCAAACCCGCGCCTCACAACCTTGAGGCGATTCCAAGCCGGGTCAAACTGCCTCTTACCGATGACCAGCGCATTCGTTGTCGCAGTCTCGATCTCGCCCGTGCGAAGGTCGGCGCGATACCATGCGCCGCAGTCGCAGCCAAACACAATGTCGGCTTCGTCAACCGAAAGATCGCCATCCAAGTCCGCATCCGCGCCTATGGCGACAAGCACCTCGTTCGTCACGCACGATTCAAACTCTACTGAAAACGTCAGCGTCTGTAGCCGCGCCGCATTGACATTCAGCGCGATGTTGGTGCTTACTTCTGCATCAGGCCTCACCGCCTCCGGTAGCGCCGACACGACAACCCGCGCAGACGCATGTACCGCTAGTGCCAGGCCCAAGCACAAGACTGTCAAAAAGTGTTTCATTCGCTTTCCTTGATATTATATCATTTCAGCGCGGCGGATTTGCCGTTTTGCTCGCAACCCATTATAGCACATCGACTATTCGTTGTCGCGCTATGTATACGCAAACGTATACTTGAGGGCCGCATTTCTTGCAAACGTATACTTCACGTATACTTGCGGAATGCACTGCCGTCGCCTTGCTGCGCGTTTCACGCAAGGATACCTGAATCAAAACGAGCGCAGACACCCAAGCGAAAACACTTCAGCAACTGCGCGGAAAGGTGACTGTGAACGTCGAGCCCATGCCTGGCGTGGAGCTTAGCGAGACCTTGCCGCCGTAGCGAGACTCGACAATCTCTCGCACCGTCGCGAGACCGAGCCCCGAGCCAACCCTGTCGCCGGCGTTCGACGCACGGTAGAACCGGCGGAAGACGGACTTCTGCTCCGCACGAGGTATGCCGCGCCCCGTGTCGGAGACGATCAGCCGGGCGTAGCGCCCCGCGCTCTCCACCGCAACGGACACGCTCCCGCCGTCCGTGTACTTAACGGCGTTGTCGACGAGGTTCCCGACGACCTCTCCGACGAGATACGGATGGGCGCGGACGAATACGTCCTTCTCGGGGACAGAGCACCTTATATCGACATCCTTCCCCTCGTGAACCTTCGCGTCCGCGACGACCCTGCACGCCACAGCCGAGAGGTTGACCGGCTCCGCATTCGAATCGTCGAACCCGGCAAAGCCCTTCACGAGCAGCATGTACGCGGATATCATCTCCGCCTCCTTGACGCTCAAGGACTCGATGGCGGAGGCGGTTTCGGCAGCCGCCATACGTCCGCTTCTTATGCCGCCAGCCTCCTCCCGTATCGCGGAGAGCGAATGGGACAGCCGGTGCAGCGTGTTGCGCACAAGCCCCTCCATCTCGTCTCCGAGCTCCGCCTGTCGGCGGGCCATGCGCAGGGCGACGAGCAGCATCACCGCCCCGAGCGCCGCGCTGCCCCAAAAGTATCGCGCAGACGTCCGTACGGACGCCTTCATGAAGTCGACGATCTTCTGCGCGTCGGCGTCAGCGAGGTTCGGGCGGGCGATTCGGCACGCGGCCGCGCATGCACGGTAGTGGCCGACCGCAAGCGTCGCCAAGACGAGGGGCACGGCGAACGCCAGCGCAGCTCGGCGAAGCCTTTTCCCGAAACCGCTTCCGTCATGCCTTGAGAACATATCCGGTCCCCCTGTTGGAGTCTATCAGGTCGCGCGGCGCGCCAACCTTCTCGAACTTGTCGCGAATGTACGATATCTTCGTCTCAAGGCGCTTGGACGTGCGCTTGACGTCGCCCCACGCCGCCATTTCAAGCACGTCCGGGTCAACCCGCCGTCCATGCGCCTTGACGAGCGGCAGAAGTATGTTGTACTCCCTCTCCGAAAGATCGACAACCTTGCCGTCGTAGAACACGGTCCGCGTGGAATCGTCGACGCGAACCTCGCCGCATCTGAGCATCGCGCCCTCCCCGACGAGACTGCCATGCCAGACGGCGCGACCGACACGCGCCTGGAACGTCTTCTCGTGGAAGCTCTTAGATATGAAGTCGTCCGCGCCCAGGTTGATGCACTCCGCCTCCGCCGCCGGGCCGACGAACTCGCTTACGACGACTATCGGGAGATACGGCTTCGTACGCCGAACAGACTTGAGCACCTCTATCCCGCCGAGGCGGGGAAGGTTGACGTCAAGAACGACGACCGCGTATCTGCCGGCCTTGGCCATCGCGAGTGCGTCGACTCCGTCGCAAGCACGCTCCACGCGAAGCCCCATCCCCGACAGGAGCGCGGCGTACCTCTCGTAGTGTTCCGAGTTGTCCTCGGCGACAAGTGCGGTTTTAGTTTCCATATCGCGCATTATAGCAAATCCCCTACTGCCATGAAATCACCTCTGCCACAGCTCCGCAAGTCGGCGCGTGTAGAGGGGGTTCCTGACCTCGACTTCGATTTCGTCCAATTCCTTCACCAGCAGCGTGTCGTCCTCGCCCCAGATCCACGACTCGCCGCCCGCAAGCGCGGCCATTAGCCACTCGCGCGCGATCGCCTTCGCGTCGTCGCCAAGCGCGTGCCCACCGGGAAGCGGCTTGAAAAGGAGCGCACCGCCCAGCCCCCTGTAGCGCATGGCGAACGACCGGCTGATCCGCAGCCGATCCTCGTCACCAGTACCGCACGTCACAAGGGCGGGGACCTTCGCCGAAAGGTCACCGTCAGGATACACTCCGCACCCATGCGCACCCCACGCGGCGACCGAAAGCTCCTTCGACTGCGCGAAGAGCGCCGCGCACTGTCCGCCCGCCGAATATCCATAGAGAACTATCGAACTCGCCTTCAGCCCATAGCGCTTCCGAAGCTCGACGACGGCCTTGGCAAGCTTCTTCCCCGTGCCCGTCTCTGGATTCCAGTACTCGCCCTTCGAGAAAGACGGCGAAATCAGAAACGCCCGCTCCCTGTCGGCGAGCGGACCAAAACCGAACTCCTTCAGCGTCTTGGCGCCAGGCCAGCCGCGGCCACCGAAGAGCACGACAACACGCGAGCCGGTGTCGTACTTCCGTGGAACTCGGCAGACGAACTCCGAGCCCGAAACAGCTATGCGCACAATCTCCTCGGGAACAGGCGGCTCGGCCTCCTTGAAAGCGGGCTTCCCCCACGCCTCGGCAATGGTGCGGCTCGGCAGGCTCACGCGGTCAACGGGATTCACGAACTCGGCCTCCGCGCTCTTTGCAGGATAAAACACGTCGTCCTGGTCGTCACCTATGAACACTTCCTCGCCTTTCTTGCCCGAAATGCAATGCGAGAGAAACGCCCGCGCAAGGCGGAGCGAGTCCGGCGGCACGTCGTGCGGATGGTTCGGAAACGACTTCCAGATGATGTCGATTCCGCGCCGCCGCGCCTTCTCCACGAACGCACGGCTGATCACATAGCGCGCGGAATCCGCGTCGCCGCACGTGACGAGCCCCGGTACGCCGCGCATCGTCGCCTTCGGTTCGTGGAAGACTCCACACGCGTGGCTGACCCACGCGCGGCACCGTCCTGGACGCCACGCCGGAAAGAGGTTTGCCGCCTGGCTTCCGGCGGAATATCCGTAGTAGCAGATCTTCGAGTCGTCGATCCTGTACTTGCGCTTGATTGCGGCAAGTGCGTCGAAAAGCGCCTGACCCGACCACGCCTCGGGCGACCAGTAGTTATCGTCCTGAAAGCCAGGGCAGACGAGGAATGCGCCGTTCTCGTCCGCCCAGTCCGACCAGCCGAGCTTCCCCGACGCCTCGTCCTTGCCCTTGCAGTTGCGCCCCCCGAAGTAGACGAGCACCGGATACGGCTTCTTGCGCTTCGCGTCGTAGCTTGCGGGCACATGGTACCAGAACGTCGCCTCGGCGTTGTGCGGCGCCTTCGTGGCGACCGTCACGGACTCGACGCTCGCCGCGCCATCCGCGAAAGCGGCCGCAGCGGCAAGAACAGAAACAAATATCGACAGCAAACACTTCATATTACTCCTCTGCGCACTCAGCGACTCTGCGACTCTGCGTTAATTACAAGCCGTGTAGAACGTGTAGAAACGTGTAGAACGACGGCGTTTGTCGGCGGGTCGAAGAACTCGGGCGGCGAAACGAGCGTCAACCGCGCCGCAGGAAACCGCCAGGCCGACTCCGCCGCGTCGCCGAAAAGCCACACCTCGCCCGAGTCTTCCGCGTTCGCGGGGACTCCGGGCCTTATGCAGAACCGAGCGCCATTCGGGAAGAGCTTCGCCACCGACTTGAGACTCCATCCCTCGTCGCGGTAAACCGACAGCCCACCGTCGGTAGGGACGGCGTTCCATCGCCGTCCGCCTCCGCCAACCACATACTCCCCTTCCACCCTCGGCGTATCATCCAAACGAAAACAAACCACCACCGCGCAAAGTCCAACCACCACACACCCAATCGGCAACACTCCCCTCCCCACAACTATCCTTCCAAAACCCTCTGCGTACTCTGCGTCCCTGCGTCTCTGCGTTAAAAACAAACCCCGCCACACGCAACCCGCCCCCATGACGACAAACGCCCCGAACAGCCCCCACGCCAGCGCAAAATTCACAGCTCCATATCCGCCCTTCTCCGCGAAATCAAACAGCACATGCCAGTCGAAGACGGACGCCGAGAACGCCGACAGAGCAAGCCCCGCGAATGCTACCCAAGTGCGGCGCAGCTTCCAGCCGACGCAAAGCGCCAGCGCGATGAACGCAAGCCACGCGCCGCCGACAAACGCGCCCATCTCAGCAAGCAGCGTCAGGTGCGAGTTGACAAGCGTCCGCACTGTAATCCCGTCCGGCAGCATGAACGCGCTCGCTATCTCGCCGGAGTTTCCGAACCCCATGCCCATTGGATTCGCCGCGAACAACCTCAGCCCCGCCAACCAGATCTTCGGCCGGTTCAGTATCGCGCCGTCCAGCGCCAGCCTCGGCCACATCCACCATGCGGCAATCGCAACTGCGACCACCGCTGTGGCAAGGCCGCCTCGGCCTTGCATTTTGTTTAACCATGTAGAACATGTAGAAGTTCTACATGTTTCTACACGTTCTACACGGCCAATCATTCCAGAGGAAAGCGTCTTGTGGTCCAATAGCAAGGCAACAATCTCACAAACCAGCACGAGCATGCCCGTGCGCGAATACGTCATTGCGAGCATCACGCAAAGCGCGACGCCGACGAGCCGCCCCGCCCAATGCCATCTACCGCGCCATCCCCAGCAGAATGGGAACAACGCGCAGATCGCGGCGGCGGCATGGTTGGGGTTCGCGAAGCCGAAGCCCTGCCGGACGACATCGCCAACGACGAAATCCACTATGCACCTACCCTCTGCCGCACTAGACGGCCTCCAGCAACCATTCAGCTATAAGCACAGCCTTCGTACTTCTCTTGCAGGAAATCTGCAATCCTCTCACTTTCGCCAGGTTCTATGCTCTATTCCCATAGACCTCAAAACGCCAAATTATCCCCGTCATTAGGAGTGGAATCGGCTGTCCACACGAAACCTTCACCAGCTGACCGCTGTTGCAGGCAACGGATAATCCCATCTACGTTTTTCAACAAGAGCCGGATTTGACTACTTCTGGTATGAAATACATGGAACGCCACAGATGCTTCACTGAGATCGTCTTTCAGCTCCGCAACAGGATGGTTCATATTAATCTCATTTCCAACGCTTCCATACAACGCACCTTTTTCGTATTTGAAGTCCTTAAGATAGATCACTTGTTTCGCCTCGTTGGAGTATGCGACTGTCAAATTGCCTTCAGAGTCCACATACACCGCAAATGAAGCTTTTTGGACACTATTCGAATGAAGAAGATCACACATGATCCCTGCCGAGCACATGATAGCCGCTGGATGACGTTGCCTGACAAGCATGTCAGCCTGCTCAATGAACTTCGGAACCCCCACTTCGTCCGGACGTTCTCGATCGCCAAGACAAAATGAGACAATTCGCTCCGTCCGAAATACATTATGCTCTACACCGTCAGGAATCCTAGATGTCATGTTGGTAACCCAACTATCTGTCGTGAGATACTTGGTGTAAACGCGAATTCCATATCTCAAGTCACAGCCATTGCCGGCGCACGAAATAGAATTCAGCGCCGCAATGGTCGACACCCCCCATATGCGATTCGTAACAGGAGCACTGCTTTCCAGCAGGCAATCAGATGACGGCAGCCACGACAGGCGCCGGGCATTCCCCCAGGGCATCACATAGAAGTCACTGTGAAGCCCCCGCAGGAACGTCTTTTCGGAACCTATCGGCCCCATCGAGAAGTCATACCGCACATGGGCCTGTGCACAGCAACATGCTAATATCGCCCCAAAAACAAACACACAGTACTTCATAGCATCTCTCCTTACTCTTCAATGGTATGCCTGCCGGAAACTTTTTCTTGCTTTTCAACACGGGTCTTTTTCTTTAGCGCTGAGTTTTCCTCCCATTCATCTTTGACATCAAACTCAACTTGATACTCCCACATAATTATCTTATTGAAAAGCGCATCCACCGGAACCGCATTATTTTTTACCAACTCAAAATTCTCCAAAGTGACTTGATGGGTAATATCAGCATCAGTATATGCATACGTAGTTACGTATGAAAAATTCGGAGTCGCCGGTATATTTGTTGTACCGTCTACACTTGCCTTGACATATTTATTGTCGGGATGATCTTTTAGCTGTCCAACATGGATTGTGAACTCAGGCTTGTTATATTTATGATTACATTCTGCCCAGACTGTAGCAACGTGATACCCAGAATGATCAACCTCCCCTAAAAGTACAATCTCTTTACATCCCCACAGATCAACTGCGCTCGTCGCGGCATTGTTGCAGTACGCGAGCTGGTTCCAGCCGTCGGGATAGCCCATCGGATCCGCGGTCTGCCACTTGGCAAGACCCGCGCGGTAGTTGCGCATCCAGAACGCGTGGCCCAGACCTTCAACCATCGGCTTGCCTGTAAAGAAGTTGGAGTTCTGAGTTGGAGTTGGAGAGTGGACGGTTAAGTCTTCTCCGAAGGCCGTAAGCGCGGCGGCGGAGTACTTGCCGTTCGACTTGGAGCCGACGGCCGTGCCGAGCGCGTCGTTGAAGTACGAGGTGCCCTTGGATGACGCGACGGGATTGCCTCCACCGACGTGAGGCTCGTTGATGAACTGCTCGTCGCCGCGCTGGATGAGGGCAAGGCCGTCCCACTGGAAGGTTTCGGTTTGCGGCGTGCGCGGGGCGCCCGCCCTACCATTGTTGACGTAGTTTGCGGATGCCAGCTGGCCGTCGGCGTGGTAGGTGAAAGTGCGGGTCGTGTCGCCGTCAGTGACGGAGAGGACCTTGTCGAGATAGCCGTAGGTGTAGCGCTTGTTGCCCTCGCGGACGAGGCGGCCCGCCGCGTCGTAGGTGTAGCGAGTGGTCACGCCGTCGGTCGTAGACGAGACGAGCTGGTTCGCCGCGTCGAACGCGAAGGTGGTCGTCTTGCCGTTGACGGTCTTCTTGAGCATGTTGCCGGCTTTGTCGTACGCGTAGCGCTCGACCGCGTTGCCGTCGGAATCCTTGACAGCGAGCAGCTGGCCTTTCTTGTCGTACTCGTACGTCTGGCGGACGCCGTTCGCGGTGCGGGCGACGATCTGTCCCGACTTCGAGTATTCGTAAGTCACGGAGGCGTCGGGATTGAGCTTCCCGCCAAGATGTTTCGCAGCCAGCTGTCCGTACTTCGTGTACTCGTAGTCAATGGGCGAGCCGTCGACGACCTGTCGCGCGAGGCGTCCCCTGGAGTCGTATGCGTACGTCACCTTCGAGCCGAAGCCAGCAGCTGTCTCGGCGAGGCGTCCGAACCTGTCGTAGGCGCGGTTCTCCTTCGAGACGACCTCTCCCTTGCGGTTCTTCGTGACGCGGGAAAGGCGGTTGCCCCAGGTGTCGTAGGTATAGCTTGTCGCAAGCCCGTTCTCGCGCTTCTCGACGAGGCGGCCGAAGTGGTCATACCTGTACATCTCCTCGGTTCTGCCGCGCGTGTGCTTGGCAAGACGGTTCCACTTGTCGTACTCAAAGCGCTCGATCTCGCCGTTGCCGTAGTCGGCATACGTGAGCCTACCGAACTCGTCGTACTCGCTCGAAATGCGTCTGTCTTCGCTGCCGTTCCACTTGGAGACTACTTCCTTGACGAATCCGAGGTCGTCGCGGACGTAGTCCGTGAGCTGACCTGCGGCGGTCGTGCGCGACTCAAGCCCGAAGCGGCCCCAGCCGAAGCGGATCTCGTGTCCGTTCTCGTCGATCACCGACGTGCGGCGGCCAAGCGCGTCATAAGAATAAGCGCACTCAGAGCCGTCGGGAAATTTCTCCTTCAGCACCTTGCCGAACGCGTCGCGCTCGAAAGACTTGGAAAGTCCGTCCTGGTCAATGTACGAAACCGGGCGACCAGCGCCGTCGTAGGAAACGGCAAGCGAAGCAAGCGTCTCGCTTCCGTCGAGGCGCTCCATGCGGGTGACAAGCCCGGCATCGTTGTATGCGTACTTCGTCACGATCCCGTTTGCGTCCGTCACGCTGACGGGCGCGTTGAAGGTATTGTAGCAAATCTTTGTTATGTTTCCTATGGGGTCTTTCACCGAAACCGGGAAGCCCGACTTGTTATAGGAGACCTCCGCCTTACCGCGTCCGTCGTCCATAGACGTGACGTTGCCCTGTCTGTCGCGGGAAAGGCGCGTCGTGACCGCAGGAGTGCCGTCGGCGTTCAGGAGCGAGACAGCGACCGGTTCGCGCCCTTTCGCGTAGGCGAACGAGGCGACGGGCTCGACCATCCTCTCGCCGTGCGCCCTGCGCGAAGCCCTCGCGAGGCGGCCGTCGGAGTCGTACTCAAAGTCGCGGTCGTTGCCGAAGCGGTCGCGTACGCGCGTGACGTTTCCGCTCTTCGCGTCGTAGCGATAGGAGACGAGGTCCTTCCCCTCGCCGTCGACAATCTTGCGGACCTTGCCGAGATACGCGACGTCGTAGCGCATGAAGTAGTAGACGGTCGACTTCTTGCCGGAGAAGTCGGCAACGGAGAACACGCCGTTCTTCGCGTCGTAGCGGTACGAGGCCGTGCGGTTCGCCTTGTCGCGGAGACTGACGCCGCCGTTGTAGGAGTAGGAGAAATCGCCGTCGGAGACGATGCGCGCCGTGCGTTCGACCTTCTCGAAGGCGATGTCCTCGCGCATCGCGCCCTGGGCGATGGACGCGAGGTAGTTGCCCGCGTAGCCAAACTGGACGGCATCCAAAGAGCCGCGCTTGAGGGAGACGAGCTGCGGACGGACGGGATGCGCAACCCTGCCGTCCTTCGTACGCGGGAGTATCTCGAGCGTCCGGTTCTCGTAGGCGAGCGTTGTCGCCACACCGCCAACCATGACCGACTTGGCGAACGCGCCGTCGTAGGCGATTGAGACGAACGCCGTGCCGCCATGGGAGACCGCGACGAGGCGTCCGTCGGCGTCGTAGGAGAAGTCCGCCGTACGTCCCGTAGGGGCGGTGATCTTCGCGAGGCGTCCCGACGAATAGGAGAACGCCCAGCCGACGAGGGACTTCCTGCCCTTCACGATCCAGTTGCCGTCAGTTTCGGGGTTGCCAGTGGCGACGTCGGCCTCCCACTCGGAGTAGGGCGCGAAGTAGCCGCGGCCCTTCTTCGCCTCCTCGACGACCTCGATCTTGACGGCGTCATTCGGCGTCTTCTCGCTCTTCGGGAAGAACTTAACCTTTTCGCCCCAAGGAGAAGTCCAGAGCATTCCGTCCTTGTCCCACGCGGCGGACGACTCGAGCTGCGGCGAGCGCCACGCGAAGCCGAACGCGCCCGTCTTCTCGGAGGACGAGTCGTAGACGAGCTCGATCGGCATCGTAAGTTCGGGCGAGAGCCTTGCGACGCCGAGGCTGCGGCTTTCGACGTAGCCCACCTCGGTGAGCGATGCGCGGCCCGCGAGAAGCGGGCGGTTGGAGAAGTCGACGCGCTCGGCGGCGACGGTGACAAGCCCCGCCATAACGACAAAGGCCAATGCGATTTTCTTGATGTGTTTCATGTTGACGTTTCCTTTCTGCGTCTTGCAGACGGCGCAGAGTATACCACAATTCAAGGCCAAACGAAGCCCTGAAAATGCAGATTTTCCGCGAAGTATACGCAAACGTATACTTCAGAGCCGTTTTTCTTGCAAACGTATACTTCACGTATACTTGCGGAAAGCCGTATTCTGCTATACTCTCGCCGCCCGCACGGGATCAGCGGACGGAAAGGAAATCATCGAGAATGAGAAAATTAATCCTGATTGCATTAGCCGCAACGTGCACCTTAACACTATGCGCGGCAAAAGAATACGAATGGCCACAGCTCCCCGAGGGAACTCTGCCGGACTCAGAGGTTTCGACAAATGTCACGATCCACGTAAACATGTCGCGTCTCGACGAGTTCGCCCTGCGTATTGAAGCGGCCAACTGCGTCTCGAACGAGGTGATGGTCGCAATTGGGCACGACGTCGACGAAGACGGCGACCTTTCCTTTGACGAGACGGCGTTCGTCTTCGGCATCGACTGCGGCAGCCGCTATCTCGCCGACTATGCCGCCGGGCGCGTTTTAGACGATGTCGACGAGACGCTACGCATCAGCCACCGCGACTTCGACCCGTCGTGGAATCTCGCCAAGGTCGTGAAGCGCGGCGAAGGCGAAGTAGACGCAGTAGTGACAGAATGCATCGCGAACAAGCATTTCTCGATAAGAATTCAATAGGAGGCAATGGCGATGAACGGCACAAACTGGCATCTCGTCGGCACACTTGCCGCGCTCGCGTTCTGCGGGCTTATTGCAGCGATGTTGATGCGCAAGCCGCTCAAGGCGGCGTGTGCCAGCTTCATGGCGATGCCACACTTCCTTAAAGTCGCCCTCGTGAGCATTGCAATCGTTGCGACAGTGCAGGCGCAGAAACAGAACGGCGGCGATGGCACACAGGGGCTGCCGACGCCGCCACTACTTTCTCCAAGGATGCTTCCGCAGACAGTGTCTGACGAGGAGATCGCGCAGGGCTACCGTTTCGCCTACGAGACAAACGACATCGCCCACAACTACACGATGCAGGCGAATGCGACATACGTCGGCAACGCACACATCCATGGAGCGGCGTCGAGCTTCGGACGCAACCTCGTCGACTTCGGCGGATGGTCGTTCCATTTCGGGCCGAGCAACACGCGCTATTCCTCCGCGTGGTGGTTCATCGACGGGCGTATCCGCTTCGCGCCGCACGACGCAGGGCGCGAAATTTCCACCGGCGTCTCGGGCAGTGTTCTCGCGATGCAGGGCCGAAGCCGCATCTGGCACGGGCCATGCGACGGCGGCTACGCAATCTGCTGGGAGAATGTATTTCTCGGCGGCGACACAAACGCCGCGATAAACTTGCAGATCGTCATGAGGGACAACGGATGGTTCGAGACGTGGTCAAACGAGGTTGGACGCGTCTACAAGTCCATCAACCCATACGATTGGGATGACGATGGCCTCGACAATACGATCGACTCCACGCCAAAAGCATACGACGGCAACTGCTTCGGCACCGGAATCGACTGGCTCAATGCCAACTGCGGAGCAATCCTCTCCGCATCGCTCGACGCCGACGACGCAATACGAATCGATTGGAACCCCAACTCCAGCGAAAACGCCTACTACTGGCTCTCCTTCACCGCAACTCACGACAGCACACGCATCACAATTACATGCGACGGGCCAAGCAACCTCGGCGACATGGTTGTGATCGCGAACGAAGGCCAGACCTGCTCCGTGCCGCTTCTCATCGGAGCCGTCTACAGGGTGCAGTCGAATTGGCCAGTCGACGAGATATCGGCAAGCGACCCTGCGGCCACGATAAGACTGGCCGAGCCCATGCATCTGCTGCGCGGCGGAAACGCCGCGCCGCGCGGGTCTGGCAGTGACTTCGATATCGAAAGACCGCTGGACTTTACCATGTCGGACGGCGATAGCGGCGGGCATATCTCCACCGTCCCGGATGTCGGTGCCGCCATAGAATCGATAGTCGGCAGTTGCTGCCCCGTCAATCTAAACGGCAGCAACTACGTGTGGAACTGCACTGGTTGCCACTGCACCGGATACTGGCAGTCATGGCAGATTGGGGCAACATGGGAGGGATACAGACGATTCTTCTGGACGACAGTCCAATGTCCGTGCCAGCGTAGCAACGAGCAGAATCCCGACGCCTGGTTCTCGCTGTCATGCCCCTCAGTGATCATAAAGGGCGGGGACAGCCATGTCGTCACGGGATCGTTCAATCCGCCGTGCGAGACGAACGCGACGATGTCGCTCGCCTGTATCGCAGGTGCAGAGAAGATAGAAGTCCTCGACTCGGGCGACGACTGGCAGGAAATACGGGGCGTTGCGAAAAGCGGCTCTATTGGCGATGTCGCATTCGCGCTTACGCTCGAGATAGGCGGGGAAACACACTGTAAGACCCAGACGCTCACCGTCGCGGAGGTCGTCAGAATGGATGTCACATCCCCCGTACAGGGCGCAAGCGCAAACCCACCGCCGTTCATGACCGGCGTCGACTATCCCTTCTCGGTCACCAACAGCCCCCTTCCCGACAAACACCTCGTCGTTCCGTTCTGCAATGTCGCGACGCTCGCTGAGGGCGGCTTCGAAGTTGCGGACTTCTCAGTGAGCATGAATCTCGTCCTTGAGCCGGAGGGCGTCAACGCCTCCTCACTTCCCTGCGAATGGGAACTCATCGAAGCCCTGCCACAGATGAGCGGATCCCTCTCCCACGCAGGTGCACTTGCGGCGCATTTCGTCAATCCAAGGCAAGGTGGCGTGTACCGCTTCAGAGGTCGCTGCGACGGCTCGCCGTGGACGCATGCGAACATCGTGCTGCCGCTTTGCGGTGCGAGCATAGATGCCGTGTTTGACGCCGACATGGCCGTTGTCGCCAGCGCCATGCAGACGCTGCGAGACACGAAATCATGGTATCAGAAGCAAGACGGAGACTTCGGCGACAAGTGGTTCTACGACCACAACGTCATGGACTACATCGGACGAGTCGACAACACATCATGGCCGACAGTCTGGCGATACAACCAAATAACCGACGATGTTCTCAACGAATACTACAGAATGGGCGCGGTCGCAACGTTCCGAGGCGTACCGACGCCTGTTGCCAAACTCGGCAACTTCATGGCGGGGTATGGGACGGAAACCATCGGAGTGTGGCGTATACTGCGCTGGGCATCCCAATTCACACGGGGGTTGGCAAACGATGCCACGGGGAGCATGAGCTGGGCTGTAGGCGAGGACTTTGCGACCTCTGCGGGAACCAACCTCGTTGAATGCACAACGACACTCGCGACAAACATGTGGTCTTTGGTCGCCGGCGGACAAGTGGAAAACGACAAGGTCTTCGCTCTTTGGCCAAATCCTGCGAATGCCGACAATCATGCCGAGACTCTGACGACAGACTTCGACCACAACCGACAGTTTCTGTCTCCTGGCATCGTTCGCAAAACCCCGCACCAGCAGAACTAACACACAAAAGGAACGACAAATGAAAGCAAGAACAACGATCATGGCCGCATTATCAGCCACCGTGCTCGCCATCAATGCGGCACCGACCCAGAACACCTACCATGCCGTCACAAACGACTGGCGAAGTGGCATGTATTCAAATGTCCTTGAACTTGCGCAGTCGCGGCTTGCGGCGAACACGAACGACATCGTCGCGGCGTACATCATGAAGGACTACGACATCATGTTCTCCGACTTCACGGCAATGTCGAACTCGTTTCAGCGCCTCATACGCGCCGGTGCGCTCGTCACGCTTCCCGCCTACACGAACAGATTCCCGCGGTTGCGGCAGGGCTACGAGGATTTCCTAGAATTCGTCATTCCAGCCCACGACGACAACTTTCGGATCCAGGAGCAGCATCGCCCCATCCCGCCCGGAACGCCGATGAACAGCGAACATCTCCTTCAGCTCTTCTGGGAGAACAATCTGTGGTAGTCAGTCAACAAACTTTTGAGACGCCCATCTCTTATCGCCCTTTTTTGCAACCAGCGATGCAACTCGAGTCATAGTCAGAACAGTAGAATACTCTGCGAGTCAAAGATCGTCGCCTATCTTTTCCGCAATCCGGGGCGGCACATCTCGTCCGACGAGTTACTGCGCATCGCCCTCGGAAGTAATGCGCGGCGAAAGACAACCGTTGTAGAGACGCGCATCTGCTACATCAGAAAGAAAATCGCCGCAATCAGAGCGACGACAACAATTAGAACGAACCGCTATCGTGGATACATCATCGAATAGACATAGTAGACAGTCGCCTTTGTCACGAGATAGTATATTGTGTATATCGCCCGGCAACTTCCCGTCCGCTTCATAGGTGCCGTTTTTACGCCCTCCAACAACATTTCCTCTAAAAGCACAGCCTTCGGCCTTCTCAATGCGGACGAGAATATGCGAGATACGGAGACGTTCCTCCTGAGAACCAATGCCCGTCGGACACGAACAAAGGCAATGCGCATAGCCACACAAAGCGCGGCATGACATTGTCCACGATCCATGCGTAATGCGCCGACTCGTTAAAGCCCAAGATGGCGATTCCAGCCAGCAGCGCGGCAAAACACGCAAGAAGCCATTTTCTCGCAAGAATTCTCTCTCCGTGCACAATCGATATCGCGACGGCGATTGCAACAAGGCATAGGGGGACGAGACCGTTTCGAAGGAACAGAACGCTTGCAAATGCACTCTCGGAAGCGACGCAAATCCGACGTGGCGACGGGAAAGAAAAGAAATCGAAGCCCTGCACATGTGCCCCATGCAGTATTGCAAAAACATTCCACGCCACGCCAGGGGAAAGACAGAGCGCCGTGCGCAACCACCACTTCAAGTCATTCTTCCCGGACTCTCGGCAGACGCCGCCGCAGAGCAGCAGCGCCGCGGCAAGAACCAAGCATTCCAACCTAAACAGCGCCGCGACCCCGACCAGCGCCCACCCGCGCATCGACCGCCCGCGCTTGACGGCATTCAGCCCCATCGCCACGAGCAGCGCCGCCATCGGCTCGGCATAATACCCCGCCGCCATCCTCATGGCGAGCGGCGACAGCACGAACGACAAGGCGATCAGCGAGCGAATCGGCGAACGCGGCCCTTCGCCGACGATCTCAAGAAACAGCAACGCCAGCGCAAGCGGAACAAACAGCTGCAGCAGACTTTCGCCGAAACCGCCGGAAACTGCGAACGACACAATCGCGGGGAACACCATTCCCGGGGGATACGACGGCTGGCATACCGCAAACTCCGGGCTTGTCCAGAAGCCCTGCGGAACTCCGCCGGCCGCAAGAAGAAGCTTCGCCTTCCCCGCATAGACGGCAAAGCCGTTCGGCGCGGAAAACCCCACCTTGAGTGAAACGGCTGAAAGCACTGCAAACGCAAGTGCAGCCAACGAGAGATCCAGCACCTTGAAACGAAACGCCCCGCCGCGGGCCGCAACCCACGAATAGACAAGCAATGCCAAAGCGGCGAGCGCTCCACCGAACTCCCTCGCGAGCGAGACACCTCTGCCGCAAGGACGGCGGAAGGCCTCTTTATCCCGCCTCCCCCACACCGTAGCCGAGCCATTCGAGGCAAGCGGCACAAATGAGGCCCTTTCAAAAAGCATCTTTCGCCGATTGGAAACATGGACCGAGTCCACGACAACCCCATTCCATTCCGCGAGCGCAGACTTCTCAATGGGCAGCACAGCATCGGGGAACAGCTCCCAGTCAAGAACGGCAAGCTTCGTCCGCTCGATAGGCGAGACATCGCCAGCATCATCGCACAACATGGCGACAGGCCCGGACGGCACGTCGCGGGCAATCGCACGATAATCGCCGACGAATTCCGGAGTCCGCTCGCGGCAAAAGACGTCATAGACCCTCGCCGCCCCAACGGCAACCGTAGCGACGGCAACCACAGCTGCGGCAACCCGCAGGATCCTCGCGCCTGTCACGCGGCGATTCATGGCCTGCCCGGGAAAAGGGAGACGGAGTTAACGGCGAACGGAACCGGCTCTCGTCCCGTCACACCTATCCGCAACGCCCTGGCCTTGTTATGAAGCGAAAATTCGCAAATGCGCTCCTTGCCCTTCTGGAACGACTCCCTTCGCCACGTCCGCCCATCATAGGTCGCCTCGACGACGGCACCATGGGGGACTTTATTGCCAAGCGAATCGCCAAGCACGACTTTTACGCGGCCGCTCGCCGGGGCGGCAAAGTCTATCCGCCACCAATCGCCTTTCGAAAACGGCCGAGCTGCGACATACGCCGTCGCCTTCAAGCCGTCGGCCGCCCGTTCGGGGCCATGCGCAGAGTCTTCACCCGAGACCGACGACGTGCAGACGGCTTCTGCGAGCGAGACAGGCGCGGCCGCGGCGCCATCCCTGCGACGACGCGACGCGCCGTGCGCCGTAGACTTTGAGAACATCCAGTCCCACAGCTCGTCCTCGCGCCACGCCGCCGTCCAGGCGTCGTGCCCGGCCTTTGGATAGGTGCCCATTCTGAAATCTCCGCCATTCGCGTTCACCCGGTCCTTGAACGCAGTGAGTTCGGCGAACATCCGCTCGCAGCCCGCGAAATCGAGCTCGTTGTACACGTGCCACCAGTTGCCCGGGGACGACTCGCTAACGTATTCCGGATGCGGACAGCCAGAGGAGATGGGGACTGCGGCGGCGAATTCGCCGGGGTAGTGGTTCGCGAGCGCATACACTCCGTCGCCGCCATACGAAAAGCCGACAAGATAGATTCGGGACGCGTCCACCTTGGGCGCCGCGGCGTTGGACTCCATCCAGGAGACGATCGCGCGAAGCATCTGCTGGACGCGGCTGGGGCAGCCGAGGCCGCCGCCGGCAAGGGTCGTCGCCTCCGAGGGCGGGGAGAGGGCGAGCAGATGGCATGGATGCCTCGACTGGAACTTCTGCGAAGTGACGAGGTTGAACAGCGTCCGCTGGTGGAATTGCTTGAGCAGGTCCGGCCCGATCTCGCCTTTCCCGGGGATGTAGACGACGAGGGGAATCGGCTTGCGCCCCGCATTTGGCGGAGTGTAGGCGAGGCACGAGAACTTCGGACCCCTGTTAACCGTCCGCCAGGCGGTCATCCCATATCGCCCAAGTTCCTTCGCAAGCTCGCCCTCGGCCGCAACAGGCGTCATCTCGACCGTGCGGTGCGGGACGGCGGGCTGCGTGGCCAGAAGAAGTATTGCGAGCAAGAACACAGGATCTATTCGCCAATTTCAAGAGGAGGAGTGCACTCGATTTCACGGTTTGGAGTCATGCCAACATCGTCTAACGGTACATCGTTACTGTCGATCTCAATGCAATCAGGCGGTCTCGGCGCCACGTCTCCTTCGCCTTTCTTATCAATCGTCATCATTGTCGGGCAATCAAACTTAATCTGCTCCTGCAACTTCCCGTCCTTGTCGAAAATTAGCCAAGACCCTACTGCGAATTCATTGCTTAGCGACCAATACCATTGCGGCTGCTGATTCTTCTGAAACATTACAAAGAATCCCGATGGATGCTTGACATAAGTAAACGGCGAGGCGTCTTCATTATACTCAACACGAACTTTCCCATTCGTTGTAACCAACTCAGCAACAGACAGGATGTTTGTGCCGCCGTTGCCATACTCTAGGAACAACCTCTCGCCGCGATCCCCGCCAATGTCCACCGCAAGCCGGACTGCATCCGTGGCCGAATCGGCCTGGACGGCCTTGTATTTCGACAACGCCAATGACATCGGGATCTGAAACCGCCGAGCCTGAGCAACGGCCTCCTCCACATTGCTTTTGACCTCCGCCAAATCACAACCTGGATTCCTTCGTGACTCACCACACCCATGCACCAACACAAGCGACAGCAAACATGCAATTCGTTTCATTTCCTGTCCCTCCTATTTAATTCTCTCAAACGGTTCGACGGGGTCTGTCCCCGAGAATTTCTGGGATCCCTCCATCTGTACGGCACGATCAATTTTCCCGTCCCTGAATATCACTTGCCTCACGATATTAGTGCCTCCAGGCGCGCAAGGAACAGGAACGCTACCAATTAAAGCTCCGGCAGCATTTCGCCATATCTTCATGCGCAGTTGATTAATCCTCACGCCGCCATCCATCGCCTCCTTTATCCACTGTAATTCTCTATCCAAAAGGACTTTGTCCAAATCACACCACAAATCCACACCAAGGGATTCACGCACGGTCTTGGCATCCCGACTATTTATTGCATCTATTAATCGTGACGACACATTGACCGCCAGCCGCTCATTCAACTTGTCAACATCTGGCATCAGCGCAGATCTCTCCGCCTTTGACAACGCACCAAGGAATGCTTCCCCATCGATTATGCAACCGTCACGATATTCCAAAGCCTTTCGGTCAACAATAGTTCCTCCTTCGTACACGTCCATGATCATGCCGGACAAGTCATGTCTGCTTGTCACACGGTTCAATTTTACTACCCATCCTTTCCGATTGACCTCATCAATCCAAGAAAGCGACCGCTTTGCCAATACCTCCGAAAAAGGATCTCCGTCATTCTGTTTTACGCCGATCATACGACATATCTCATTTGTTTTAGCGGAATTCACAGATGCTGCGAATTCGCGAGCCAGGCTTGCGACTGCCTGCTGACTCTTGCGAAACGCATCCGCCTCTGGAGAACTGCACTTGACAACAGCCAAGTTATCCCCCTCTGCAACGAGTTGCAAGGCTACGGGATGGGACTCCCTATAGTCCGACATGTCGATCAGCACATCAACACAGTTGTCGCGAAACTTCATCTCGCGAATGCTCATCGCCAGCTTTTGCTTGGTGCGAGCGCTACCTTTTATCACGCGCTCCCGAGTCCACTCGTCTGCAATCATCTTAGAAAGCGCGACATTGTCTTTGTCGTTGTACGCCGTCTCAAGACGTTTCACAAAGTTCGTTACAGCAAGCCTTTGATCAGCAGCGTGCAGCACTACAGGCAAAACATACACAATAATAAGCAGTAACAGTCTCAAAACCATTTCATCTCTCCTTCCTGCTCAATGGCAACATACTTAAGGGTAATTGTATCCATCAGGGCACGCCAGCCCATATCCTCCCATCCGCGGTATCGGAGCCCACATCCATTCTACAGGTTCGGCCCATAATCTTCCGCAAATGGTTGGGTTTGTGTCCTGAACATAGTGCCTTTCTGAAACAAAACATTTTAAAACAGGCTTTCGCTGTTCTGGATCCAATTCGTCCGGACCGGTATTTGGCGCATAATACTCCCAGCGCACAATCTTGAATTGAGGCCTGACCTCTTGAGCCGGTGAAGCATCATAACCAGGAATCGAGATTGAATCTCCGAGCTCATACTTTTTAGTCGCCGTCTTCCATTCAAAACGCTCTATATCTTCAAATCCTGCATATATAGTTGTCCCTTTCTGCATCCAATCAGGAATTGGCAATAGACTTGAAGCCACAGAAAAAACAAAGATAGCGCCCTGCGACCTCAACAGTGTACCGATAACGCTGGTTGTGAGAGCCAACTCTATCTTCGCACCAGCTTCTTCCAGCCGCGACACTGTTCCGACTTTCTCCATGTTCATCACCAAAAAGGCATTATCGGATTTATAATAAACGTCTCTCGTAATTTCCGCCGTCGTTTTCTTCAAGTCCACACTATCATCATGCATAGACTCTGCATAGACTTTACAAATATAGCTTTTAACGTCTGTGCTTTCTATAATTTCCCAGCAATCAACTCTGTTTTTGCCTGAAAAAGTCGTCCCTTCAACGGTGTCCCCAACTGGCACATTACTCCATCCCCATGAATCAATGTACATTTGTATATCGACTTTCATTGCATCAATGTTCAGATTATACATCACCTCCACTTGATCAACATCTTCAGCACATTCAACGGCCTTGCTTCCATTTACTGTAAGGCTCCAGTCTTGGTCGTCCCAAATTGGATCGTAGGGCCAGCCACCACTTTGGGACGGCGAAATAAGAATAAGATTAGACAGTATAATCGGCGGAGGCGAGGCAACCTTGACATGCGCATGATCAATCGCATTGCTCAGCCGATGCACTGCCGACATAAGCTTTTCGTCGCCTGCGTCCCCGATCAGACTGTGACCATGGATTCCAAACCTCTTCTGCCCTATTTCGCAGCCTAGATACGCTTTCTGCGCAGGAACTGCCAACGTGGGCACGCCATCAGAACTTTCCGTAATCTCATACAGCTCGGCACCAACATCAATGGCGACGCCAACCAATCCGGGAACATCTGCTGGCACACAGGCAACTGCAACTGGATACAAACACCGAAGGCCCGCCTTTGACAGACTTCCGCTATCCTCGTCGACAATGTAGTACACAGACGGAATCGCGGTCTCGTCGCCGTCTTCGCCAACGCCCGAAAGCACGACATCCACCTTCACCACCGTGAAGTTGGTCGAGCAGACGACCGAAGAGTCCATTCCCGCGAGCGTCACCGACGCGGCAAGGCGCTCTGCAAGATACTCCCCGCTCGCCGTCTCGCTGTCCTTGTTCTGGTAGGAAACGGACCACTGG
>ONVK01000038.1 GCA_900321255.1 uncultured Lentisphaerota bacterium | reverse complement strand
CGGCCACGGTTCGGGTCGGTTAGCGGAACGGACCGAAGCAGGGGGAGGCGAGTTGCGCAGGACTCGACCCCGACGGCGTATATGTATACGCCGAGCGGGGCGAAGGACGCGCAAATCGCCCGCCCTGCACAGGGAGTACCGTTACCCGAACCGTGGCCGCACGTTGACAGGCAAACCAGCCCAACACAAAATAGGATTAGGCAGCCCGAAGGGGCGGCTACGCGGGGTGCAGATTTGCCGCGCCGCCGCATGATGTGCTTTCGGTCGTCGCCGAGCGTCTTAGTGGCGGAAGCTGCGCTGGCCGGTGAAGACCATCGCGACGCCTGCATCGTTCGCGCAGTCGATCACGTCCCAGTCGCGGATCGCGCCACCAGGCTGCACGACAGACGTGATGCCCTGGCGGATGCCGACTTCGAGTCCGTCGCGGAACGGGAAGAACGCGTCAGAGACCATCGCGCAGCCGGGAAGCCCGCCCTTCTCGGCCTTCGTCTGCTCCATGATCTCCGCCTGCTTCTTCGCGCCGTCGTCCTCGCCGAACTTAAGGCGGAGGTCGTTGAACGGAAGCTGATACTTCTCCCACGCGATCCAGTCGGCGTGCTTCGTGTACGCCTTGTCGCGCGCGATCTCCGCGACGCCGACGCGATCCTGCTCGCCAGTGCCGATGCCCACGGTCGCGCCGTCCTTCACATAGAGAACGGAGTTGGAGGTAACACCCGCCTCGACGAGCCAGCCGAACACGAGGTCCTCGTACTCCTTCGCCGTCGGGAGGCGCTTGATCTTGTGCTCCTCGAACGTCACTTCGCCCGTCGCCTTGTTCGTGATCTTGCGGTTGCAGTAGGCGGGCATGAAGTCCTCGGGCTTCCTCGCGTTCGCGCTGAACGACGTCTGCGCGACGATGCCGCCGTCGATCAGGGACTTGAAGTCGACGACGTGCTTTGCGACAAAGTCGGTGAGGCGCGCCATGTTCTTGATGCGGAAGACTCGGAGGTTCTTCTTCGTCGCGAAAAGATCCATAACGCCAGGCGCGAAGTCAGGAGCGACGACGACTTCGGCGTAGTTCTCGACGATGAGCTTCGCCGTCTCCATGTCGCAGTCGCGGTTCAGCGCAATCGCGCCGCCGAACGCGGCGAGGCGGTCGGCCTTGTTCGCGCGGAAGTACGCCTCGGCGAGCGTGGAGCCTGTCGCGACGCCGCACGGGTTGTTGTGCTTGACGATGACGGCGCAGGGCTTGTCCATCAGGTACCTGAGGATGTTGAGCGCGTTGTCCGTGTCGGTGACGTTAGTCTTGCCGGGGTGCTTGCCGGACTGGAGAAGCTCGGGAACGGACGCGAGGTACTGGCCCGCTTGGAGCATCTCGACGTCGCCGAGAACGAGGTTGCCGTTCACAAGCTTGTAGAGCGCGGCCTCCTGGCCGGGGTTCTCGCCGTAGCGAAGCCCCTTCTCCTCGCCGCCGATGTTCCACGTCACCTTCTCGTAGCGGAAGGTCTGGCGGTTCGCGCCGTCGATGAACGAGATTTCCATCGATGGCGCGAAGTGGTCGGCCTCGATCGTCTTGTATGCTTCCTTCAGGTCTTTCATGGCTGTTTTTGCTTTTAGGTTTTAATTAAGAAATATTTTTAGTTGGAGTCTTGAGTTGGAGTTGGAGAATGGAATTATAACATTCCTTTCTCCTGCTCCAATTCACATCTCCAACCATCTCAAGAATCAAATCTCCACATTCCTTTCTCCAACTCCAACTCATTTCTCCAACTACTTACGGGGCAAACGCGTCGCCAGCGAAGAGGTTGCGCGAAACGCCGTTGAAGTAGAACTCCTGGCCCGTCGCGTCGAGGACGCTGCGCCAGGACTGGCCGTCGGTATCGAGCTTCTGGCGCTCGATCGTGGCGAGCGCGATCGGCACGAGCGCGAAGCTCTCGCCGATATTGCCCACGACGCAGTCGGTGCGCCCCGCCATCGCCGCGTGGACTGCCGCACGAGCGAGCTCGTAGCAGCGTATCGCGTCGGTGCCACGCGCAGGGCAGCTGCGGATTATGTAGCTCGGGTCGATGTACTTTACGCTCGACTCGAAGCCCTTCTCCTTGAAGTGTGCGGAGATGCGGCGCTTCAGGAACTCTCCGATGTCCTTCTTGAGTATGTTGCCGCTGGCGTCGCGCTCCTCGACGCCTTCAAGGAGCTCCTGCCCCGCACCCTCGGCCACGACGATGACTGCGTGCGACTTGCCGGCGGCGAAGCGGCGCTCGAGCGCCCTTAAGAGCCCGCGCTCCCCGTCGAGCTCGAACTTGACCTCCGGAACAAGGCAGAAGTTGACGACAGGGTTCGCCACCGTCGCGGACGCCGCGATGAAGCCGGAGTCGCGCCCCATGAGCTTCACGAGGCCGATGCCGTGGGGCGTTCCCTTCGCCTCGACGTGTGCGCTCCTGATGACCTCCGCGGCTTCGGCGACGGCGCTCTCGAAGCCGAAGCTGCGCCCTACGAACATCAGGTCGTTGTCAATCGTCTTCGGGATGCCGACGACGGAAATCTTGAGTCCGCGCTTCAGCACCTCGGCCGCGATGTCGCTCGCGCAGCGCAAGGAACCGTCGCCGCCTATGCAGAAGAGGACGTTGATGTTCATCCTCTCGAGCGTGTCGACCATCACGTCGGCCGGCTGCTGGCCACGGCTCGAGCCGAGGACCGTGCCTCCCGCCTCGTGGATCGTGTCAACGGCATCGGGGTTGAGGAGCATCGGCTCGTAGCCGTACTTCGGGTTTAGACCCGCGTAGCCGTAGCGTATGCCGTACACCTTCTTGACGCCATAGTCGAACTCGAGGATTTCTACGAGACTCTTTATGACGGTGTTGAGCCCCGGGCATAGGCCGCCCGCCGTCACGATGCCGACGCGCGTCCAGCTCGGATCGTGGAATATCTTCTCCTTCGGCCCCGCCTTCTCGAACGTCGGCAAGTGCCCGAGCTTCGTCTCGGCGAAGCGCGCATGCGACTCGCTTTCGGTGGCGAAGACGCGCTCCCCGTCGGCGACGTACTTGCGGTGGCGGACAGGCGACGGCAGCTTGCAAGGCCCAAGCGTCTTGACGGTGCAGACAAACTTCTCGCGGTCGGACAGTATCTTGTCGAGTATGGCTGACATTGGCTACCTCTTTGACTTGAAATACTCTATCGTCTTCGCAAGGCCTTCCTTAAGCGGCACTTTCGGCTCCCAGCCGAGAAGCGCCTTTGCGAGCGTGATGTCGGGCTTGCGGCGCTTGGGGTCATCTTCGGGCAATGGCTTGAAGACGATCTTCGACTTCGACTCGGGAAGCTGGCGCAGTGTCTCCTCGGCAAGTTCCTTGATCGTGTATTCGCCGGGGTTGCCGGTGTTGATGACGGGAACCGCCGGCGTGACGCGTCCCTTCACCTTCTTGCCGCCGAAGAAGGCCGCGATCTTCTTTGGCGAGAGGTCCATGTACCTGCGGAACGCCTCGACGAGATCGTCGCAGTACTGGAACGAGCGCGTCTGCTTGCCGTCGCCGAAGAGCGTGATGTCTCGGTTCGCAAGCGCCTGCATGATGAAGTTGGAGATTACGCGCCCGTCGTTCGGGTGCATCTTCGGCCCATAGGTGTTGAAGATGCGCACCATGCGAACGTCGACGCCGTACTGCCTGCGGTAGTCGGCGCACAGAGTCTCTGCGACGCGCTTCCCCTCGTCGTAGCAGCTCCTCAGGCCTATCGTATTGACGTTGCCCCAGTATTCCTCGACCTGCGGGTGGACGAGCGGATCGCCGTAGATCTCGCTCGTCGACGTGTGGAGCATGCGCGCCTTCGTCTTCAGCGCGAGCTCGAGCATGTTCATCGTCCCGAGCACCGAACTCTTCGTCGTCTCGACGGGGTTCTTCTGGTAGTGGATTGGCGAAGCGGGGCAGGCGAGGTTGTAGATTTCGTCGAACTGCCCCCAGAACGGCTGCGTCACGTCGTGGAGGACGAACGAGAAGCGCTTGTCGCCCAAGAGCTCGTAGATGTTCTCCTTCGTTCCCGTGAAGAGGTTGTCGAGAGCCGTAACCTCGTAACCGTCGGCGAGAAGCCGTTTGCAGAGATGGCTGCCGAGGAATCCCGCCCCTCCCGTTACCAGTGCCTTTTTCATTTCACCTGTCCGTGTCCGTGTTTTGTGCATATTATACCATAATCGCCGTCCGCCCTTCCGCCGTCCGCGCTCCGCGGGCCGCCTTCGCCGCCGCGCCTTTCCGGGTCAGATGACATAGTGCCTCAGCTCGTTGCCGTCATAGTATCCGAACGAGCGGGAGGAACCGCCCTTCGGAAGCGACACGGACCCTGGGTTGAAGATGGTCATCCCGCATTCGAGCGTCTTGAGCTCCGGAATGTGCGTATGCCCGTGGACGAGAACGTCGGCGATGCCGATCGGCGGCAGCTTCCATTCGTTCCACAGATGGCCGTGCGTGAGGAAGAACTTCCTGTTCCCCGCGTCGAGCACCTGATAGTCGGCGGTGATCGGGAACTCGACCATCATCTGGTCGACTTCCGCGTCGCAGTTGCCGCGAACCGCTATGATCTGGTCCTTGCGGGCGTTCAGCATCTCGGCGACCTTGACGGGGTCGTAGAAATTTGGCACGCCGTTGCGCGGCCCGTGGTAGAGCAAATCGCCAAGCAGCGCGATCCTGTCGTAGCCGAGGGCCGAGGCGGCCGCGAGCGCCGCATCAAGCGCCGCCGGAACGCCGTGTATGTCGCTGATGAATACGATTCTCATGACCCGGTGCCGCCAATCCGCGCGGCTACTGCGCCTCGTGGATCCTGTCGTTCGCCTTCGCGACCTTGGAGCGGAGCTCTTCCTTGTGCGCGCGGAACTTCTCGCGCAGCGCGGGATCGGCCGTTCCGAGTATCTGCACGGCGAGAAGCGCCGCGTTCGTGGGGCCTGCGGAACCGACGGCCACCGTCGCCACGGGGACTCCAGAAGGCATCTGCACCGTCGCGTAGAGCGCGTCGAGCCCGTTGAGAGCCCCGCCCGCGACTGGAATCCCGATGACCGGCAGGACGGTTGCCGCGGCAAGTACGCCGCCAAGATGCGCCGCTCCGCCAGCAGCCGCGATAATGACCTTGAGCCCGCGCCCCTCGGCCGTCTTCGAATACTCAATCGCCACGTCGGGCGTCCTGTGCGCGGATATGACGCGCGTCTCGTACGCGACGCCGAACTTGTCTAAGGTCTCGCACGCCTTCTTCACGAGCGGCCAGTCAGAGTCCGAACCCATGACTATTCCAACGACTGCTTCTGCCATTTCCCGTCTCCTCTCATTTTATTTTTCAGCGGATTTAAGACCTTCATTTCATCGGCGCGGCCGGATTGCCGATGACCGTGACGCCTGGATCGACGTCGACGAACACGACAGAGCCCGCGCCCACCACGGCCCCCGCCCCTATGCTGCGGCGCGGAACGACGACCGAGCCGGGGTACACGACCGCGCCTTCGCCGACATTGACGCCGCCGCCGATGGAGCACTGCGCGTAGACGTGCGAGAAGTCGCGCAGCTTCGAGTCGTGCCCAATCGAGCTCGAATGGAAGACGGACACATGCCTTCCCACGCAGACGTCCGCGGTAATCGAGACGTGCGGCGCGATGAAGGAACCCTCGCCGATCAGCACGTTCTGGCCTATCGTCGCGGTGCGGTGGACTATGGAGATGAACTTCGCACCCTTCGCCTCAAGCGCCTCTACGCACCTGCGGCGAGAGGCGATGCTGCCGAGCGCCGTGACGAACACGTCGTACTTCCCGGGCTCGTACGTATCGGGCGAGCCGACGATCGGCGGATATCCGGCGAAGCCGTCGAGGGCCGTCGGCTTCGCGTCGAGGAACCCCGCGATCTCGAACGCGGTCCCGTAGCCGACGGCCTCGCGGGCGGCCGCGAACATCTCGCGCCCGAAGCCTCCCGCGCCGACTATCAGAAGCCGGTTCATCGCTCCACCCCCGCCGCCGTCATTAGGTCGGCGATCGTGCGGCACTTCTCGAGGTCCGCCGCCGAAAGCTCCCTGCCGAAGCGCTGGTGGATCATGACGCGCAGCGCAAACGCGGTGAGCGAGTCCCACAGCGGCCCCGCGCGGAAATCAGTTTCCGGCGCAACAGACGGAACTTCGAGTATTCCGGCCGCGCGTTCGAGAAATTCCTGTTCGACCTTCGTCATTTCTCAATAGTATACCATATTATCCTCACGCCTGGCCGAGAGTCGCCGAAGCGGGTGCATCGGGGATGCTGGCGAGCTTCGCGAGCTCGCGGGCCGGAACGGCCACGTTCTGGGCGCCCGGCTCCAGGCCGAGTTTGGCGAGCGCGAGGTGGTATTTCGACTGCGCGTCGTCGAGCGACTTCCCGACTTTCTCCAGGGCGACGAACGCGGCGTCCATGCGCTCGACGATCTGCTTCGCGCGCCGGGCGATCTCCTCCTGGTTGCGCGCGACCTCGACGCGGTCGATCGCCATCTTGAAGAGGAGGATGTAGCCGAAGAGCATCTGCGGCGTCGCGATCACGATTTTTTTCGCGTTTGCGTGCGCGACGAGCGACGGATCCGCGTCGACCGCGGCGAAGTAGGTGGCCTCGCTCGGCATGAACATCACGACGACGTCCGAATATACCGCCTCGGCATCCCTGTCGGCGCGCTTCATGAGCTCGGGATAGTTCCGCGCGGCAAGCGCGTCGACCTGCTGCCTCACGCGCTTCGCGTGCTCCTTCATGAGCCGCGAGGCGGTCTCGGCGTCGCCCTCCCGCGCCGCGTTCGTCGCGGCGATGAAGTCGACTATGTTCACCTTCGCGTCGATTAGCATCTTGCGGTGCGCGCCGTCGAAGACCGTCACGTCGGGAAGCCCGGCCTCGCGCGCGCCGGCCTGCTCGACGAAGTTCTCGCCGCGCCTAAGCCCCGCGTCTTCGAGCACCTTGGCGAGGATTCCCTCGCCCCAGTTGCCCTGGACCTTGCTGCCACCCCGCAGCGCCGCGACGAACTCGTCCGCCTGGCGGCCGAGGGACTGTGCCTTGAGGCCCACCTCGTCAAGCTTCATCCTGAGGTTCTCGCCGAGGCGCACATTGGCCTCGCGCGCCTGCTCCGACGCCTGGCGGAGCTCGCCGAACTTGGCCGCGAGCTGGTCGAAGAGCGGCCGCACCTGCGCGGCGTTCTGCTCGGCAAGCGACTTTGCCTTGCCCTCCAGCGTCGCCGCCGCGAGAGAGGCGAATTCCGCGCGAAGCCCCTCGACGCTCCTGTCTGTCGCGCGGGCCTCGGCCTTCGCCGCGGCGACTGCGCCGCGCATCAAGGCGTACACAACCGCCGCCGCGACAAGCGCCGCGCACACGCCGGCCACAATTGCTGTCATCATCGTCTCACTGTCCTCCTTGTCCATATATTATACCAAACCTCCGCTCCCGCCGCGATTGACGGGGCGGAAAACGATGCGCTATAATACCGGGAATGAATCCGTCCGAGCTCGACATAATATACGAAGACGAGGCGATAGCCGTCGTGGACAAGCCGTCCGGGGTGATAGTCCACCCGGCGCCGGGACACGAGACGGGGGCTCTCACCGACGCGCTCGTCAGGCGCTTTCCCGGCATGGCGCGCGTAGGCTCGGCGGAGCGTCCCGGCGTGGTCCACCGCCTCGACATCGAGACGAGCGGCGTCATGGTCTTCGCGAAGACCCAGGGCGCGTACCTCGACCTCCGCCGCCAGTTCGAATCACATAGAACAGTGGGCAAGACGTACCTCGCCGTCGTGCACGGCAGCCCCAGGCCGAAGTCCGGCACGATAGACGAGCCCGTGGGCCGCGAGCGCCAGAGCGCCGTCACGCACTGGGAAACGCTCGGCAGGCACGACGGGATTTCCCTCGTCGAGTTCAAGATCGACACGGGGCGCATGCATCAGATACGCATACACGCCGCTTCCCTTGGCTGCCCCATTGTCGGAGACCGGCTCTACGGCAGCGCGGAGAAGGACCGGCGGATGAGGCGAAGGCCCTCGCGCCTGCTGCTGCACGCAGTGGAGCTGTCGTTCCTCCACCCGGTCACGCACAGGCGCGTCACATTCGCCGCGCCCCCGCCGGACGACATCGTCTACGCCTGACGGCGCGCGCCTCCGGGCAGACGGCGGCGACGCCGGCAGGGCTCACTTCCCGCCCTTGGGCCTGCGCGTAATGAGACCGTCGATGATGCGCCCTACTTCGGCCTTCGGCAGCTTTTCCGTGATGCGGACATGCGGCCCGTTCTCCGCATCGGGCGCCCATTCGTCGTCGCCCTTGTCGCCGACCATCCGGTACATGCCGCGTTCGGCGTTGAAATACGGCTCGATTCCCCGCACCGCGGCGAGCACGGCCGTCTCGTCCCACGCCGAGCGCCCGCCCATGCCGAAGCCGCGGATAAGCCATCCGTGCGGGTCGCCGCGAATCTCGTCGCGCGACGGGATGTTCCCGGCGAACACGTCCTTCACAGGGCTGCGCTCCGCGTCCATCTCCGCCACGGCACGGCCGGCGAAGCAGTCGCATCCGTACTGCCAGTCCGAGAACACGATCGGCGTTGGCCAGTTCTCAAGCGCGATGCGGGAAGATTCGCAGTCCCACATCGAATTGTACTCCTTGCCGTCCGGATAGCGGCACGCCATCGCGACCCACAGCTTCACCTTCCTGGCGACAAGCGCCCTGCCGTCAAGCGGAGAGATGTCGTCCGGCTTCGTCTCGAGGAGGCGGCGCAGGTTCGTGAGGAAGCCGACAGAGCAGATCGTCACGCTGCCGTCGGGCTGCGCGGCAAGGACGCGGCGGTAGACTTCGTTCGCGTCCGGCGCGTCATCCGCATCGGCATAGCGGTACCAGCCCGGGTAGTCCGCGAGCAGCTTGCGGTACTTGTAGTGACCGCCGTCGCCACCGGCCTTCTCGCCGAGCGGCGAGGCGGGATCGACCTTTTCCTTCGCGCCCGGGAACGCGCCCATGACGCCCATTCCCTTCGGCGACCCCACGGGAAGGTCTCCGCGCCCGTAATAGCTGTTGATGACCTGGACCGCGCCTACCGAGGCGTTGCCGCGCGTGGAGCTGACCGTCGCGAGGATCTCGCATTCCCCGGCGTCCGCGAGCGCATGGAGGCACGCGAGCGCACCGACGTCGTCGAAGTCGGTGATCATGTCTGTGTCGAAGATGATTTTCACGGGCGCCGCGCCGAGCGCGAGCGCAGCCACAGTCCCCAGAATTGCAACCGCAGATTTTTTCATGACGCAATGGCCTCCGAGCATCCTTCTTTTCGTTGCCGCCGTCGTTATAGACACCATTATACCAAATCCGCGGCACATTCGCCGCGCTGGGATATGGAGTCGTTCTGGCAGAACGGACAACGCAGGTTGCATCCGTAGCTTCCGACGGAGAGGATGCACGAACCCGGACGAAAGAACGCGATCGGCTTCTTCTCTATCGGGTCGAGCGCGAGCGATGTGATGCGCCCGTAGTTTCCCGCGACTACGCGTCCGCCCTCCGCCCTCCGCGCGCGGCAGAATCCAATCGCGCCGTCTGCAAGGCGACAATGGCGCGGGCAGACGGAACAGACCGTCCCCTCACTCATGGAAGACCTCGGCCTGGAAAGTCTCGAACTTCGCGCCGCTGCGCCAGGCGTCGGGCGAAAGCCCCGCCTTCTGCGAGAGATAGGAGAGCGTCGTCGGCAAATCCCAGCCCTGCTCTGGCGCGACTTGCGGAAGGAACACGGCGAAGCATCCGTTCTTCTCAAGCGTCATGCCGTCCCGTCCCAGCACGATGTCGCGCCAAGACTCGACAGGTCTGGGCGGCGTCAAGGCCGAGACCTCGACGCGCAGGTTCGAAAGCTCGCGTTCCGAGACAGGCGAAAAGCGCGGGTCTCCAAGCGCCGAGTCTACGGCGCGGGCTGCCACCGCCTCGACGAGCGGACGCATCGGCATGATCTCGCCTATGCAGCCGCGCAGCGCACCGGTCGCCTTGTCGTTCAAGGTGACGAACGCGCCCATCTTGGCGCGCGTCGACTTTGGCGCATCAGATACGTCAATGCCTGCGCCGCGCCTCATCCCGTTTCTCACCGCCTTCTCCATCGACGCGCGCGCGACGCGCAGAAGATACGCCCTGTCGTCGGCGGAAAGAACCTCGCTCCCCTCACCCTGCCACTTGACGCTCCCAGTCGCGGCGACATAGCAGACAAAGCGCGAATAGTCGCCGTCGCCGTCGCTCGACGTCGCGTACTTCTGCCGGACGATAGACATGGTTTTCGGAAACGCGCGGAGCGCGAGCTCAATCGGCACATGTCCGCAGATCGTCGCGCCAGTGCGCTTCATGAACGCGGCAAACGAGTCGGCATCGCCCTTCGCAATAAGCTGGAACGCCTCGTCGTCGGAAGCTGCGACCTTGCGGCGAACATCCTCGCCGCCGCTTTTGCCGAAGGGAGTGTAGGAAAAGTCGTCGCCGTAGTGCGTGAAGTCGGACGAGATGACAAGCAAAGTCTCCGCGTCCATCAATCGCGCCAGCGCACGGGCGCACATCCCCATCTGGTCCTGGCCAAAGGAACCCATCACGAGCGGGACAATCGAAAAGCCGCCGCCAAGCGCAAGCTGAAGGAGCGGATACTCGATCTGCGCGGAATGCTCGGCGGAATGTATGCCGTCGTTGCGTGCAACAGGCGCAAAGAGCGCAAGCCGGTCGATCCAGTCGCGGTCGATCTTAATTTCGCCGAGCGGCGTCGAGACGGCGGACGCCTCCGGAGCGACGAGACGGTTCTCGATCCATGCGCGGTGGCTCGGCGCGAGAAGGACGACGCGCTTGTACTTCGCGCCCTTGACGAGGCGGACCGCCCGCCACGCCGTCTCGCCGGAGTACGCCCAGCCCGCGTGCGGAAGGACGAGGACGTTCGGCGCCTCGCGCGGCGCATCCGCCGCGATGCCGCGCTCCCACCCGTCGGACATCGCGCGGATCCCCTTCGCCGTTCCAGGATACCAGGATCCCGCTATCGTGCTTTCAAGTAATGTCGTCTGCATCTTGCCTTTCATTCGCAAAACGGCCCTCCCGCCGTCATTGCCGTAGTTGCGGCAACATTATACCAAATTCCGCCCAATCCGACAGAACTGGGAAGAGCGAACATTAGGTGCCCCTCAGGCAAGGCGCAGCGCAAGGACGGCCGAGGCGAGAAGCGGCTTCTTCAGCGACAGCGGAAACTCCCTGACTGAAGAACGCACGAATGGATCGGCGAGATATTCGCGCAGGATCCTCATCCCCTCGCGGCGCGGAAGTCGGCCGCGGACAGTGCACGAAAGGATTTCAAGCGCCGAAAAGACGCACGACGCCGCGTAGAGAGACCCGAGCGACCCACCCTCAGCCACATCGAGCGCACGGCGCTTCGCAAGAAGCCGAAGCTTGTTGCGGCAAAGCCGTGCGCCGTCGCGCGGAATCGACCTCATCGCGCCGTCGTCGCGCGAAGTGACGCGGTAGATCTCCTGCGCAACGCACGTCATCGACCTTGCGCGGAGAAGCGCCTCCGAGACGAACATCGCGTCCTCGTAGAGCTCGATCGTCTCGTCGAAGCGGACATTCTCGACAAGCCCGCGGCGAAACGCCATCCTCCACACGCCCGCCATTTCGCGATCAGCGAAAAGAGGCCTGCCCGAATACCAGGCGCGGACGTCGTCGAAGGAATATCCGAAGACCCGCGGCAGATAACCCGCGCGGATTTCGGCGTTCGTGCGGAAGCGGTAGTCGCCCTTGAGCGGCGAGCCCTCGTACGCGCACACGCACACCTCCGCGCCGTCGCGTTCGAGCGCATCGGCCATGGCCGAGAAATAGCCGGGCAGGACGGAATCGTCGGGATCGACGAAGAAGACGAGCCGTCCCCGCGCCTCGTCGAGCGCTGCGTTTCGCGCGGCAGATACGCCGCGGTGCGGGCGGGGGAGGACCTTGAGGCGCCGCTCGCCCGCGGCAAACGACTCGAGGGCAGCGAGCGTCCCGTCGGAAGAACCGTCGTCCACTGCAAGAACCTCGGCATTGTCGGGAAGCGCCGCAAACACGCTTTCAAGACAGCGGGCGAGATACGGCTCCACGTTCCAGCAGGGAATGACGACGCTGATCTCGACGGGCGCTTCGGTCATTTCAGCTTCGCGTCTATCGCGGCCTCCTCGGCCCAGGCGCCGGCAAGCGACGGATCAGAGGCGATCCTGCCGAGCGGAACCTTAAAGAACGCCTCGTAGGGTTTTCTGCCGTTGAGCCCCTTGAGCGAGAAGGCGACCTCGCCGCGGCCCTTCGGCACGCGCCCGACGATCGTCACGACATCGCCGCGATAGAGGTTCTTGAGAAGACGCGGATACGCCTCGGCGCCGGAATCTGCGGTGAAGACGACGCGGATGTCGGACAGCACGGGATCGCGGAAGCGGTCGGAGAGCTTCTCGATCCCCGAGCCCGCCTTCCAGCGGAGCCCGCCGTATATGAAGCTCTCGCCGCGGTTGCCGTGGGTCAGCACGTCGATGAGCTCGCGGTTCGCGCTCTCCTTGACGCCGTACATGTACACCGAGACGAGCCCGTCGTTCAGGTCGGTGAACTTCGAGAGTATCTGCGCCGTGTCGCTCACGCCCGAGTTCGCGTCTCCGTCGGTCACGACGAGCGCGATGAGCGGGCGCTCCGGATCGCGCGGAAGGGTGAGAACGGAGCGTATCGTCCCGAACACGTCGGTCCGCCCGTGGGCGGAGAGGTTGGCGAGCCACTTGTCGGCCGCCGCGAACGACTCCCTGTCGCACTCCTGCCAGCGGCGGAACGCATACGAATAGCTGTTGCGGAACGCGACGATGTTGAAGCGGTCGCCGGTGTTGAATGCCGAGCGCAGTATCTCCTTGGCGGCGAGGCGGCAGCTCACGAGCCGGTCGGAGCCGATGGAGCCCGACGCGTCGAGAAGTATGACGACGTCCTTCGGCACGACGGGAAGCGAGGTCCTCGGCGAGACCATCAGGCGGAAGTACGTCCACTGCGCGTCATCGTGGCGCGACGCCGACAGGTTGACGAACTTCTCGAGCGGCTCCGCGTCGTCGACCTTCATCAGCTCGCGCACGGCGTCCTTCTCCCGCTCGACGATCTTCTCGTCGACCTTGTCGTATATCTCCTGCGAGGGGACGAACTCCGGCACCTCGGCCTTGTTCCCCGCGGCGATCGCGGCACGCTCGACCGGCTCCGCCGAGAACGTCGGAACGGCCAGCTTCGCCTCCGGGGCGCCGAACGCCGCCGGCATCGCGAACACGGCACCTGGCGCGAGCTCGGGCGCTGTCAGGGCGCGGCTCTGCGGAACCGAGAACTCGGCGGCGGGGAGAGGGTCGGGCGACATCGATTCCGGAAGCTTGAGCGGAGACGCGTCGAACTTCTCGGCCGGAACCGGCACGGACGAAAGCTCCGGCGCCGAAGGCGCGGGAACATCGCCGTCCCAGTGCTGCTTCGCGTCGTCGGGCAGCTGCTCGGTCGCCGGGCCGACGGGCTCGTCTGCCTCCGCCTCGGGAGCCTCCTTCGCGGACATTATGTCCTTGATGCGCTCGATGCGCACGGGATCCTCGACCGCCTCGTATTCGCCGACGTGCATCGCCTCGCGGTGGTGCGAGCGCAGGGCCGACCGGTCGACGTGCGTCATCACCTTCGCGCGGATTCCGAACATCAGCGCGACATGCGCCGCGACCGAGAAGACGATCGCGGCGGCAAGCAGGTTCTCGCGCCCTTCCCTCGTCATTTCGCCGCCTCCGGATGCGCGTCGAGTATCTTCTTCGCCTCGGCGCAGAGCTCCTCGTCCGCAAAGAGCGCCGTCACGACCGTCGCGTACTTCTTCGCCGACTCGACGTCTCCCCTCGCCTCAGAGTTGCGCGCGAGCGCGACATACGCCTCTGCGCGGGCGCGCGGCGAGGCGGAGTTGAGCTCGACGGCGCGGCGCAGCGTGGCGTCTGCCTTGTCGTGCTCGCCGAGGCCCGCCTCGAGCTTCCCGAGCGCGAGCGCGGCCGGCGCGAGGTCTGCGACGCATGCGTCCTCGGCCATCGCCTTTCTGTAGGACTCGACGGCCTTGGTGAAGTTCTTCGCCTTCTCCTCGACGGTCCCCATCAGGACATGGCCGGCCTGCCGCCATTCGGCAGAGTCGCTCTCGACGAGGTTCTTCGCGCAAATCGCGGCCTCCTCGCCGCCGAGCAGCTTGCCGACGGAAAGGGCCTTCGACGCAGACATGCGCTCGGTCGCGCCCTCGCGCACGAGCTTCACGTATTCGGCCTTCGCCTCGTCGGTCTTGCCGGAGCGCCAGTCGAAGTCGGCGAGCATGAGCCGCGCCTCGCGCGACTCGTCGAGCGGGAGCCCCGCCTTGAGCGCGTCCCTGAGCAGCGCCGCGCCCTCCTGCTCGTGCTCGAGCTGCACGGCCGCGACACCGCGCCAGTAGAGCGATTCCGCGCGGCGCTTCTGGTTGCGGCCCGACGCAAGGGCCTCGGCTAGCGCAAGCTCGCACTTCGACCACTTCTTCTCGCGCGCGGCGATCATCGCCCTGCGGAAGAGCGCCTCCGCCGCCTCGTCGGTGCCGGGGAACTTCTCGGCGGTCTCGGCGTACTGCGCCTCGGCCTCCGCGGCCTTGCCGGACGACTCGTACGCCCACGCGAGCCGCAGCGAGTCGCACGCAAGCCCAGAAAGCGAATACGCCCTCTTCGCGTTCTCGATGACGCCGGAGCTGTTCCCGCCGGACGACGCGGTGTCGAAGCCCATGCGCGCGAGAGGGAGCTCGGCGTTGGCGCGGAACCTGCCCTGGGGGAACCTGTCGAGATAGGACTTGAAGAGCCGCTTCGCGGACTCGTTGTCGCCAGTCGCGTAGGCGCACGCGCCGAGCAGATACGCGAAATCGTCTGTCGAGCCGTCGCCGCAGAGCGCTGCGGCGTCGGCGTACTTCCCGGCGAGGTAGTTGCTCCACGCGGTCATTGTCCTCACGCCCGCCGCGTGCTTCCCTTCGGGATAGCGCTTAAGGTAGCGCCCGAACACGCTCGCGGCCTCGCCGTATTTCTTCTCGTTGTAGCTCTGGACGGCGGCGAGGTAGAGCGCGTCCTCGGAGAACTGCGACTCCTTGCCGAAGGCTATGCCGAGAAGGAGCTCCACCGCCTTGCGGCGAACCTGGGCGTCGGGGGACTTCACGAGGATGGCCGCCCTGTGGAAATCGGCATAGGGCGCGTATTTGCCCTTGGGGTCGAGCCGGACGGAGCGGGCAAGGGTCTCGGGGTCGTTCGCGGCGGAGCCGAGATAGTAGAGCGCCGCGGCGCGGATATCGTTGGCCACCCTGTCGGAGTCGAGGACCTTGAGTTCGGCCGCGCGCTCCTCTGGCGTGCCGGCGAGGGCGCGCATGAGGCGCGAGCGGTCGGCGCGGGGCGACGTCGGGAACTTCTCCAGGAGCTCGCCGTACCCGCGGCGCGCCTCGGCGGACTTGCCGAGCGCCCTGTCGCACTCGGCGAGGCGGTAGATCACCTCGTCGGCGGGAATGGACTTCTCGCCGCTGAGCGCCGCGTACTCGACCCTCGCCGCGGCGTATTCGCCGCGGTTGAACAGCCTGTCGGCCATCGCGAGACGGTCGGCCGGTATGACCGCGATAGCGGCGAGGAGAAAAGCGGAAAGCGTCATTCCGCCCCTTCCAGGTTGTCCGTGGCGAGGGAGAAGTTCCATATCCCCGCGCCGCGGCAGATGTCGATCAGCTCGACGAGCGCCTCGTAGCGCACGTCCTTGTCGGCGCGGATTATGACCGGCTGGCCAGGATAGAACCTGGCGACCTTCGCGAGCCTCGCGCCGAGGTCGCCGAGCGACAGGGCAACGGAGTTGACGGTGATCTTCCCGTCCTTCGCGAGATTCACGATTATCTCCCCGGGGAGCCGCTCCGGCGTCTCGGCGGTCTTCGCGTTGGGGAGCTTTATCGAGATCTCGCTCTCCCACTGCGAAAACACGCTGACCGTCACGAAGAAGCAGAGCAGCAGGAAGATCACGTCGAGCATCGACGTCAGGGCGAACGTCGTCGCCTTCGGCTGGCTTCTCCTCTTGAACTTCATCTGGAAAATCTCCTTGTAGACGGCGTCAGGCCGGAAGCGAGGCGAAGTGCTCTACGACACGCTCCTCGACCTCCGCGATGCGGCGCTGTGCGCGGCGGCGGAAGAACGCGTAGGCGAGAAGCGACGGAATCGCGACCACGAGACCGAAGATCGTCGTGACGATCGCCTGCGAGACGCCTTGGGCGAGCACCATCGGCTTCGCGCCCGCCGAGACGTCGGAGGCGATTCCGCCGAAGGCCTGGAACATGCCGAGCACCGTGCCGAGAAGCCCGACGAGCGGAGCGATCGCGCCGAGGTCCGCAAGCCACTCGACCTGAGACATGAGGCGGTCAGCGACTCTGCCGCCTTCCGATTCCGGATCCTTCGACGCGCAGATGCGCGAGACCGCCTCTGGAACGACTATCCCGGCGCGCTGGGAATACCAGAGATATATGACGAGCGCGAGCGCCCATACAGAGAATAGCGCGAGGACCCACATGAGCGGGCCTCCGTAGTTCCATGCCTGTTCGAAGGTGATGTCGTTCATTTGTCCTTCCTTTCCTATAAGCTTCCGTAAATTATATCAAAATGTGCGCACATCAGACAAACGGTAAACGGTAATTCATGGCAATTGAGCTTGGCGGACGCGATTGCAAACAGTTGAACCCACTGCTGACATCTGCGAAATCGGGGCCTTGGCCCGACATGCTCGCCCAACCCTATTTCACCTTCACTCTCAGGAAAAACTTTGGCGGCGCCCCAATCGGCACAATCATCGCCTTTGCCTTGCCGTCCGTGGTTCGCTGGAAAGTGGTAGTCAGGTTTTCGGAAGAGAACGCCGCTTCGTCCAGCTCGTCGGCACCCTCTACGCACAACGCCTCCGCAAGCCGCGCACCTTCGCCAATCTCCGCACCCCCGACGCCGACGACAAGATCAAACGCATCCGCCTCGACGCCCGACGGCTCAATAGATTCAATTACCACATCATCGTCCGTCAACTCCGACTTCTCCACAAGTGACGCCGCGTCAAGTGTGAACGCCACCCATGCGTTCGGCGAATCCTTCAGCACCTGGCGGCTTGCGAAATCTTGCCCACGTACGCTGTCCGCCCAATTGTGATATGCCGCATATCCGCTCGCATCGACAATGCGGCGCATGAGGCGCATGTCCCGCGAGCCGTAAAGCGCGTCCTCGATTTCCTCGGACGTCGGGCTTTCCCCCACCTCCGGTATCGGGTCTCTTTCCCATTGAGCCGCGGCAATCCAAACACAATCGCGACCTTCCTTCCCCGCATCGTCTTTTATGTAGGTCCAGCGCAACTCGTGTTCACCCGACGTCGTGAACTCGTGTGTAATCTGCAGCCACTCCGTCTCTCCGTCGATGTAGTGCGTCTCGCCGTCCACCTGGAACTCCGCGTGATCCCAGTCATAGTATCCGCCGGAATCCTCGCACGACGCCTTCCACCAGAAGCTGAACGTTCCCTTGCCCTTCACCGTCGCTGTCAGGACGGAAGTCTGATTGGCCCCAATCGCCCCAGAGCGCATCGACTCGCCGCCATTCACGCCAACTTCTGTGTCGCGCACCCAGTTGGCATTTCCGCCGTTGGCAAATGACGCCGAAGGCGCTCCCAAATAATCGCCTGCGCCCAACACCTTCGTCACCGACGCGCTCGCGACCGCAGAATCAAGAAAATCGTCCATCATCGCAATCGCCTTTATCGTGCAGGAGTTCGTGACATAAAACACTCCTTCATACATCTCAGAATCCGTGCTCGGCTCGCTACCGTCAATCGTGTAGCGAATCGTCGCGCCGTCAGTTGCACACGAAACCGTCACTCGTGACTTCTCCCCCGTAAACTCAGCCGCCGCCGATATCACCGGCGTCGCCACCTGCAGCCATTCGCGAACAAGCGTCGCAGACACTACATCTGAGTCAAAATACTTGTCGCTAAACACCTTCGCCTTCACTGTCGTAGTATTGCTGATTGTGAACTCACCTGTATATTCCGCGCTCTCCTCTGTCGGATCGCTCCCATCAAGCGTATAGCGAAGAACACCATCCGATTCATTCCACGCAATTGACACAGTTTGATTGGAATGCGAAAACCTGCTTCCACCTGCTGGCGCTATCACCGGTTCCACACAATTCCCAAGAGCATAATGAGCGACTGCAATCTCACTCCAGATACCATTCTTCACTGCAGCCGCCTTGACAGTTGTCTTGCCCGTTATCCTAAAGCGTCTGTATGGCGTCGACTCAGCCGTTAGTTCGCTGCCGTCAAGCGTATAGTAAATTGCAGCATCTTCGTCCTCGCACTCAATCGTCACGGACTGCATCCCGTCAAATACCGTCCCACTCGCAGGAGTAAACACAGGCGTAGATGGTCCATTCACGACAAATGTCGCCGTAAGCGTCTCTCCCACTTGCCCTTCGCCCAACATGACCTTGTGCGTCAGCGTGTAAGTGCCCTTTTGCAGCGGAGTCCAATTGATGTAGCCACTTCCTGTCGCAGAACTCAGAATCTCACCATTGACTGCGATCTCTGCCGTCGCATCCAAGCCAGCGCCATCCACCCACTCAGTTGAATAGCAAATCCGCTCCGTCTGCGCAGCAGTCCGCACTCCAGGCAACAAGTCTATGTCCACCTCATCGCTCTCACCCGAGCAAATGACGCCACCGATAGCCACTTGCGACATAGCGGCAATTGTCATTACTATCAAACTGTAATTCTTCATTTTGATTTCTCTCCCATAAAATGAACCCAGGCGCGGAAAAGACTTTGGCCCTCAGCTCGCCGGTGTGCACCTGCTCTTTATTCAGACAGGGTTCTGACAAGGCGGAAGCCGAGGAGGTTGTATACGTTCGACGGGTAGTAGTGGTTCCGGTAGGACGAGGTGCAGTAGGACGCATCGTAGAACCAGCTGCCGCCGCGCGCCACCCGGTACGACCCCGAGGAAGAACCCTTAGGATCTGTGCCGCCTGTCAGACTACTTGCGTACCAATCCAAGCACCACTCCCACACATTTCCGTGCATATCATAGAGCCCCCACGGATTTGGCGACTTTGTACCGACTTCATGCGACTTTGAACTGGAATTGCTTGAATACCACATATAACTTCCGTTGGCCGAATTGCCGTAGCTATAGGTGGTGGTCGTTCCCGCACGGCAGGTATATTCCCACTGCGCCTCAGTCGGAAGATCGAAATCAAGTCCAGTTCGAACGCGAAGCTTTCCCAAGAACGACCACGAATCCACTGCGGAAGGCGCGGGCCATTCAGATCCCGCCGAACTGCCTCTTATCATGGTGTACGCAACATAATGCACAGGATAACTATTTCCCTTTCCGTATGATGTTGACGAGCAAGGATTACTCCCCATAACAAGTTCCCATTGCCGCTGCGTCACCTCAAACAGGCCGCAGTAGAACGGCTTCGTAAGTGTGACGTCGTACGATCCTCCCATCTTGAACGAGCCTGCCTCAATGCGCTTCAAGACAAGTTTTGATGTCTTGTATTCACTTACATTGAATCCGCCGCTTGGCGGTTCCGCAAGATATGTAACGGGGTAGGATGTCGCGTTCGATCCAGCCGAAAGGTCAATTACGCAATACGTTGGATTCAACAACTCAGTTTCGCAGTAGACCTTGAACACAACATTTGATGACCTGAAGGATAGTCCATCTGCCCCCATGTCCCAGACAAGAGAATGCGTTCCCTCCGTTATACTCACATCACCAGATAACTTTGTCGCCATGTTGGTCGCATTCGCAGTCTTGTCGATCGCCGCCACCTTCAGCACTGCTACTTCACCATTTTGCGTCACTTCCGCTGCAACATCACCCACTATCGTGTATGAGATATCCACCTTCCCATTCCACGGATACCGCTGCTTCGCGGTCACATTCTTAATCGCTGAACCTGCGATGAATGCACCTGAATTGTCGGCAGGCCCATAAAACTTACCAACCACACTATCATATAGTCCAACAACCAAGTCAGATTTACGTCGCACAGGCATCAGGCGATGTTTAGGTTCTTCACAACCAGCTGAGTAGAGCTCAAAATAGTACAGCCTGTATGTTGCTCTGTTGTCAACATCCTGAGCATCGATATCTGGCGAAAGATCGTTCCCTTTTTTATGGCTCGCAAACAACATTAAATCACTGCCTGGCATATAGCCGCCTTCTGCCATCATTACATCTTGGTCAATGCCGTTGACCGAAAACCTACGCGTCGCATAGTCTGCCACGAAAGTAGTATCGCCATTAATGCTTGGACGAGTGTTCCCTTTTGTAGATGTATTCGTATTGCGATCACACCGCACCACACCATCAATGAAAAATGCGGTAAACGTGTTTGTCGTCATCGTTGTACGAGAACAGTAAAGGGCCTGCGTCTTCGCTGTAGAAGAAAGGCGAAACTTCATCTTGACGGTATCTGTGCATGTTGGCCTTATGTCAGTAACTATCCATTGGCCGCCCGTCGCCACTATGTAATCTATCGATTGATACGTTTCGTTGTTTGCGTCCACATAATCTGCCATCGCGCTTGTCACAAGCATTAGTGCAGCAATACAGCATATCTTTTTCATAGCATTCAAGCCGCGACGCACCATGACATATGGTATAACTTTCTTATACATTTGTAGCTTCCTTGATTTCGAGAAGGTCCTTGAGACGTTGAAGCACCAACTTGTTGTCATTGTCACGACATTGCTGATAGTTATAGTAGTGTCTCGAGTATCGCTTTGTCGCCACCAAATCCGTCGGAACCGCGACCGTTGGCATAAATGTCGGAGATATCACATCATATAAAGCAATCTCTGCCGAAGAACTGTTAGGCTTGTACCGTCGTCCATGCCTTCCGTTGTTTTTAGTTAATGCTACAAACACAATATCGCAACCAGATTCTTGGATCAGCGAGCCGTCCCCTTCGCTAAAATACAAGAAGTTCTCAATCACAAACTCAGCCGTGTCTCCTGCTGTTCCAACGCCAACCACTCGTCCATCAATTAATTTTGCCTTGCAACATCGATCGGAAGCATTCAACAAATAGTCGTCAAACTCAATGGCTATCGTGCGCAGATACTCACACAACAAGTGCAAAATTGTTGTCTTCCCAGAGTTAGATTCTCCTGCGACTACATAAATATACTTTATTCTTTTGAGGTTCATAAGTAATATCTCCCTATGCGCCGAAACATCACTTGATTTCAATTGTTTTTATCTCACATAGATTAGGAATCGACTTCCCATCTTCTAACTCAACAAACAGCTTCACCTTCATATGGTTTGCCTTTATAACGAGCAAAGATGCAAAATCAACACTCTGCATTTTGAACTCAACACTTTCGGCGCATATTCTTGCGCTGCTCTCATCATCTGTCACAAGCAATATTTTTCGCTTTGCCAAACCATCTTCCTTTTTCTCCGTCGCCTCAAAGAGATAAGGCGCAACTGGCTCAAGTTTGAATGAAACACCTTCCTCGTCCTTGGACACAGTCTTCACGAATCCTTCTGTATGATACTCACTCATTTTGACTCCTCCTCTTTTGATTTGATTTCCATGAAACGGTTGTCGAGTTCTTCGCAGACATTGGAAAGTTCAGGGTAGACGGATTCCGCTTCCATGCCAAAGTAGCGAAGTTGCTTGCGGATGTTCTTCTTCGCTTCTGCCGCAATGCGAATATAGCCAACCTGCTTGATGCCATACGACGGCGCAGATGGATTGTCGTAATCAAATGGCGAGAATGTAGGCTCAAGCGATTTCTTGTTGTCGCCACAGCCAAACGCAAGGAACAGTCCGCCCTGCCTGCGGATGCGCCGCGAATTCATCATCGGCTTAAACGCCCAGACATGCTGGATTTCATCACGCAACTGCTTGCCGATACCTTTGTCATCATCCTCACTTAGAAACCCGGGGCGATTGTTCTTTACCTCGTATGCAAGATAACCCAAACCTCTCTCTTGAGATGGCTTCACGTTCTCTGATGTAACAAGTGGTAGATGTGAAATGGCAATTATTATATCACTGGTAAACGATTTGATCCGGTCCCCCTTTACTTTCATTACACGAATGAAACCATCTCGTCCGTTGTCACGTTTCTCCGCGCATTTCTCGCCTCCGCCACAAGCGAAATGCGTTGAGAGAAGAACATTCGTGGACATATCGCAGAAACGAGTCGGAAGAAGGTAGTGCTGCATCCGCGCAACGCGCTCCACCATTGTGCGGTCTTCCTCGAATGATGCCACATTTAGGCGCATTGCTTCCTGATAGAGTTCACGCTCATATTCGACAAGCCCTCTTCTATCCAACAGCGACTGAAACGCCGTTCCAAGCGGTTCGTCATCATAATCGGATTTATGGTTCTTGCTTTCACCTCGAAAGAAGAACTCTGCACGTGGCTCTGGACGCACAGACGACTCTTCGTCTATGATCCGTAGCGCCTCGCGCGCAATGTCATCTACTGTCCTACACCGCATCCGATTGTCTCACCCTTATCTTCCCCTCCTCGTGGCAATCGGATTTGGCGCGGGGAAAATAACACCTCCTCCGATGCATCAGGAGAGGTGTGTGAGAATACCTAAAGAGATACAACGGAGGAGGCGAAACTGCACGGACTGGCAGTGTCCTCTTGTTGCGTCTCTTTTGAGTTAGCTTCTCACACTTTCTCCTGACGCGTCCCATGACCGCGGTGGTGGGCGGGCGTCTCGGAGAGACGCCCCTACCGCCGCGCGGGAAATCTATCGCTCCGAATCGGGGGCTGCCCCCGTCGGAACATCGGTATAATAGCAAAAGCCCTTGCATTCGGCAAGGGCGGGATTTTGAAATTCTCGACGAGACGGGACGTCTCGCCGCTCCGAAAAATTACTTCACGACCTCCCAATGGCCGGTCTTGGAACTGCCGATTCGTTTTATCAAGGATTTGCGCGTCAATGCCCTGATATGATATCTGACACCTGATGCAGAAAGACCCAGCATACGACCTATCTGCTCCGCAGAAATATGACGGCATTCCGATATGACCTTCAATATCTCCCAGGATTCTTTGCTGATAGTTTTGCTGATAGGATTGCTGTCAGTGCCATTACCGGCATTCTGCTCAACCTCACCATTTTCGCCGACTTCAGATGATGTTTTTGCTGTTGTATTCCCACCAGGACTATGGTTTTTACTGATAGTGCCATCTATGTTTTTGGTGATAGTGCCAGTTTTGATGACAGTATCACGTTCCGTGCTTATGGATGATGACGCCACACCATTTATGATGCGCCCGTAATTCAGGTTTGGAAGTGTCAGGAAGAATGCTGAATTTGTTGACTCCAGTTGAGGTACAATAGACTCGCCTCGCTTCTCCGATTCAAACGCATAAGCGTCAAGTATCTTCTTGAATCCGCTACCGCGGCGTTCCATCAGTTCCAGTCGCTGAAAAAGGTCGGCTATCACCGGATTGCGCCGCAGTGAAATCACTTTGCGCAAATCAAGTTCTTGTGCGCGTTCTCCACTCGGCATGCCGCCCGGCGATGTGATTTCCATGCGGTCGTCAAAGATGTCTATGTGAACTTCGCTTCCCAGCTCAAGATAATCACGATGGATAAGGCCATTGACAATACCCTCCTCCACCGCTGCATCAGGATATTCTGGATACTCCACGCGACCATTGGACGTCTTCCGCCACATCATCCTCGTGTTCACGTCCACAAATCCCTTTGCCGAACGCAGAAGCGAGATAAGACCGCCGGAATACTCATGGTCGGACAACGCTTCCATCAATCCATGAGCCTTAGTCAGCCCCTTCCAACGCGTACAGAACACACGGGAATGACGAACTGGGGAACGATCTGCCAGAAGTGCGCCTGCATTCGTAAGCCAGCCACCTTCTCCAACCAGACCAAACGATGCAAAATCCGTATCTTGGAAAGACTTGTGTCTTTTCTCGAAATAAGTGGCCCGAAGCACCTCAAATGAAAAATCCGTCAGTTTGTATTGGGACGGCAGACTGTCCCACGAACGATGAGATCCATTTAATACCAAACGCTTCAGCTGAATGGCATCCGCCCTCACACTCTCGTTGCCGATGCGGATGAAGGCATCGCGGTGGCCCTTCACGAACGTGTAGTACGGCGTTTCCGAGCCAGCCTTTATCTCAACGACCACGAACCGCTTCCCATCCTCTTCGTTGATCGAGAGGTCAATCTCCGGGACGGGATCCATCTGCGCCTTGATTGCCTCGCTGATGAACTCGGCGTCTCCCTGCGCGTCAGCAAGGCCGACAAGTACGCCGTCGTTCGCTACGCCAAAGAGCAGCCTTCCACCCTGTGTATTGGCGAACGCGCTGACGCTCTTGAGCCAACTCGTCGGGTCCTTGCGCTCAAGCATCAGCTTCTTGTCGTACGCCGTCGCCTCGCCTATGTAGTCATTCAGGTTCAATTACAAGCCCTTTATATGAAATTTACTCACTTCTCAATGTTCCCCACGACCGCAGTGGTGGGCGGGCGTCTCGGAGAGACGCCCCTACCGCCGCGCGGGAAATCTATCGCTCCGAATCGGGGGCTGCCTCCGTCGGAACATCGGTATAATAGCAAAACGCGCAAAACCGCGCAATTCGGAATTTCGGTAATTCATCGATTTCGCATGCCGACGCAGCGAAGGTCCGAGCGAAGGGATACGGCGTATTCGCCGAGGGTCCCTGAGGAGGAGCCTTCGGGCGACGGCATGCTTCTTCCGTCACTACTTTGCCATCGGCCACACCAGGCGCTGGCGGTCGAAGCCCTTGACGAAGATCGCGGGCATGGGCCTCGCGGGGCAGACGTGCTCGCAGGCGCCGCAGCCAATGCAGGCGCCTTTGTCCACCACCGGGAAGCCCTCGACGATGTGAATCGCCCCGACGGGGCACTTGCGTGAACACGCCGTGCATTCGACCCCGTCCGTGCGGATGCAGAGGTCCTTCTTCCATATCGCGTGGCCCATGTGGACGTTCTTTCGCTCAAGGCGCGGAATCCAGTTGATCGCGCCCGTCGGGCAGACGTGCCCGCAGGCGTAGTTGCACCCGAGAAGGCAGTAGCCGCGCCTGAAATCCATCTCCGGCTGGCCGAATCGCTTGAGAGACGTCGAAGGCGAAAGGCAACCTCCGCGGCAGTTCGCGATGCAGAGCCCGCACGCAACGCATTTGACGTTGAATTTCCCGCGATCCACTGCACCGGGCGGGAGAACGGGCGCTGGACGTTCCGGCACACCGGGGAGAGACACAGGCGCGAAACCGCCGTCAGTCGTCTTCTCAACGGCCTCGGCCGCGGCGAGAACCGCAACTCCCTTGATCGCCTCGCGGCGCGTCGCAGAAGAACCGAGTTGGAGTTCCGAGTTGGAGTTGGAGAGTGGAATCGCCTTTTCTCCATCTCCAACTTTAGCCTCCAACTTTCCCCCATTCCCAAAACACGCCCTGCAGTTCGCACAGCCCTTGCCTATCTTGTGGGCGCAGACGCTTTTCTTGGAGAGAAGGCTGAAAAGAGTTCCGACAGGGCAAACCCAGTTGCACCAGACGCGGCCCTTCCCGACCGCCGCGAGCACCACGACGACCCCAAAGACGGCGACACCGGGCCAGAACATGGTCAACGTCTTCCCGTAGATGGAATACGGCGTCAAGAACCAGCCGACCGCGCCAAAGCCCGTCGCAATCAACACGGCGACGACTGCAAGAACAGTCCAGCGGACGGTCTGCTGCGCCTTCGTCTCGGGGATCCTCGTGCAGACGCGCCGCACTTTCGTCTTCGGGTGGAATATCCAGTTGACGATTGACTGGATGATTCCGAGCGGGCAGAGGCACTCGCAGAAAAGCCGTCCGAAAAGCGGCGTCAGCAGAAGGACGGCGAGGAACCAGACAGTCGCGGCGGGCTGGATGCGGCACGCGAGATCGGTGTCGAAGCCGAAGAACGCGGCCGTCACGCACGCAAGCATCGCCGCGGCGACGATGATCTTGACGGTCTTCTTCATCTGCGGGCCACCTCGTTCTTCAGAAGGTCGATCTGGCTGTCGATCATCGCCATCTCGCCGGGTATGTTGATCTGCTGCGGGCAGTGCGGGCGGCAGAGGCCGCACCCGGTGCAGTGGTCTGCGCGGCGGAGCTCCTCGGGAACCGCCTTCGCGTACTCGGCGAGGACGGTCTTCGCGTCCTTCCCGCCCTTCATGAGCACGTCGTTGCGGAAGCGGAGGAGCGACGGAATGTCGAGGCCGTACGGGCACGGCATGCAGTAGGAGCACGCGGTGCACGGGACGTTGCCGCACTTCAGATACTCGAGCGCCGCCCTCTCGAGCGCGGCGAACTCCTCCTCGGTGCACGGCCTGAAGTCCTCGAATGTCGCGACGTTCTCCTCGATGTGCTCGGTGCGCGTCATGCCGGAGAGGATCGTCATCACGTTGGGGAAGCTCGCGCAGAACCGGAGCGCCCATTTCGCAAGCGACGCCTCGGGGTCGAGCGGGACGAGATGCCTCGCCAGCGCCTCGTTGTACCTCGCGAGCGTGCCGCCGAGAAGCGGCTCCATTATGACCACGGGTATCTTGCGCTCCGCCAGCGTCTCGTAGAGGTACTTCCCGTCGAGGTTCCGCGCGTTGACCTCCTTCGCGTGGCGCCAGTCGACGTAGTTCATCTGTATCTGGCAGAAGTCCCACTTGTAGTCGCCGTGGTGCTCTATGCACCACTCGAACGCCTTCGGGTCGCCGTGGAACGAGAAGCCGAGGTTGCGTATGCGCTTTTCGCGGCGAAGCTCAGCGCACCAGTCAAGCGCGCCGTTCTCGAGATACCGCTTCGAGAACGTCGCGAGACCGTCGTTCCCGATCGAATGAAGGAGGTAGTTGTCGATGTAGTCGGTGCGGAGGAACCTGAGGGAGTTCTCGAACATCTTCCTGCACGCGTCGAGCGGATACTGACTTGGCGCAAAGTTCGAGAGCTTCGTCGCGACGATGTAGTCCTTCCGCGCGAAGCCGCTCTTCGCGAGCGCTTCGCCGAGGCGACGCTCGGACTCGCCGCGGCAGTACGCGGGCGACGTGTCGAAGTAGTTGACGCCGTGCTCGAGCAGATAGCGGATCTGCCGGTCGAGCATCTCCTGGTCTATCGTAGACTCGGAGTAGCCGCTTTTCGCCCAGCTGTTCGCATGGCCGCCGTCGACGGTGGGAAGGCGCATGGCCCCGTATCCCAGGACCGACACCTTCCGCCCGTCAGACTGCATCCTGCAGAACATCGCCTCAGAACTTCACGGGGCTTATGTGCCAGATGTCGCGCGCGTACTCCATCACCGAGCGGTCGGACGAGAAGAAGCCCGAGCGCGCGACGTTGACGAGCGACATGCGGTTCCACTTCTTCGCGTCGCGGTACGCGGCGTCGACGCGGTCCTGCGCCTCGCTGTAGCTCCTGAGGTCCGCGAGGAGCATGTAGTAGTCGTTGTAGTCGAGGAGCGAGCGGAGGATCGGCTCGAAGAGGCCGGGCTCGAGGAGCGAGAAGACGTTCGCCTTGATCATGTCGAGCGCCGCCTTTATCTCGGGGTCCTTCGCGTACCAGTCCTTCGAGACGTACGTCGGACGGAGCTTCGCGACGTCCTCTGTCCTGAGGCCGAAGAGGAACATGTTCTCGTCGCCGACCTCGCGGTGGATCTCGACGTTCGCGCCGTCGTAGGTCCCGAGCGTCAGGGCGCCGTTCATCATGAACTTCATGTTGCCCGTTCCCGACGCCTCCATGCCCGCGAGGGAGATCTGCTCGGAGACCTCGGAGGCCGGCATGATCTTCTCGGCGAGCGAGACGCGGTAGTCGGGAAGGAACGCGACCGAGAGCTTGCCGCGCGTCTTCGGGTTGGAGTTGACGACGCCGGCAATGCCGTGGATGAAGCGGATGATGAGCTTCGCCATGTAATACCCGGGGGCCGCCTTCGCCGCGAAGATGAACTGGCGCGGCACGGGATCGCGAGCATGAGCTGGCGCTTGTACTCGTGGAGGCGCTTCACCTGGACGTCGAAGATGGCGTCTGGGTTCAGCTCGATGCCGAGGTTCTTCTTCGTCCAGTTGGCGAGCTGGCCCTTGTTGCTGCGCTTGATCTTCGCCATCGCCGCGAGGAAGTTCGCGTCGCCAGAGAACTTCTCGAGCTTCTTGAGGTCGTCGAGGTGGGTGATCCAACTGTCGCCGATCGACTCGGAGATGAGCTGCGAAAGCGAGGGGTTCGCCTTGAGGAGCCAGCGGCGCGGCGTGATGCCGTTCGTGACGTTGTGGAACTTCTCGGGCCAGAGCTCGTAGAAGTCCTTGAAGAGCGTCTTCTTGAGGATCTCGGTGTGGAGCTCGGCGACGCCGTTGACCGAGGACGTGCCGACGACGCAGAGGTTCGCCATCCTGACGTAGCGCTCGCCGTTCTCGTCGATGAGCGACATCCTCTGGAGCTTCTTGATGTCGCCCGGGTAGAGCGAGCTGATCTCCTGCAGGAAGCGGCCGTTGATCTCGTAGATGATCTGGAGGTGGCGGGGGAGAAGACGCTCCATCATCGGAACGGGCCACTTCTCGAGCGCTTCCTGGAGAATCGTGTGGTTCGTGTAGCCGGTCGAGCGGCGCGTCAGGTCCCACGCCTTGTCCCAGTCGAGGCCCTCGTGGTCGATGAGTATGCGCATGAGCTCCGGGACGACGAGCGTCGGATGCGTGTCGTTGAGCTGGATGAACACCTTCTCCGGAAGCGCGTCCCAGCTGTCGTTCGTCTGGCGGAAGCGCCTCAGGATGTCTCGCAGCGAGCACGCGACGAAGAAGTACTGCTGACGGAGGCGGAGCTCCTTGCCCTGCGACGTGTTGTCGTTCGGGTAGAGCACCTTGGTGAGGTTCTCGGCGAGCACCTTCTGCTCGACCGCCTCGACGTAGGAGCCCTTGTCGAAGTCGGCGAGATCGAAGTCGTCGACCGCCTTCGCGCTCCAGAGCCGGAGCGAGTTGACGGCCTTGTCGTAGCCGACGATGGGGAGGTCGTAGGGAATGCCCTGCACCGTCTCGGCCGGCACCCAGTACCACTGCTGGCGGCCGCCCTCGGCGCGGCACTCGACATGGCCGCCGAAGTGGACGTGCTGCGCGTACTCGGGACGCGCCATCTCCCACGGATAGCCGTTCTTGAGCCAGTGGTCGGGCTCCTCGACCTGCCCGCCGTTGACGATCTTCTGGCGGAAGATGCCGTAGTCGTACCTGAGGCCATACCCCATTCCGGCGAGGTTAAGGGTCGACATCGAGTCGATGTAGCACGCGGCGAGACGCCCGAGGCCGCCGTTGCCAAGCCCTGCGTCGGACTCGTAGTCCCTCAGGCTGTTCCAGTCGATGCCGTATTCCTTGAGGGCTTCGCGGCAGAGCTGGTCGGCCTTTAGGTTGATGACGTTGTTGCCGAGAAGACGCCCGATGAGGAACTCGAGCGACATGTAGTAGACGCGCTTCGTGTTCTGCCGCGCATACTCCTCCTGCGTCAAGATCCAGCGCTCGACGAGCCGGTCGCGGACCGCCATCGCGAACGCTGTGTATTCGTCGCGCTCGGTCGCGCGCGAGTCACCCTTCGCGAGCGAATACCTGAGGTGCCACGCGAAATCCTCCTTGAGCCCTTCCACCGACATCTCCACGCGGCGGTCCTTCTTCCTCTGTGCCTTCTTTTCCATTTTTTCTGTTTCCAGTTGTCTCGGTTTCCAGTTGTCCCGGTTGTTTCCTGTTTGCTTACTTGAAAAGGTTCTTGATCCCCTCGTGCGCGTCCTTCAGGGCATCCTTCGCCGCACCATGCGCGTCCCTCAGGGAGTCGGCCGCGGCTCCGCCCACATCCTTCAATGCTCCAGCAGCGCTCTTCCCGAGGTCGACCGCCGCGCCGCCGACCGAAGTCACCGCGGACATCACCTTGTCCCTGACGGCGACCCAGACGTCCATGAACGCCGCACCGTATTCTGAGTCCGCGCCGATGCCGTCGAGCTCCAAATCCATCGGGATCTTCACGGGAAGGCCGTACTTAACCGTAACGTCCCTGAGGGTTATGCGGTCGATCTGCACGCCCTTGGACTCCTTCTCCTCCTGCGCGTCCTCTGTCTGCGCCTCTGGGGATTCGGCCTGCGGCGCCTCGATCTTCTGATCTTCGGGCACCTCGACGTCGGCCGTCTCCTCCGCGGCTTCGCCGTCATCCCCGCCGCCCGTCGCGTTTTCCGCAATCTGCAGGAAGTTCGCGGCCTTCGGAACGTCAACGTGAACGAACACGCCGTTGACCTCGACGAACTCCACGCGGTACTTCTTGCCGGAGAAAAGCGAGGTCACCGCGAAGTCGACGTCGAAGGACTTGAGGTCCACCGCGTTCTTCTCGGAGAAGTTCGTCGGATTCGCGAGCTGCATGTCGCCTACGTGGAGCGTGCCGGTGTAGGGGTTGAGCCCGAACTCGCCGAGATGGAAGTCTGTCCCCGTTATGCCGGGAACGACGGCGTTGGCGACGCCCTTCACGACAGGCCCTATCCAGATCGGCAGCGCGAGCAGCAGCACCACAATGACGGCAAGCGTCCAGAGCAGGATTTTCCCGACCGTCTTCAATGGCTTCTTCATTGTTTGTTTTCCTCCACTTTCAGTTCTTCGACTGTTATTTTTGTGCGGTGGCCGGACCCGATGGTTTCCACTTCCATCACGTTGGCCATCCAGCGTTCGCCAAATTTCTTGAGGCGGGTTCCCCAGAGCCGGCGCACGGCCTTGCCGCCTTCAATCTCCTCGGCCTGCATGAGCGCGCCCGTCTTGCGGTCCACCCAGACACGCACCTGCCTCTCGCCCTTCTTCATCACGATTACGGTGCAGACCTGCCCGTGGACAGTCTCGCCCTCGCGCTCGGCGTCGTAGGAGACGTCGTCCCACCAGAGATAGTCAAGCGTGAGGTCGCTCCACGTGACGTCGGTGCCTAGTATCCGCCCAGACTTCTCGAATTCGACGTCCTTGCCGTCTTTCGTCAGCTTGAGATCTGTCTCGCCCGCTTTCCTCGCGAGGTCGTAGCCGTACTCGGCCTGGACGATTCCCCTGCGGCTCCTGAGGACGATGCGGCCCTTCAGCTCGGCGTCTGCAGGAATCATCGAGCGGCAGTTCGCCACGACCTCCGCCGCAGGCGCGTTCGTCGAAATCAGGAATGCCGCCGCGAGCGCGATCATTTCAGCATCTCCTCGAGTCTTGCGTCTACCGGGCCGCCGAACGACCTGCCCGCCTCGTAGTAGCGCTTTGCGCCGGAGACGTTGCCCTTGTGTCCGGCAAGGAGCCGCGCCATGTTGTAGTAGGCGTGGTACCCGCGAGGATTCGACCTTATCGCCTGGTCGAGCGTATTCTCCGCAGCCTTGGCGTCGCCCTTCGCCATTTCGACGGCGGCCCGGAGATTCAGCGCCGCGGCATCGTTCGGGCGCTCGTCGAGTATGTCCTTGATCGTAAGCTCCACCGCCGCGAAGTCGCGCTTCCTGAGGTCTTCGAGGGCGATTGCCATCTTGGATTTCGGCTTCTGCCTTTCCGCCGCGGGCGCATCTTCCTTCGTTTCCGCAGTTCCGGCCTCTGCGGTCGCCGCATCGGCCTCGGGAACCGCGTCCTCCTTCGGCGCCCTGCCGTGCTTCGCGTCGTATTTCTTCTGGAGTTCCGTGGTGTCTGACACCGCTATCGCCTTCGCGTTGTTCTGCCCTTCGGAGAGGAGAAGCGAATCAATCGCCGCCGTTACGGTCGCACGCTTGTTCTTGAGCGTGTTGAACTCTGGCTCGTTGACGCGGTCGGGGTTCTCCGCCTCGATGCGGTCGAGCTCGGCGAGCGCCGCGCGGTATTTCTCGACGGCTTCGGACGTCTTGCCGTCGTCGGCGAGATCGTATGCCTCGTCGATCATGACGGACGCGGGCTCCATAAGCTCGGAAACGCGCGGCGGCTTCTTTTCGTCATCAGACGAAAAAGGCCAGTACCAAGACGCCACGGCGGGGGCGCACAGCGCAAAAAAGAGCGCGAATATCGACAAATGCTTCATGTCTTGAATATTATACCAAAAATCGGCCGCCCGGTGGGGGAGCGATCACCCTTCTGCCAGCGCACCTGTCAGAGCCGAGACGGACGCGAAGCCGTGGCGCTCGCAGTAGGCGACCACGCCATCGTAGACTTCCGAGACCGTTCCGGGGTTGGAGAACGTCGCCGTGCCGACCGCGACGGCCGTCGCGCCTGCGAGGAGGAACTCGATAGCGTCCTTTGGCTCATAGACCCCGCCCATCGCGAGAATCGGGAGCTTCGTCGCCTTGTGCGCATCGTAGACGAGCTTTACGGCGGCGGGGTGGATTCCGCGTCCCGAAAGCCCGCCGGTCACGTTTGCGAGCACCGGCACGCGCTTTTCGATGTCGATTACCATCGCCGGGATCGTGTTGATCATCGAAAGCGCGTCGGCTCCGGCGTCCTCGCACGCCTTGACATACGGGACTATCGACGGCACGTTCGGAGCGAGCTTGACGATAAGCGGAAGCTTCGTCGCCTTCCTGACGGCGGAAACGACCTCGGAGAGAACCTTCGGGTCCTGACCGAAGGTGTGCCCGCCGGCCTTGACGTTAGGGCAGCTGACGTTCATCTCGACGGCGTCGACCGCATCGCCCATCTGCGCGGCGACCTCGGCATAGCCCTCGACGGACGAGCCCCAGATGTTGGCGATGAGCGGCACGCCCTTCACCTGCTCGCGATACCACGGCACGGTGTACTTGAGGAAGTGCTCGACACCTGTTCCCTGAAGCCCGATTGCGTTTACGAGCCCGCCAGGCACTTCCGCATGGCGCGGAATCTCGTTCCCCGGCCACGGCTCGACGCGAATCCCCTTCGCCGTCACCGCACCAAGCTTCGAATAGTCGACTGCGCCGACATACTCAAACCCATAGCCAAACGTCCCGCTCGCCGTCGCGAGGAACGTCGGCATCTCAAGCCCACCAAGATTCACGTTGACGTTCACCATACAAGATCCTCCGCTGCGAAAACAGGGCCCTCGATGCAGCAGCGGGAATTGCCGCGCACCGTCTTCTGGATGCAGGCGTAGCACGCACCGACACCGCAGACCATGTGCCTGTCCATCGATATCCACCCCTTCGAGCCCGTTCCTGTCGCGCGAAGCGCAACGGCCTTGAGCATCGGATCGGGTCCACAGGCGAAAAGCTCGAACTTCCCGCCTTCGCCGCGAAGACGGATAAGCTCGTCGTCGAGCGGATCGGTGACAAGCCCCTTCGCGCCAAAGCTGCCGTCGTTTGTCGCGGCGCGAACTTCGACGCCAAGCGCCTCGAAGCGGTCAAGCGCGAGAAGATCGTCCTTAGTGCGCCCGCCGACGAACACGAGCGGCGAAAGCCCCTGCGCCTTGAGAAGCCGAGCAAGGAAGTAAAGCGGCGCGACGCCATACCCGCCGCCGACAAGGAGAGCCGCTCCGCCGCACTTCAGCGGAAAGCCGTGCCCGAGCGGACCCATCACCGAGACGACATCGCCCGGCTTCACGCCATTGAGCGCCGCAGTGCCGCGCCCCACGGTCTTGTAGAGAAGCTCAAGCCGACCTTCCTCGGCGTTGAAAATCGAGAACGGGCGCCTCAACGCGCTCGCCTCCAGTCCCGGCACGCGAACGTGCACGAACTGCCCGGGCGTCGCGCCCTCGGCGATCTTCGGCGCCTCGAACGAGATGAAGCGGTAGCCGCTTCCAAGCTCACGATGCTCGATTACCTTGCATTTCTCGTCAATCATAAGTTGTCTTGTTAGATTTTTTAGCCTTGTTAGCCTGCTGGATAAGCCGTTTTTAACGCAGAGCCGCAGAGAACGCAGAGCGTGTAGCATATCATCTTTTCTCTGCGCACTTTGCGTCTTTGCGTCTCTGCGTTAAAAATCATTTTGAGTATCCTATTCGCTGCATGACGCCCTTCAAGCTCGTCCACATTTCTCGCTTGAGCTTCATAAGCGCTGGTGTTACCGTTCCGAAGCGAAGGATGTGTTCAGGCGAATAGGTGACGAGAACATCCTCGCCTTCCCGGCCGCGAAGCCACTGCCCCGGGGAGGCGTGCATGCCGGGGTACCACTTCTTCATCGCCTTCAAACCGAGAACGACGTATATCTTCGCCGACGGACGCTCGCCGGTGAAGACGATGGGGGCGGTATCTGGCGTCTCGTGCATCGCCGTCACGATCTTGGCCATCATCTCGATGCCGTCAGACGACAGAGGCCCATCATGAAGGAACGCGAAAGAGAGTCGGGGAGCGGGGGATTGGGGGAGTGGATCAGTTGGTGAGTGAGGGAGTGGGGGAGTGGAGGATTGGAGCCGTGTAGAGCGTGTAGAAGGAGATGGTGGAGGAGTGGGGGAGTGGGGGAGTGGGGGAGTGGGGGAGTGGGAGGGCGAGGCCAGCAGCGCCCGATCGATCTCCACGGCCCTGACGCCAAGCTCGCGCTCAAGCTCGAGCTCCGCCTCAAGTCCGTCAAGGATGTAGTCTACTCCGCTGATAGCAACCCTCCAAGCACCCTGCCCCAACTTTCGACTTTACACTTTCTTATTGTACCCGTAGGGGTTCTTCTTCTGCCAGCGCCACGCGTCGGCGCACATCTCGTCTATGCCGCGCTCCGCCTTCCAGCCGAGCTCCTTCGCCGCGAGCGACGGATCGGCCCAGCACTCCGCGATGTCGCCGGGGCGACGAGGGCAGATCTTGTATGGAACAGGGCGCTTCGACGCCTTCTCGAACGCCTTGACGACTTGTAGAACCGAATATCCATTGCCGGTGCCGAGGTTGTATATCTTGAGCCCGAGTTTCGGGTTCGCCGCGATTTTCTCGATCGCCTTGAGATGTCCGATGGCGAGGTCCACGACGTGGATGTAGTCGCGGATTCCCGTTCCGTCGGGCGTAGGATAGTCGTTGCCGAAGACGTTGAGCTCCGGACGACGGCCAACTGCGACCTGCGCGACATACGGCAGGAGGTTGTTCGGGATTCCTGCGGGATCTTCGCCGATGAGCCCCGACTTGTGCGCGCCGATCGGGTTGAAGTAGCGGAGAAGAATCACGTTCCACTCGGGATCTGCCTTCTGGACGTCCTTGAACACCTGCTCCATCATGAGCTTCGTCCAGCCGTAGGCGTTGGTGCAGCCGGGCGTCGGGAAGTCTTCGCGGATCGGCACCGACTTGGGATCGCCGTAGACCGTAGCGGAGCTGGAGAACACGATGTTCTTGCAGCCGTGGTCGCCGAGGCACTTCAGGAGCGTGAAAGTGCCGCCGAGGTTGTTGTTGTAGTACTTGAGCGGGATCTTCGTCGACTCGCCGACGGCCTTGAGCGCCGCGAAGTGGATCGTCGCCCCGAACGGGCACTCCTTGTCGAGCATCGCGTTCATCTTCTTCTCGTCGCGTATGTCGAGCTTGTAGAACTTTACGTCCTTTCCGGTTATCTTCTTTACGCGCGAAAGCGACTTCTTCGAGCTGTTGCAGAGATTGTCCACCACGACAACCTCGTGGCCCGCGTTCAGCAGCTCCACAACCGTGTGGCTTCCGATGTATCCGGCTCCGCCGGTGACGAGAATCTTCATTTTACCTGATCCTTTCTTTTGACGAGATTATACCATATCGAGGCCGCCGCGGGCTACTTCCCCACGTTTAGGACGCGGAAGCCGATCTTCTTGAGCGCCGCCGCGTCAAGGCAGTTACGCGTGTCGAAGACGAGCGCGGGCTTCCGCATCGACTTGAATATCTTCGCCCAGTCGAGGGCGGGATACTCCTTCCAGTCGGTCATGAGAAGAACCGCGTCCGCGTCCTTCGCGGCCTTGTACGGGTCCTTCTCCCATGCAATGCCGTCAAGCCCCGCGAGGTCGCGCTTCCCGTTCTCGATCGCCTTGGGGTCGGTTATCGCGAGCCGGACATGCTCTTCGTTGAGAAGCCGGGCGACGTATCCGGCGGGCGTCTCGCGCGTGTCGCCGGTGTCCGCCTTGAACGCAAAGCCGAACATCGCGATCTTCTTGTTCGCGAGCGTGTTGAACATCGCCTTGAAGAGCCGCGAGACGATGCGCTCCTGCTGGTGGTCGTTCATCTTTATTACGCCCGCCCAGTACTCCGCCGCGGTATGGAGCCCGAACGTCTCGCAGAGATAGACGAGATTGAGGACGTCCTTCTTGAAGCAGCTTCCGCCGAAACCAGGGCCCGCCTTCAGGAACTTGGGCCCTATGCGCCTGTCCGC
>ONVK01000083.1 GCA_900321255.1 uncultured Lentisphaerota bacterium | reverse complement strand
GGCAAGGACGGCTCGCTTCTCGCCGACTACGCGATTTCCCTTCGCGGCATCAACGACAACGCCTTCCGCCGCCATCTCCTATCGCTCAAGCCCGAGCAGCGCCGCGAGCTTTTCGAGAAGGCGGTCGAGGGTGTTTCCGCCGGAGCCGAGTTGATGCGGTGCGACATAGAGCCAAAGGATCTCCAGGACACGACGAAGGAGCTCAAAGTAAAGCTCCTCGTCAAGTATCCAGAAGTCCTGCTCCGCGGCGAGACGCGCGACGAGCTTTCCGTTCCGTCGCTCTCCTCTGCGCTCGGCGCGGCGAACTGGCTTCTTTCCGGACGCACCGCGCTAGAGAGCCGCAAGTATCCGCTCAAGGTCTCGTCGACCGCCCTTGCCGACGAAAAAATGGAGATCGATCTCGCGGGCGCGGTTGGCGCGACGGCGTCGATGCCTGACGACGAGACGATAGAGGGCGGCTATGGATTTACCCGCACTTTCAGGCGCGACGGCGACAAGCTCGTCTTCGTGCGGCGGCTTTCTGTCGGCACCGTCGAGTTCTCGCCCGACGAGTACCTTAACCTGCGCGAGAGCATCAAGCGCGTCGAGGCGGCGGAGCGCGAGCGGCCTGCGTTCGCGAAAGACCGCTTCGCCAACGCGAACGAGCGCATAGTCTCCAGCGTCAGGACCTACGACTTGTCCGGCGATTCGTCATGGGTCTCCACGAACACGGTCGTGAAGGAGATACTGACCTACAAGGGGAAGAAGAACGCGGCCGAGCTCAAGTTTTCGTACAACCCGTCGTGGAAGACCGTCGAGCTCGTCTCTGCGAGCGTCTCGAACAGGAACGGGCAGGTCGTGTTCGCCGGGCCAAAGGAAATCAACGTCCTCGACGCCGACTGGGTCTCCTCCGCGCCGCGCTACCCCGCGTCGAAGGAACTTGTCGTCAACCTTCCGTCCGTCGAGATCGGCAGCGTCATCTCCTACACGGTAGTCACGACCGTGAGGGACGCGCCTCTTCCGTTCTATGCGAACTTCTACTTCGACACGTTCACGCCTACCGACTTCCTCTCGGTGCGCGTAGGCGACTGGAAACGCGAGGTGAAGAACCCGCGGCTACTTCCTGACGAGAAGATGCTGCCGCCGGGCGTCCTTTGGCGCGACCATGACAGCGTGTCGCTCTGTGACTTCTCCGCTGCCGCCGCGAAGTATCGCGCACTCTATCCCGAACCTGTCGATCCCAAGGACTATGACATCCCGACCGGCATCGTCGAAATCCGCGACTGGATGGCGCGGCACATCCGCCGCGTCGGGCCAAGCTTCGGCGAGATCCGGCTCGAGGACCATGTCGTTGCGCCCGAGGTTGTCCTCAAGGAGCGGTACGCGACGCGCATTGGGTACATCCGTACGCTTTGCGCGCTTTTGAAAGGCGCTGGCTACGATGCCGACATCGTGTTCGCGGGCGACACTGCGGATTCGTCCATGGCCGTCCTCATGCGCGACATGTACGAATTCCCGGACGTCTCGCGCTTCTCGGCCGCGCTCTGCCGCGTCAAGGTGAAAAAGGGCGGCTTCCTCTGGTGGGGCGGCGAGACGACGACATATTACCTCGGAACGGAGAACGAATACACGCCGCTCGGCGCGACGGCATACGACAGGTCGATGTTCCTCGACCCGGCGGCAGGCGGCTTTGGCACAATAGCCGCGTCTTCCGGCGACCTCTCCGACTGCGAGGTCGAGACGCTGTCGTTTTCGATCCGCGAGAACGGCGCTGTCGACATCGACTTCTCCCTCGAGCAGTATGGCGCGGCGGTCGGCTCGGCTCGCAAGCGCTATGCCGAGATGCTGCCGGAGATTCGCTCGCGCCACTTCCAGCAGATGCTCGGGAAAATCGCGCAGTCCGCGAGCGCGACGCGCGAGCTCGTGACGGACACCGAGGGGTATCCGTTCTCGCTTTCGTTCTCGGCGTTCGTCCCCGACATGGCCGTAGTCTCTGGCGATGCGATCTCGTTTGAGGTTCCGCAGCTCGCGGCGCATCCCTTTGGAGTCACGGGAACTGTGCGCGAGCTTCCCATCGGAGTCGACGGCGAGGAGACGTTCGAGACGAGCCGCTACAGGGTCGTATTCCCCAAGGGCTACACCGAGGTGGAGAGCCTGCCCGAGTCGCTTGAGATCCGCAACCCCGCGAACCCCGGCGAACTCTGGAGCGGCACCGTGGTCACTTCGGAGGTCAAGGACGACGTTCTTTCGGTCGACATCGTCGTCACGCGCAACATCCGCCGCGAGACGATGCTGCCCGCCGAGTACCTCGCCATGCTGAAGGAGTGGAACCGCCTCGCCGGCTCCAAGGCGAACTCGACGATCGTCGTCCGCCGTGCCGCACACTGATTCCGCCGAACGAGGAAAGTGAAAGAAAACATCGAAATGGGCGATAAAAAGAGCAACGCCAAAGGGGTGTCTCCCCATTTGATCCAGTTGCCAAAAGCGGCAACGGCATCGCCCGCAGTATGATATAATATCCCGAAATGAAAAAGGGGAAAGACAACAACCAGGAGAATCTTCCGCCGAGCCTTTTTGACAACCTCGACATCTTCGCGCCTGCCCCGGCAGAGCCGCCGAAGAGCGAGGGAAAGAAGCCGAAAGGCGAGAAGGCGGTCGCTCCGTCGAGGCCAAAGCCGGGACTCACCGGCCTCGGGCCGATGCAGCAGCTTTACGATTTCAACTTCCGCCAGTATTCGGCGTACGTCATCTGCTCCCGCGCGATTCCTGCGGTCGAGGACGGCCTTAAGCCGGTCCAGCGCCGCATCATGCACGCCCTCTACGAGCAGGACGACGGTCGTTACACCAAGGTCGCCAACATCGTCGGCCAGACGATGCAGTACCACCCGCACGGCGACGCGTCGATCGGCGACGCAATCGTAGTCCTCGCCAACAAGCTGTGGGGCAAGGGCAAGGGATATCTCATCGACGGCCAGGGTAACTTCGGCTCGCTCCTGACGGGGATGCCGCACGCCGCGGTCAGGTACATCGAGTGCCGCCTCACCGAGCTTGCGAAAAAGGAAGTCTTCAACCGCAAGACCACCACCTACGTCCCCAACTACGACGGCCGCAAGGAGGAGCCCGTCTACCTTCCCGCGAAGATCCCGCTTCTGCTGATGATGGGCGCAGACGGCATCGCGGTCGGCCTTTCGACGGCGATACTCCCGCACAACTTCATCGAGCTTCTCGAAGCCGAGATCGCGCTCATCCAGAAGAAGCCGTTCCAGCTCTACCCCGACTTCCAGCTCGGCGGCCTCATGGACGTGAGCGAGTACCAGGACGGCCTCGGCAAGGTCAAGGTCCGCGCGAAGATCGAGAAGGACGGCAAGAACAAGCTCGTCATCACCGAGCTTCCGTGGGGCGAGACGACCGACTCGCTCGCCGAGTCGATAGAGGACGCGATCAAGAAGAAGAAGGTTCCCGTCCGCAAGCTCCACGACCTCACGAGCGACACGGTTAGGATCGAGCTCGAGCTCCAGGCGGGCGAGAGCCAGGAGAAGGCGATAGTCGCGCTCTACGCGTTCACGAACTGCGAGAAGTCGATCTCCTCGCGCCCCGTCGTGCTCGACGGCGGCCGCCCTCGGCTCATGAGCGTGACCGAGATACTGAGGAAGAACGTCGACCGCCTCATGGAGCTCACGAAGCGCGAGCAGGAGATCCGCCTCGGCGAGCTCGACGACCTTTTCCACGCGCGCACGCTCGACCGCATCTTCATCGAGGAGCGCATCTACAAGCGCATCGAGCAGGAGAAGACGATGGAGGGCGTGAGGAACGCCGTCAGGACCGGCTTCGTACCGCACATGAAGGAGCTTCGCCGCAAGGTCATAACCGACGACGACATCGAGCGCCTCCTCAAGCTCCAGATCCGCCGCATCTCGCAGTTCGACATCAACAAGAACCGCGAGGAGATCGAGGCGATCGAGAAGGAGGAGCGCGAAGTCAGGGACAACCTCGTCCACCTCCGCGCGTTCGTCGTGAAGTACCTGAAGGGCCTCGTCAAGCAGTACGCCAAGAGCTATCCGCGCTGCACGAAGGTCGAGTCGGGCGCGTTCAAGGAAGTCGACGTCCGCGCGATCACGGCGAGCGAGCTCACGATCAAGTGGGACAAGGAGAACAACTACGTCGGTTCTGGGCTCAGGAACGGCGACGAGCTCTTCAAGTGCTCTTCCCTGGACGAGCTCATCCTCGTATGGAAGAGCGGACGCTTCCGCAAGATGCAGCCCGAGGACAAGATCTTCGTCGACAAGGACCTTCTCGCCGTCATGCGATACAACCAGGAGAAGGACCGCGACGCGCTCGACTTCACCTGCGTGTACGAGGAGGGCTCCTACGGCTTCAGCTACATCAAGCGCTTCCGCTTCGGCGGGCTGATCCGCAACAAGGACTACTTCCTCGCGCCGGAGAAGCCGAAGTCGAAGATACTCCTTCTCCAGCGCGGCTGCCCCGAGACGCTGTACGTCAAGTACAAGCCAGCGAAGGGCCAGAAGATCCACCAGCAGCACTTCCTGCCGCTCGAGCTCGTCGACCGCGTGAACCGCGAGACCGGGAAGACGGAGAAGCAGGAGGTCGTGCCGATCCGCTCTGCGACGGCGAAGGGCAAGCAGCTCACGACGAAGCCGATCGCAAAGGTCTCCGGCGCGAAGGGCTCTTGGTGGGACGATTCCGAACCGCCGTCAAAAGGCGTCCTCGACTGATTTGCGGGCACCCCACCGACATGATTTCGACGCGCGCGCCTTCACGCGCGCCATTTACCGTGGCGGTCGAAATCACGTCGGGCCCGCAAACGTGCTCTCGGGCGACAGTCGGCTCCAAGCCCCCGACTTGTCGCTGATGCACAGGACTTTCTCTGCTGATCGCATGCCGCCGAAACACACCCTCCGCTCCCGCGCGGCAAATCCGTCGCGATTTCGTCCGCACCGTGATCTCATTTCATCATTTCCTCGCTCTGCTGCGCACGAATTTTTGGTAAACTGTTCCTGAAATGAAAAAGCCGTTGCTAGTCAAAGCTGTTGGTTTGGGCTGTGTGACTGTTTTCTGTGTAGCTATTCTAATTATTGTCTTTGGCGTTTCCATTTTGCCTTGCATTTTGCCTCACAATCCTATTTCACAGGAAGTAGGGAAGTGGAGGATGTTGTCATCTGTCCCTCGCCCGCTGGCTCGGCTCATGTGGGCAAATAATGGGGCTCGCGAATCAGGAAAGAAATGGATTGATCCGGCCTCCTGCACTAATTCCACGCAGTTCGTGCAGATGTTGTGCGAGAAGTTTAAAGACGATACGGGAGGGTACTCATGCGATTTTGGGCCATACGCTAATGTCTGGTGCGTCGCCGTGAATCCGCCTGAAGACGATTCTTTCCCTCTGATTTTCACATGCAACATCGATCCGCGCGAACTCCTGTGTCCGCAGGATGAAGACCAGCCTTGGAAGCTGACTTGCCCGAAGACATGGGGCGGAACCTGCTTCAACTTCTGCGAAAATGCTGCGGTGATTGGCTGTGTTGGTGGTGCCCCGCATTTTCTGGAAGGCAAATATGCTCGGTCGAAGTTCATCTCTAGGGACGGCATCCCCAAGCCTGGCCCCGACACCTACTTCCTGACCCCGACTGGCCGCGTTGACTTTGTTGAAAGGCAAGCACAGTCGGGGACAGGCACTGCGGAGCCGTTGTAAAACACCTTTTGCGCGTTAGATGTCAGTTAGTATCTGTTGGGGTGGCTTGAATGGGTTTAACAAATGGTGAGGACGCGCGAATCGGCCATTTCTCGTGGTATCCCCCGACGACCGAAGGGAGGAGTCCGCGAAGCGGATGCCCTAGCAGGGGTGAGCACGGTTGCCCCGACCGTGACCGCACGCTGGAAGGCAAACCAGCATAGTAGTAGCCACGAGCAGCCAAATTCAACGCGAAGCGTGACGAAGAAAGTGTATCAGACCTTCTCCCAGCGGTTGCCGTTCTTGTTGGAGCGGAGAGCCGCCTCGACAAAGCGCATGGTCCGCACTCCTTCGTGCGCGCCCGGGAAGTCGTGCGGTTTGCGGTCCCTGACCGCGGCGCAGAACTCGCGGTAGATGTTCGCGAATCCCTCGATGAAGCCCTCGTGGTGCCCCGCCGGTATGCGCGAGAGCGCCTTGCTCGCCGCCGAGAGATCGCCGATGTACGGGGCGTTCCTCTTGTAGATGCGCTCGGGCGCGAAGGGATACTTCACCGAGAGGTAGTTGTTCTCCTCCTGGTTCCAGTAGAGCGACGCCTTGTCGCCGTAGACCCTGAGCCTCACGCCGTTCTCCTCGCCGGTCGCGACCTTCGAGACGGTGAACATCGCCTTTGCGCCGCTGGAGAGCCGCAGCAGCATCGACGCATCGTCGTCGAGGCGGTTTCCGGGCGCGAAGGACGAGAGGTCGGCGAGGACCTGGCGCACTTCAAGCCCCGTCACGTGCTCGATCAGGTGGAAGCCGTGGACGCCGATGTCCGCGACGACGCAGCTTGGACCTGCCTTCTTCGGGTCCATCTTCCAGGCGTTGCGCTTGTCGAGCGGCTTCGAGAAGTCGATTTTCCTGAACGACCCCTGGCTGTATTCGAGGACCACTTTGTCGATCTTGCCGAGCTCGCCGCGCTTCACGAGGTCTCGCGCGAGCTTGACCATCGGGAAGCCCGAGTAGGTGAAGGGGATCCCGAGGACGCGGCGCCTCCGCCGCGCGAGGCGCTCAAGTTCCGTCGCCTCGGCGAGCGTCATGGAGAGGGGCTTTTCGCAGAGGACGTCCATCCCCGCCTCGAGCGCGGCCTTGGTGATCTCGTAGTGCGAGCTGTTCGGCGTGCAGACGGCGAGGAAGTCGATCTTCCCCCTGCACCGGGCGATGAGGCCGTGCCAGTCGTCGGTGTGCGAGTAGCACCCGTCGACGAGATCCGCGAGGTCGTCCATCCTTATCGCCATGCGGTGAATCGGGCCTATGAACGACCCCTTTCCCCCGCCCACCATTGCGTATTTCAAGCGCTTTTCCAGAACTGCATTGCTCATGCGGGAATTATATCAAATTCCGGCGCCTTGTTGCGCACCGGTGGCGGGAAGTTTCGGGGAAATGGTATAATAGTGTCCACGAAAGGCAGGAGATATGAACGACATTGAGTTTTCGCGCAGGGGATTCATCGGCGGCGCGGCGGCGTTTCTCGTCGCGGGCTGCAAGACGGGCGGCTGGCTCGCGGGGACGCCGCGGCTTAGGTTCGGCGTCGTGAGCGACATCCACTTGACGACGCCTGCGTCGTGCGCAATGACGGAAAAGGCGATGCGCTACTTCCGTTCTCGCGGCGCGGACGCGGTGATGGTCCCGGGCGATTTGACGGACTGGGGGACAAGGTGTTCGGCGGAACGGATACAGTGCCGCTCTTCTGCACTGGGAACCACGACTTCGATGGCTGGGCGTACGGCGACATGACGATGGAGATGCATGCCAACGGATATTCCGAGGGCGAAGCGCTCTCGAAGCTCGGGCTTGCCGCGGAGTGGGGGCGCATCTTCGGCGAGAAGTACGCACCTGTCCGCGTCCGGACGGTGAAGGGCTACGACTTCATCTCCGCCGAATGGGATTCATTCGGGAAGTTCCCGGAGTGGATGGCGGCGAACGGCGCTCGCTTCAGGGGCGGCAGGCCGTTCTTCTACTTCCAGCATCCGGCCGCGCGCGGCACGACTTCCGACAGTGGCGGCTGGGACGACGAGGGCGCGTGTTTCACTGCGCTCAAGGACTTTCCGAACGCCGTCGCGTTCACCGGCCACACGCACCGTCCGTTCACCGACGAGCGCTCGATCTGGCAGGGCGAGTTCACGGTGGTTGCGACGCCGTCGCTTTCCTACGCATGCTTCTCCCCCCCGGCCATGAAAACGGCGGCGGGAAGAGGGACGGCACCTCCGTCCAGGCGATGCCCATGATTCCCTGCAGACGCGACCTCCGCGGCGGGCAGGGATACTTCGTCTCGGTCTATGACGACCGCATCGTCGTTGAACGCATCGATGTCGAGGAGGACTGCGCGGAGGGCGCCCCGGCGTGGATCGTTCCGCTTGCCGCCGGCGAAAGGCCGTATGACCTGTCTGCACGCGAGGCTGCGTCCGTTGCGCCGGAGTTCCCCGGGGGAGCCAAGCTCTCCATCGACACGCGCAACACCGAGAACAGGTCCGGAAAGTGGGTCATCGTCATGAACTGCGAGTTCCCCGCCGCGGTGCCGCCGCCTGGCGAGCGGGTTTTCGACTACGAGATCCGCGCAGTGCCGAAGGACGGCGCGGAGCCGCTCGTGAAGAAATTCCTCTCGCCCGCGTATGCGCGCATGGCAAAGCACGAGCCGAAGACGATGCGGTTCTGGTTCGACGTCGCGGAGCTGCCGCAGGACGTGGACTATGCCGTGGAAGTCCGCGCGTTCAACTGCTTTGGAAAGGCGTCGCGTCCGCTTGTCTCCGGTGTGTGGCATTCCGTCCCCGGCCTCGACAAGGTCGTACGAGACAAGTGACGGGGTTCGTGCATGACAGTGCCCCATACTGCTTGCGGCCAGATTACAATAGCGGAAAAAATGAAAAAATCTTTTCTTTTCCCACATTTCGGCGGGAAAATATGATAAAATATTACCTAATTTTACCACTAGGAGGGAGATAGACTGTACATATGAAGACGAGCACGAAGAACGAATACAAGTGCCAGGTGGAGCTTAAAGTCGAGCTGAACGCCGATGAAATGAAGGAGATCGTGAAGGACGTCGAAAGGGCGTTCGTGCGCGAGGCGCGGCTCCCCGGCTTCCGCCCGGGCAAGGTCCCGATCGAAATCATCCGCAAGCAGTTCGCCGACGGCCTCAAGCAGGAGACCGAGCACACGATGATCCGCAAGCACTACCAGGACGCCGTCAAGGCCGAGAAGCTCGACGAGATCACGCTTGCCGACGTAAAGGACATATCGTTCACTGCCGACGGCGGCGTGTTCACGGCCGTTGTCGAGATCAAGCCGAAGTTCAAGGTCCCCTCCTACAAGGGGCTCAAGATCGCCGACAAGGACACGACGGTCTCGGACGAGGCCGTAAAGGAGCAGCTCGAGCGCCTGCGCGCCGCGTACGCGAAGTACGAGGACGCAAAGGAGGGCGATACGGTCGCCGACGGCGATTTCGTCCAGATCGACTACACCGGCACGGTCGACAAGAAGCCGATTCTCGAGATCGCGCCCGACGCCAAGGTCGTCGCGTCCGGCAAGGGCTTCTGGACCCAGGTCGAGGAAGGCCGATTCCTCCCCGAGATCCTCGACGCCGTCAAGGGCATGAAGCTCGGCGAGACGAAGGAGGACGTCAAGGCGAAGTTCGCGAAGGAAGGCGCCCCCGAGGGGCTCGCCGGCAAGAAGGCCGTCTACTCCGTGACGCTCAAGTCGTTCCGCCGCCGCGTCCTCCCCACCGACGCCGAGTTCGCCGAGAAGGCGAAGGCCGAGTCCGTCGAGAAGCTTTCCGCGACCATCCGCGAGACGCTCGAGAAGCAGGCCGTCGAGGCGGAGGCCGCGCGCCGCGAGAACGAGGCCGTCGAGCTCCTTCTCAAGAAGGCCGATTTCGACGTGCCGCAGAGCCAGGTCCGCCGCGCGATGGACGGCTACCTCCAGGAGCTCGCGCAGCGCGCGCAGTACTCCGGGCTCGACGCATCCTACTTCGAGAAGAACCGCGACAAGATCCTCAAGGACGCCGAGGAGTCCGCCACGAAGCAGGTCCGCCTCTGGTACGTGCTTGAAGCCATCGCCAAGGCCGAGAACATCGAGGCGAAGGACGAGGAGCGCGGCAAGAAGGTCATCGACTTCGTCCTCGCGAACGCGAAGAAGTGAGCTCCATGAAATCATACATGATTCCCTACGTCGTCGAGCAGACGGGCAAGGGCGAGCGGACGTACGACATCTACTCGCGCCTCCTCCTCGACAGGATCGTGTTCATCTCGGGCGAGGTGAACGACGAGATGGCCAACGCCGTCTGCGCGCAGCTCCTCTTCCTGCAGTCGCAGGATCCGAAGAAGGAGATTTCGGTCTACATCAACTCCCCGGGCGGCAGCGTCACGGCGGGGCTCGCGATCTACGACACGATGCAGTTCGTGAAGTGCCCTGTCGCGACCTACTGCATCGGCCAGGCCGCGTCGATGGGCGCGGTTCTGCTGACCGCCGGCGAGAAGGGGCGCCGTTTCGCGCTCCCGAACTCGCGCATAATGATCCACCAGCCCTGGGGCGGAGCCGAGGGCAAGGCCAGCGACATCGAGATCACGGCGAAGGAGATACTTCGCCTCAAGGAGATCCTGAACGGAATCCTCGCGAAGCACTCCGGCAAGAAGATGGCCGACGTCGTGAAGGACACGGACCGCGACCACTTCATGTCGGCCGCAGAGGCCGTCGAGTGGGGTCTTGTCGACAAGGTCGTGGAATGAAAGAGCTGACCTGTTCCTTCTGCGGAAGAAGCTCCAAGGAGGTCGGGATGATCCCTGGCCCCGAGGCGAACATCTGCGTCGACTGCGTGCGCCACGCCAACGAAATGGTGACGCGCCACGAAAAGAGCGCGAAGGACGTCCCGCCTCTTCCGCCAACGCCGACGCCGAGGGAGATCAAGTCGTTTCTCGACCAGTACGTCATCGGGCACGACGAGGTGAAGAAGGTCCTCGCCGTCGCGGTGCACAACCACTACCGCCGCCTTGAGGCCGCCGAGTCCGGGAAGAAGGACGACGGCGTGGAAATCGAGAAGTCGAACATCCTCCTCATCGGGCCGACCGGAACGGGCAAGACGCTTCTCGCGCGCACCCTCGCCAAGATGCTCGGCGTTCCGTTCGCCATCGGCGACGCGACCGTGCTCACGCAGGCGGGCTACGTAGGCGAAGACGTCGAGAACCTCGTCCGCTATCTCCTCCAGAACGCAGACGGCAACGTCGAGCTCGCGAAGCGCGGCATCATCTACGTCGACGAGATTGACAAGATCGCGTCGAAGACCGACAACGTGTCGATCACCCGCGACGTCTCGGGCGAGGGCGTGCAGCAGGCGCTGCTCAAGATTCTCGAGGGGACGATCTGCCGCATTCCGCCGAAGGGCGGCAGAAAGCACCCCGACCAGGAGTACATCGAGGTCGACACCTCCAACATCCTCTTCATCTGCGGCGGCGCGTTCGTCGGGCTCGACAGAATCGTCGGCGAGCGCACCGGAAAGCGCGCGATAGGGTTTGGCGCGAAGGCAGAGGAAGAGGAGCCGAAGAAGGGAACGGACGCGGCCTCCGGCGGCCCCGCGCCCCTGTCCATGGACGTCAGGCCCGAGGATCTTGTGAAGTTCGGCCTCATCCCCGAGTTCACGGGCCGCCTCCCCGTCATCACGACGATGAAGGAGCTTTCCGAGGACGATCTCGTCAGGGTCCTCACGGAGCCGAGGAACTCGCTCGTGAAGCAGTACCAGAAGCTCCTCGCGATGGACGGCGTCGAGCTCAAGTTCGAGGAGGACGCGCTCAAGGAGCTCGCGAAGTCGGCCCTCGCCCGCAAGACGGGCGCCCGGGGCCTCAGGGCCGAGATGGAGCGCCTCATGACCGACATCATGTACGACGCGCCAGGAAACGCGAAGATGAAGAAGGTCACGATCACGAAGAAGATGATAGAGGAACTGTGAGCCGGGGAGTGGGACTTTGACGTTGCAGATTCTAAAATCCAAGCTCCACCGCATCCGGGTCACGGAATCGTGCCTCGACTACGAGGGGTCGCTCACGCTCGACCCCGACGACATGGAGGCGGTCGGGATCGTTCCATACGAGAAGATACTCGTCGCCGACGTGGAGAACGGGAACCGCTTCGAGACGTACGCCATAGCCGGGAGGCGCGGCAGCCATGTCTGCTGCCTAAACGGGGCCGCGGCGCACAAGGGGAAGGTCGGCGACCGGCTCATCGTAATGTGCTTCGCCATGATGTCCGAGGATGAGGCGAAGGGCTGGACGCCGAAGGTGAGGCATTTCAAACAATAACAAAATGAAAGCGAAAAAAGTTCTGCTTGCGGCCCTTGCGGCCATCGCCGCCACTTTTGCCTTCGCGGGCGAGGCGCTTCCCGCGGACGCGGCCGATTGGCCGGCAAAACTCGGCATGACGCCGAAGATGCTCTTCCTCGTTCTGCAGATCGGCATCATAATATTCGCCGCTAAGATCGGCGGCATGCTTGCCGGCGCGCTGCGCCTCCCGAGCGTGCTCGGCGAGCTCGGCGCGGGCATCCTGATCGGCCCATGGGCGCTCGGCGGCATCCCGATCCCCGGTTTCGACGGCATGTTCCAGTACGGCCTCTTCTACGGCCACGCGCTCAGGGCGCAGGCCCTGGCCGGCGGGAACCCCTTCGCGGCGACGCCGGAGCTCTACGGCATCTGCACGATCGCGTCCGTAGTCCTTCTGTTCCTCTCGGGAATCGAGACGAACCTCAAGATGTTCCTCAAGTACGCGTTCGCGGGATCCCTCGTCGGCGTTGGAGGCGTCGTGTTCTCGTTCGTGCTCGGCGATCTCTGCGCCGTCTACGCGACGACGTTCCTCCCCGACCTCCTCGGCGGCATCGAGTGCCTCGCGGAGCTCGGCAAGCTCGTAAAGGACGGCAAGGTCGTCCAGGCGGCGCTCTCGCCGGCGGCGATGTTCATGGGCATCATGTCGACGGCGACTTCCGTCGGCATAACCGCGCGCATACTCTCCGAGAAGAAGAAGATGGACTCCGAGGAGGGCGTGACGATCATGGCCGGCGCGGTTATCGACGACGTCCTCGGCATCATCGTCCTCGCGATCGGCATGGGCATCATCGGCTCCCAGCGCGAGGCGGCGGCGGCGGGCGAGGCCGCGGGGGGCGTCGAGTGGGGCGCCATCGGCTCCACTGCGGTCAAGGCGTTCGGCGTGTGGCTCGTGGGCACGGTCGTCGGCGTGGTGCTTGCGAAGAAGATATCGTGGCTCCTGAAGCTCTTCAAGGCGCCAGGCGCGATAGCGACGCTCGCGTTCGGCCTCGCGCTCGTCATCGCCGGCGCGTTCGAGGCGCTCGGCCTGACCCTCATCATCGGCGCATACGTGATGGGCCTCGCGCTTTCCCGCACCGACATAAAGCACCTCGTCCAGGAGAACCTCGCGAACCTCTACACCTTCCTCGTGCCGATCTTCTTCTGCGTGATGGGCATGATGGTCGACGTCTCGGCGCTCTGCTCCAAGCCGGTGCTCGTCTTCGGAGGCATCTACACCGCGCTCGCGGTCCTCGCCAAGATCGTCGGCTGCGCGATCCCGTCGCTCTTCTGCGGCTTCAACGTGCTCGGCTCCCTGAGGGTCGGCGCCGGCATGATCCCGCGCGGCGAGGTCGCGCTCATCATCGCCGGCATCGGCCTTTCGAACGGCTATCTCACGCAGGAGGTGTTCGGCATAGGGATCCTGATGACGCTCGTCACGACGGTCGTCGCGCCGCCCGCGCTCGTGGGGCTCTTCCACCCGAAGGCGAAGGGCGTGCGCCACCCGAAGCCAGATGCAGACGGCAGCCGCGAAGTCGTCTTCGAGCTCGAGACGCGCGAAGTCGCCGATCTCGTCGTGCACCGCCTCGTCGAGGAGTTCCGCAAGGAGGGCTTCTTCGTCACGCTTCTCTCTCAGACGGACCACATCTGGGAGATCGCGATGGACGACATCGACATATCCGTGCGCCGCATCGGAAAGAAGATACGCTTCACCTGCACGAAGGCCGAGGAGACGATGGTGATGACCGCGTGGATGGAGATCGCCTCCCAGATGAACGACCTCGCCCGCGCGATAGCCAAGCCCATCCGCAAGGAGGATCTCGGCAGGATGATCGCCAAGAGCGAGCCCGCGGTACGGGGGCGCGAGGGCGTCGGCCGCTATCTCCAGGGCTTCGTCATGCTGCCGAAGTTCCGCGCCGCGTCGAAGAAGGAGGCGATCCAGAAGATGGTAGCCGAGATCGCGGCCGCATGCCCGAACCACGTGAAGAACACGGCCGAGGCGGTGGAGGCCGTCCTGAAGCGCGAGGAGTCGATGTCCACGGGCCTCGACCACGGCATTGCGGTTCCCCACGGCCGTTGCCCGAGCGTCCACGGCATAGCGGGCGCCGTCGCGATAGTCGACAACATGGGAACGGCCAACGGCTGCATACCGGACTACGAGACGATCGACAACTCGCCGCTCAGGATAATCGTGCTGACGCTCGCGAACGACGAGGCCCAGTCGCCGTATCTCAAGTTGATGAGCTACATCTCGCGCGCTCTTCGCGCCGACAACGGCTACGCTCGCCTCGCCGAGTGCCGGACGCCGGACGAGATGCGCCGGTTCTTCAGGAACATCAAGTAGTCGCGCCGCGTTCGCGCTCGCTTGCAACATTGGCTCGTTTTTGGTAAAATCACCGCACTTAAATGAAAGTGCTTTTCCTGTTCATCGACGGCGTGGGCTTACGCGACGCTGCTACGGACAACCCTGTCAATCCAGAGGTGTGTCCCGCCCTGTGCCGTCTTGTCTCGAAGCACGGGAAGCCAATCGACGCGCGCCTCGGGATTGACGGCCCGCCGCAGAGCGCGACTGGCCAGGCGACGATGTTCACCGGCGACAACTGCGCGGCGGCGATGGGCAAGCACTGCGAAGGATTCCCGGGGCCGAACCTCAGGAAGATCGTCGAGACGGGCAACCTCTTCCTCGAGCTTCGCAAGAGGGGGAAGAGCGTCTGCTTCTCCGACGCCTATCTCGTCGACTCCGCCGACGAGCTCGCGTCGCGCAGGTTCAAGTCGGTCACGACGGTGATGGCGCTCACCGCGCCCGAGACGATAAGAACAGTCGACGATCTCCTGAACGGCCAGGCGGTGATGCAGGACCTCACGCGCGAGACGATCCAGGACCGCTGGCCCGACATCGCCGTCATACCGCCGCAGCGCGCGGCCGAGCACCTCGCGGCGATCGCGCGCAGGAACGACTTCACGCTTTTCGAGTTCTTCCAGTCCGACGTCGCGGGGCACTCCATGGACTACGCGCGCGCATGCGCGGTGCTCAGGACGTACGACCGGTTCCTCGCCTCGCTCGTCCGGTTTGCCGAGGCGATGGGCGTGACCATAGTCCTGACATCGGACCACGGCAACGTCGAGAACATGTCCGAGAGGGGGCATACCCTGAACCCCGTTCCGTTCGTCGCCTTCGGCCCCAAGGAGGAATTCCTGCGGGAGCGCGTCTCGTCGCTCGTCGACGTGACGCCTGCGATACTTTCCGCTTTCGACACATAATAACAAAAACAAAAAACAAAGGAGAAAAACCATGGCATGTTCATGCGGCAAGGCAAAGTGCAAGTGCGGATCGGAGTTCTGGGCCCCGATTATGGCGCTCGCCGAAATCGAAAGCGGGCTCGGCGCGAAGAACGACGTCGTTGCGGTCGCGTGGGAGCGCGAGGACGGGAAGGTCTACCGCTACGACCTTGAGATCCCGAGGCGCCTGAGCCCCGAGGCGACCAAGTTCGTCTCGCATGTCGTCGACCGCATCGCGAAGTTCATCGTGTGGGCCGCGGGCGGATGGAAGCTCTATCTCGCCGGTCCCGACGCAGTCGTCCAGCCCGTCGCGAAGGCGTACACGAAGAAGGGCTCCAGGAAGTTCGACTACGAGTTCTTCTCCGACCTCTACGGGCGCCCCGTCGAGACGGTCGTCCTTCCGCTCAGGAAGATGCCCGTGCAGAAGGAGACGCTCACGAAGGTGAAGACGGTCGCCGACGGCTGCCGCATCGGCTTCGACCTCGGCGCGAGCGACTTCAAGATCTCCGCGCTCAACAAGGGCAAGGTCGTGTTCTCCAAGGAGTTCCCGTGGGATCCGCGGAACAACGCCGATCCCGAGTACCACTACTCGAAGCTCACCGAAGGGCTCAAGGCGGCTGCGGCGACTCTGCCGCGCGTCGACGCGATCGGCGGTTCCACGGCCGGCACGCTCGTCGGCAAGAAGATGGGCGTCGCCTCGCTCTTCCGCGCCATCAAGGAGAAGAACCCGTCCAAGTACCCGATTGCGCAGGACATGTTCTTCCGCGTCGAGAAGGACTGGGGCGTTCCCTTCGAGATATACAACGACGGCGACGTCTCGGCTCTCGCCGGAATGATCACGATGGGCAAGAAGGGCATCCTCGGCGTCGCGATGGGCTCCTCCGAGGCCGTCGGCTTCATCGACAAGTCGGGCGCGCTCACGGGCCGCATCACCGAGCTTGCGTTCGCCCCCGTCGACTTCAACCCCAAGGCGCCCGCGGACGAGTGGTCCGGTGACGCCGGCGTCGGTTCGATGGCGTTCTC
>ONVK01000016.1 GCA_900321255.1 uncultured Lentisphaerota bacterium | reverse complement strand
TTCTGCCGCTCGCCGTTGATTGTCATTCCCATGGAGGAATGCATCTGCTGCATGTGCTGCTGCATCTCGCGTCTGGACTGCTCCATCATCCGCTCCATCTCCTCGAAGATGCCCTGCCCGGAGGCCGCCGGAACGAGAAGGAGCGCGAACGCGACGCAGGCGAGCGCCCTTATAGCGCGACCGAGAAGCCAGAAAAGAAGCGCGACGCCAAGCGCAAGACCGAAAAGAATCCCAACGCGGCCCTTCCACGCGTACCTCAGCAGAGGACGCCCCACGACGCGCCAGACGGGAAGCTCTGCCGCGGCATTGTCGAACTTGAGGGCGCGCGCGGCAAGTATGCCGCGCTCAATCTCCGGCGTCTGCCCGACAGACCATTCAAGGCGCGAGTATATCCCGAGCGCACGGCGCCACTGCCCCTCGCGAATCGCGCACGTTGCCTCGTTCATGCGCCCGGCAGCGAACCGGAAGTCCCTGAACGCGTCGGCCGTCGGCTCGGCGCACGCCTTGCGCCACGCGAAAAGCTCGTCGTCCCCGAGCGCTACGCCGGGGTCTTCGGCGAGTTCGGGCGGCTCCGGCATCTTCTCCACATCGACGGCGAGCTCCTTGACCACCACCTGCTCGCCCGGCTTCGCGTGGACGGGAATCTCGTTCGCCGCGACCGTCCGCACTTCTCCGTCAGGCCCTTCGTACTCGAATTCGAGCGCGGGGAACCAGAGAACGCCCTCGCGCATCGGGCGGACGCGATACGTGAGCGAGCGGGCGACTGCGACTTCCCGCGAACTGAAGAATCCGCCAACGCGCTTCGTGTCGGTCTCGGTCTTCGCGCTCAGGTCGTCGACCTTCCAGTCCTCCTTCGGGACGTGCCTCGAAAGCGCCGGCGGATGGAGCGCCGTGAAGTCGGCATCCCCGACGAAATCTATCGTGAGCACGAGGGGATCGCCGACCTTTGCATTGTTCACGTCGAAGTAGGCGCGCGTCGTGAGTTCCCCGCCCGTCACGCCCACGAGCTTGACCGCCGCCAAAAGGAAAACTGCACACATCATCGCGCCACCACCTTGTAGCGGATCACGAGATCCTGCTTCCCGAACTCGCGCAGAAACTCCTTGTCGAGCCCCGCAATGGGGCCGACCGAGCGGACGACGGTAAGCGCAGCGGAATCGGAGGTCTTGTCTCCGCACGATTCGCTTAGGCGGCAGTTCACCATCTGCCCCGCCGAGTTGAAGCGGACGGCAATCAGCACGTAGCCCTCCGCACCGATGCGCGGGTTCACCTGCGACCACCGCGCGTTGATCGCCATCTGGATGCGCGAGAGACACAGCTGCATCGTGCTTGTCGCGAGCTGCGTCTTCGATCCCGGGGTATAGCCCTTGTTGAGAAGGTCGCGTATCTGCGCCTCGGTCATCGTCTGCTTCGCGGTCCTGCCGTTGCCGCTCGGCTTGTCCGGCACCTTGATCTTGACGGTCTTTGCGCTGTTGCGCATCTTCTCCATGCGCTCCTTCAGAAGCTCCTCCTTCGTCTTCTCCGGCTTCTTCGGCTCCTCCTTCTTCGGCGGATCGGGCTTCTTGGGCTCCTTCGCCTTTGCGGACTCGCGCATGCGCTTGAGCCGCTCCTCGAGAGTCTCCTTCGGCTTCTCCGGGGGCTTTGGCTTCTCGGGCTCCTTGACGACCGCATCGACTTTCGTGTCGACCTTCGGCGGCGGAGGCGGAGGAGGAGGCGTCACGACCTTCGGCGGCTCCGGCGGCTTTGGCGGAGGATCGTCGAGCGGCGGCGGCTCGTCTTCGTTGCCGTCGAGATTCTCGTTCACCACGACCGTAAGGTCGATCGGTATGACAGTCTCCTTTGGCTTGAAGTGGAGGCGCGCGAAAAAGAAGAAGCCAAGGAAGCAGGCGACGTGTATGACGAGGGCAAGCACGACATTCGCCGTGCTCAGCACTTCGGGCCGCCTCTCGTCTATCCAGACTTCCATTTCAGATTAACCTATATTGCACCAGGCACCAGCGCCGCAGGCGCGTAGGCACCATGCACCATCCTATTTCTCCACAGTCACAAGCGCCATCCTGTGTATCTTGCACTTGTAGACGACCTTTACGACCTTCATGACGTCGCCGTAGGAGTTGCGCTCGTCGCCCCTCACGAGCACCGGCACCTCGGGGTCTTCGGCTGCCATCGCCATAAGCTCGCGCTCAAGCTCTTCGAGAGTGAGCGGCTTGTCGTTGAGGAAGATCACGTTATCCTTGTCAACGGTGACGGTGTTGGCCTTCTTGTTCTTCGTCGGGAGCTCGTCGGTCTTCGCCTGGGGGAGCATGATGGAGATGCCCTGCTCGAGGGCGGGGAGCGTGACGATGAACGTGACCAGAAGAAGGAAGGTGAGGTCGATCAGCGAGTTCATGTCGATCGACGCCTTCGGCTTCTCGCCGCGCAGTCTTCTGCGTCTTCTGAGCATGTCAGGCGCCCCTTCCCTGGAACTCGCAGGCGATGCGCCCGATAAGCTCGTCGGCGAAGCCCTCCATCTCCGACCTTATCTGCGTGATCGTCGCGTTCATGCGCGTGTAGGCCATGACGCCCGGGATTGCGATGAGAAGGCCGACGACCGTAGTCACGAGAGCGGCGGAGATGGACGGCGCGATCGTAGCGAGATTTGCGCTGCCAGCGGTGCCCATCTCGGCGAACGCGTCGAGAACGCCCCACACGGTGCCGAGAAGACCGAGCATCGGCGAGAGCGAGACGACGGTCGCGATCACGCCCATGCCGTGGTCAAGCCGTATCTCCTCCTCGTCGAGAGTATGCTCGCACGTGCCGCGCACGAGCTCGATCTCTCGCGCCGTCAGAGCGGCGGAACCGTCGCCGTTCGTCTGCCTTCCGACGAGAAGCGAGCGGACGTTGGGGGTGAGAAGCTTGAGAAGCCGCTCGCACGTCTCCTTGTATATCCCCTCCACGCCGGTCACGGCCGAGGGCCTGCGCTCGAGGTAGTATTCAAGGGCATCGTGCCCGCCGGTGAAGTCGCGCACGAAGCGGCGCGTCGCCATGCGGACGTAGCTGAGCTCCTTCCACTTGCCGAGTATGACGGCGAGCATCACGATCGAGCCAAGGAGCTGAACAAGGACGATTCCCTGCCCCATCAGGTTGGAACCGAGGAATCCGTCGACTAACGAGTTTGCGAGTATCATGGTTTCGAATTGCAGTTGCATGGCGGCCGCGGGACGGACACGGCACCCGCCGCGGCCGTCCGTAGACCAATGACATTTCAACGGATATTATATCACAATCCCGCAAAGCCTGCGTCGACAGAGAAGTCGATTCGCCGCGGCAACCGATTGCTATTGCGAAACGTGGTTGGCCGCGACGGCGAGGGATTGCTCGCGGACCTCTTCGAGAGTGCGAAGCGTTCCGTTGCCCGAGACGAGAATCCTGTCGATGTTCGCGGCGACGTAGTTGACGGCTTCTTCGCTTTTGGCGCAGTGCGAGAGCGCGATTTGGATGAGCTTGTCCACCTTCTTGGCGTTGCCCTCGCCGGCTATGGCGTAGGCGGTGACCGCATTGGACTGGGCGCGCGGAAACGCCCTGGGCATGTACTCACTCATGCGCTCCGCGTCGAGCTCGGCCGCGGCGTCGTTTTCGGCCAGCGGGATGAGAAGGTCGTGGATATCCTTGTCGCCGAAGGCCGCCTTGTCGAACGGACTTTTGAACGGTTTGATACTACCGTCATCTTCCTGCCCCAGCAAACTCCCGACAGCCTTCTTGTACTGGATTGCCGTCTGCTCCAGCGTCATGCTCTGCTCGCGTATAAACGAGGAAATGACTCTGGAGACCGGCTTGGCGCCGACAGGCCTATTGCTTCCCATGAGATCGTCCAAGACGGTGAAGAGCTTCGACATCGTCTCGGAGCGAAACGCGTCTTTCACGCCCTTGAGCTGCGCTTCCGGGTACTTCGCGATGAGCACCGAGAACGCGAATTCCCGCGCTGGCCCCATTTCGTCGGCACCCTCGAGATAATCCTGCGCATAGACGTTGCGTATCACGTTCTCCACGGCCTCGCGCATGTCGATGATGGCCTTGGTGATCTGCTGCGGCGTCGATGTCGCGGAGAGCTTGGAGAACTCGCCGGTCTTCTCGGCGGAAGCGGCCTTGAGGATTTTTCCGATCAATCCCGGCGGAACGCTCTTGCCGTTCATGCCCCACAGGAGGTTGAAGCCGGCTTTTTCGATCCGCTCGTTTCCTGCCGCCGCCTTGCGCACCTCTTCGAGATTGGCGCGGATCGCGTCGATGCGCTCCTTGATCTCGTCGGGCTTGCGTATCTTGGCGGTGGCGGTGATGCAAAGCCCGCGGATCGCCCGCGAGACGATGTCCTTCAGGACGAAGTCGTCGCCGCAATACGCAAGCATGTCCTTGATCATGTTCCTGGCCGCGGCTTCGTCCTTCCCGGGGAGCTTGTCGGCGATCTCGCCGGCGAACGTCATCGCCTTGGCCTCGTACTGGCCGTGGTCGAGACGCATCGGGGTGGAGGTCATGGATCCGTCTACGTTGACGGTGACCGTCCAGTTGAACTTGACTGGGAAGTTCTCCGGCTCCTTGATGAAGATGGAGATTGCTCCAGTCTCCTGGTTCTTCGAGATGGTGTACTCGACCGGGATATGCTCGTTGACGAAGAGTCCGTGTTTGGCGAGGCACTTGAGCTGGCCGAGCTGCCCCTGCCCGAGGGAATAGGCCACCGTGTCGAGCTGCTTGGGGTGCGCCGACGTGCAGAGCTCGCGGAGCTTCGCGGAGATGCGCTCCATCACGGGCTTGGCGTCCGCCTCGGAGGAGCAGACGCATTCGAGCGTTTCGTCCGCGAACTTGCGATGAAGGTGGGCATCGATGGGCGGTGGATGTCGCCGCACATGGCCTTGATGCCGCCCTCGCCGTTCATGCCGAAGGACACAAGGGACTTGGTGACGGTGGACACGTAGGGGGCCGAGGGAAGGGCGATGTTCCTCTCCATCGCGTTGAGCACTTCGTCTATGGACGCGCCGGTTCTCGCGAGCATGTTGATGGCCCTGACTATCTGTCCGCTGTCGGGCAGGCGCTCCACGAGGATGTCCTCGATGATGTTTGCGGCCTCGGCGTCGCGATTGCCCTTTTCGGGGATGTCGGAATAAAGCACGTCAAAGGCGGTCTGGCGCGTGAGATTGCCGGCGGCCTTGAGGGCGGCGAGTTCGCCGGCGTGCTTAATGACGCGCCCGACTAAGACTGCGGCCTGGCCGATTACCGTCCCTTGCTGTCCGTTGGGGTCAAAGGGATGAAAGAGATCGTTGACCGCGTAGAGAAGATCGCGCTGCGTCTGGGGCATCTGGGCCAGCGTGGCGTGCTGCGAGTCGCCGACTTTGCTCAGGGCGAAGCGGGCCGCGGGGTTCCTCTCCATGCCGAAGACCGACTCCTTGTCCTCGGCTTCGAGGGGAATGTTTTCGTTGACGGCGATCTCGTCGAAGATGAACTTCTCGGCGCCGCGCGCGTGGGAGATGCCGGTTATGGAGGGGTTCATGTACTTGGCGGTCACGCCCGGGCCGTTGCCCAGCTCCGAGCAGACATTGGCGAACCAACCCTGGAAGTCATCCATGAGCGCGAGACCCTTCTTGAAGTTCTCCGCGCTCTGCGTGAAGCGTCCGCCGCAGTCGAAGAGGCGGCGCGCGGTCGAGTTCGGGTCGAGCGCGGCGGACTCCGCCTCCGCGTCCGTGCATCCCGTCGCCTGCTGGTAGATGTTCGCGACGCGCGCAAGCTTCGGTAGCTCGGAGGCAACGTAGCCCATCGCCGTCGCCCTTCCTACGCTCGCCGGGTCCGTGAACTTTCCGCCGCCGAGCGAGTCTATGCCGCCGAGCGAGTCTATGGCAATCCGCACGAGGTTGATGCGCCGCGCCGTGAGCGGCTTGCCCTTGTTGAAGTCCTCGAGCTTCATGTTGTCGCGCACGATGTCCGGGATGAACTTCTCGCCGCCGAACATGTCCGCGATCGTCTTGCGGAACAAGTCGCGCACCTGGTCATTCGCGGTCTTCATGTCTGCCGTGCGCCTGAACGACGCGAACGCGCCCTTGTAGTCGCCGACCGGCATCCCTTTGAAGCGCGCGACCGTGTCCTCGCCTTTCCCGTTCGGCGCGTACGCCTTGTTCGCGAAATCGACGAACTTCTGGTAGTTCGCGCTGTAGTTTGCATTTACCTGTCCTGGCATTGTCCCCCCCCCTTAACTTTTAACTTTAAACTTTTCTTGTCTGTAAGTTCTATTGGAAACAACAAAAACAACTTGTAAAAACAACATCCTCTTTCTCGCCGCGAAACCTCGCGGCGCCCTTGATCCGGCGGGCGTGTTGCCCGCCGCAAAAGAAGTTGTTTTTATCAGTTGTCATGGTTGTTTCCATCTTGCAAGACTTATCCTCATTTACATTCCCATGCGTAGCGCGGGCGGCCGACTACCTGTATACACACAATCCGCGAAAAGGTTACACATGAAAATATCCGCTTGAAAGCATGTCGTAGTGGGAGTCGTCCAAATCCGTGGACGGTTCGGACGGCGGCGCGTCCCGCTCCGTCGCGAGGCGCTCGGCGAGGCGCGCGGCGAAGGACACGAACTTCGTGAACGCGTCGGGGAACTCCGCCGCGACGAGCCGCGAGCAGGGATAGACCACGAAAGCGGCGATGAAGCCCGTTTCGGGATCGCGCCCTACGGCCGGCAGCCCCTCGTGTCGTCCGCAACAAGCGCCGAGACGACGAGCCTGTCCAGCTCGTCGTCGTTTGTTATCGTAAACGGCTGCCCGCCGACGTTGAAACTGCAGGAACCGTCCTTGAACTCAAGCGGCAGCCCAAGGTGCGCGGCGAGCGCACCAAGGGCGTCTTCACATGTGCCCGCCACTACGCGACCTCCTTCGCCTTGTCGAGGATGAATACCTTGGGATCGATCTTTCCGTAATGCTTGATGCAGGCCAGAAGATAATCCATGTCTTTGTGCAGATTGACTTCGTCAGATCCGGCCGGCCGGTGGGAGACGTCGTAGACCACCTTGTCCGTGAAGAGGCGTCCGTTGGTCACCATGCGGTTGAAGTTGTCCCTGCAGGCCTTGTCGCTCTTGTTGTTGGAATCGCCCGTCGACTGGATACGCTCGTTCATCGTTCGAAGCGTCGTCGCGATGGCCTGCTGCGCCTTTTGGACGTCCACGGTCTTGTCGCGGTAGACGAGCTTCATCATCTGGGCGCAACGGGCCGCCTTGTTGTCGATGTCCGCGAGCAGGGCTTCCTGGGGGGCCAGGATGTTCTCGACCCGGCGGGCGATGAGGTTGGCGAGCCGATCGGCATCGGAGAGCTGGTCGGCGTAGGAGCCGTCGGCCACGTTGTTCACGAACCCGTCGAACTTCGTCCTGTTCTCGTCGTCGTTGTTCGACATCGACCTGGTCAAGTCGCCGAGCCCCGTGCGGACGGCGTTCTCGAACTCCGCGTCGGTGACGTCGGGATGGACGCGCATCTGGGCCTTGACGGCATCGGCGAGCTCCTTCAGCTTCGCGTCGTTTTTCTTTGCCGCATTGGCGAGATCGAGCACGCCCTTTGCGTGGAAGTCCATGCGGTTCCCCGGCTCGAGGCCGGACTCCTCGCGCGTCTCGTACTTGACAGTGCCCATGAGGACGGCGTCCTCCTTGTACATCTCGACGAGCTTGTCGAAGTTCTTGTCGATGTCGTAGGCCGAGACGGGCTTCAGGATGGGCTTTTTGTTCTTGTCGACGAGGGTCGTGACCATCCAGCCGCCGTTCGCGCCCTTGGAAATCAGCGTGACGGGGCGTTTGGCGCCGACGAGGTTTTCGTAAAGGGCGAACTTGCCGTCGGTCTTGATCTTCTCGAGGATTAGCGGCTCGATTTCACCGGCCCTCTTCTCGAGGATGCGGTCGACCTGGGTGTCGATGCGGGCCTTGATGAGCTCCTCGCTCGTGACATTCTCCTTCTTGCACTGGGCGCGGATCTCGGCCTCGCAGGATTTGCGCGCCTCTTCGCGGAACGGCGCCTTCACCTCGTCCGCGAGGGCGTTGAACTCGGCCGCCGCGGAGAACGCGAGGTCGTTCGTCGTGTCGGAGCGGGACGCCTTCGATATGCCGGCCGCGTTCTGGAGCCACGTCTGGACATTGTCGTTCTTTGCCTCGACGCAGGCGCCGTCGAATGCGTCGAGAAACTCGAACAGTTCGGTGTTCTTGTCCTTCATCCCGTTGACGGCCTGGAGAAATCCGTCGATTATGGCGTCGATCATGTTCAGGATGTATTGCTTCTTTTCCGTCTCCGACTTGCCCATGTAGTTATTTTCCACGTGTGTCTTGAACCCGAGCCGGTTGAGCAGTATCGCGTCGGCCTCCGTACCCGTCGCGACGGACATGAGCTCGTTGCGCACGGCGGCGAGCTCGCCGATCTGCCCGAGGCGATTGGCGTATTTTTTGATGTTCTGGGGCATCGACTCTTTGTAGTAATCAAGACGCTCGAGGTCGCGCAGGTCCAGTTCAATCTCTAAATGGGGCATCGCACACGCCCTGAAAGCGTCCTTCGAACAGTGCAGCGGAACCTTGTCGAGTTTTTCGCGCGCATCATGTATGATGTCGAGGCACTTGTTCACGGTGTCCCGGATGGCTGCGACGTTCGTGTTCACCTTGAATCCGGCGCTCTTTGCCGTCTCCATCCCGTTGACCCAGTTGTCGTACTGGGTCTGGAGGTTTTCCTTGAAACGGCGCATCGTCTTGCCGCGGAAGAGGTTCGTGAACCAGTTCCCGGACGTGAAGCGTGCGTTGACGTGCCCGTTTTCGAAAGTGACGTCGAAGACGTTGTCGTTGACGCCGATCTCCTTATTCGTCGGAGCGTCTCCCCCGATGCCGAGGAAATGCTGCGTGAATGACACGTTTGCGATATGTTCTACCCATGCTGACATTGTTTTACCTCCTTTTTCTGTTTTACCTCCTTTTTCTGCCCTGTCTACACATGACGCGGCAAAAGGTTACACGATTTTTCCGCGGCACGACCGATTTCTCGGTTTTTGGTATATTTTACCATATTTCCGATTCACGACAATCCCACATTGTTGCCTGGGCGCAAAGCCCTTCAACCGTCCTACACCTGCATGATGTGCCCGTCATGAAGATGTCCGATGGCGGGCTGCGGCGCGGACGCGGAGCCTCCGCCTTCCGAGAGTTCCCTCCGGATGAGGCGGAGCGCCGTCACGAAGCTGGCGACGGTCCGCTCGAAGGCGGCGTATTCGGCATCGCCCTCGACCATGCGGCAGAGCGTGAACGTGCCGCGCACGTGGTCAAGTCCGATGGTCGCGCCGTCCGTCCCCGCAAAGAGGTTGTTCAGTTCGAGGAGCTTGCCGAAGTCGGCTTCGCGCCCTTCCGCGGACGCGATGTCGGCGTAGACGTAGAGCCTGCCGCAGTCGGACTCGAAGTTGACTTCGTCCCCGTCGAATTTCACTGCGGCCGTGCCGGCGGCGGAGAGTTCCAGCTCGATTCCTGCGGTCTCGCCGAGTTTTCTCAAAAGTTCGTGGTGTGTCATGCGAACGTCTGTCCTATCTTGAGGTCCTTGATGACGGGTTCAGCGCCGAACTCCAGCGTGAACTCCTGGGTTATGACGCACTTGCCGACGTCCTTGCCCTTCTCCATCAGCGTGTAGTCGCCGCGCATGGGCGACTCGGACTTGGCGCGGATCTTCGCGGATTGTCCGTCGGGAGCGATGTCGATTTCGAACGACGCGTTGCCGCTGTCGAAGAACGGGCATCCGGTCTTGGTGATGTCGCGGGAGGCGAACTTCTCGATGTTCGGGACGTTCGCGATATCCTCCTCCTCCTGGCCGCGCTTCCATCCGGGGAGCGCAATCCTGTTTGACACCGCGGTGGTGAACTCGCCGAATATCTGCTGGTTGGCAACCACCGACAGCGCCTTGACCTTTGCCGGATCGTTTCCGAGCGCCTTCTTGAACTCGTCCAGCATCTCAGAGGCGCGCTTGGGCTGCATCGTCGAACCGTTCAGCGTGTAGTTGATGCGCGGAAGGTCCTGCATGAACGTCAGGAAGACGTCTGCGCCGTTCACGTTCTCGAACCCGCTGCTTTGGGTCTGGCCGTTCATGACGTCGACCAGGTACTCGTTCATGCGGCGCTGCATGACGTTCTCAATCCCTGCGGAATCCCCCGAGCCGGGCGCGATGTCGCGCCAGTTCTTGAGGTCCTTGACGAAGTTCCCGACGATCTCCTCCGACTTCGCCGCGGAATTCGGACGCCAGTCGAGGCGGTCAACGAGTTTTTTCAGGATAGGCTGCGTCTCGGAGGGGAGCCCCTCGCCGTACTTCTGCATCACTTGGCCGCCGGTCAGCTTGCCCGCGATGTACTTGTCGGCGTCGGCGAACGCGCCCTTCGTGGGGAAGTCGGACGTCATGGCGCAGAAGAAGGAGTTTGCGACGTTTAGAATCGAGACATCCTTCACGCTCTGGTCGTACTTCGCCTGGTCGTAGACGAGGTTCGGGTTTTTCAGGACCGAGCGGATCGGTTCGTTGTTCGGCTGCCCTGTGAGGCCGGCCTGCTCAAGCGTCATGTAGTCCATCTTGAGCGCGCGCGTTTTAGTCAGGGCGGCGCTCATGTAGTCGCCGACCTCGGGGAGCTTGCCCGATTCCGCCAGGCGCGCGAGGCTCGCCGCCATCTCGGGATGCTCCTTTTCGAGAAGGGAAGTCGTCATCATCTGCAGGAGCTGCTGCAAATCGCTGGACTCCGCCGTCTTCTGACCAATGTCTTGATACTTGGTGAGAATCTCCTGCGAGAACACCGCGGCAAACATCTGAAAGCCCGCGCCGATTTCCCTCGCGTCGAGCGTCGCGGCGCGATCCGGCTTGAGGAGACCGGCGAGCGACTTGAACGCCGACTTGACGGTGTCGTTGCCGGCGAGCTCCTTGGCCACGGACACGATGCTCGCATCCCGCCAGCTGCTCGTCTTGAGCACCAGCATCTCGTAGTGCGCGCGCTCCACGGGATCGAACCCCGCCTCGTTGACGGCCTTCAGCATGGCAATCTTGTCGTTCGCGAAGTCCGTGACGATCGCGCTAGCCTTGTTCACCGTGGCACTGTAGTCGACGGGTCCCTTCTTCGCCTGGGACACGATGTCGTCGTACAGGAAGCGGAGCTTGCCGGAACCGGACGAAATGCTCGTCATGTCGAGGTTGTTGAGGACATGTCCCCTGCCGAGCCCGGAGGAGAGCGCAATCGTCGTCGCGGCGGCGTCCCTGGCCTTCGCACGTGTCTTTGCCACGGCGTCAAGCGTCTTCGCCAGCACCTGGGCCTGCTCCTTGACGGAGCCGACGAAATCGGACAGCGCCGCGAGCGTCGTGGCGCCCTTGAGGACGCCCTTCCCCTTCTCGACCATCACAGCCTTTACGTCGGCGATCACCTTGGCGTCGGTAACGCCGCTCTCTGCGATCGCGGCGTCGATCTCCGTGTTGACGGCCGCCATGAACCTCGGTTCGCTGGTCAACGGATTCTCGGCCGTAGGCTGGATGACGATGAGAAGGGATGAGACGAACATGCTGGCGCCGGTGTTGCCCGTCCTGGACATCTCCACGTAGACATCGTCGCTGAGCATGGTCTTGGCGTCCTTGATCTTCTGCAGCAGCGCCGGCTTGCCGGAAAGCGCGATGTCCTCGGCAAGAGTCGTCAGCCCGGTGAACTCTTCGGCGCCGAGCTTTTTGAACGCCTGGTCCCCCAGAACCGACAGCATGGCCTCGCGCAGCTCACGGTTGAGGTCGGTGAAGATTTCGCACCGCAGCTTGAGCGGCATGCGGCTGTCGAGCGCACCATCGAACTTGCCGAGATTGACGGCGGCTGCAAGCTGCATCACCTGCGCCGGACGCATGACCGGCAGGCTGTTGGCGTTGAGGACCATCGCCTTCCAGCGTTGCTTGACGTCTTCGCCGACATTGATCTGGTCGATCTCCGCCAGGTACCTTGCGCGGCCGTCGACGAAGTCGTCCACAACCTTCTCCAGCGCCGCCTTGGCGCTGAACCCGGGATTCATGCAGCCCGGGTATGTCCCTCCCATCATCTGGTTTCCAAGGTCGAGCATTTTGTTTTTCAGCTTCGACATTTCGACCATCGACGAAACGAGGCTCTTGTGCATGCCGAGGGCGGACGCAAGCTTTTCGCAGCATGTGTTCTCGGCCGATGCCATAGCCTCGTTTATCTCCCGCCGCGTCTCGATGAGGGCGGAGAATTTCGCGGCGTGTTTTTCGAGGACCTGTGCGATCTCAGCCGGCGTATTGCACCTGCAGAGATCCTCTGCTATTTCCGGATGCCGCTTTGCCATCAAAGCGCCCTGGGAGAGGGGCGATCCGCCGAGCTTGACTTTTTCGGCATCGCACATCTCGGCAAACTTGTTCCCGATCGCCGCCTCTACAAAAAGCTGGTTCGCGCGCGCCGTGTATTCCTGCACGATTTCTTCGACCGTGATTTCGCGTCCGGCGGCGTTTGCCTGATCGACAAGCGCTGTCATCCTGGTCATCTTGCACCTGGACGACGTCAGCTGCTCGCACAGATTGTCGTCTTTGACGACGATCGTCTCGCCGAACTTGGCGCGCAGCGCGCCCTCCAGCGTCATGAGCGCATCCCTGAAGTTCTGCGGAAGCGCCGCGAAAGCGTTGAGCTCCACATTATTGAAGAGGCGGTCGTTGAACTGCTTGTGCGGCGGCACCTGCGGCGCGTTGACGCGCGGCGCCGGCGCGGGCGCGGGCTCGGCGCTCCTGAAGAAACTCATGATCCACGCAAAGAAGCCCTTCCGCTGCTGCTGGGCCTGCGCGACGGCCGGCTGCGGCGCGGCGGCGGGCTGCGCGTTGTTCAGCGCCGTCGGCGCGTTCGCGCGCGCGCCGCCACCCGCGACGTTGTGCGGTCTATTGAAGCTTTCAACCGTCAGCTTGAACGGCTGCGATCCGTTTATTCCCCCCGGTCCTGGCATTTTGCGCCTCCTCTCTTACTCTGCGAACGACGGCATCGGCGGAGCCGGAAGACTAAACGCCGCACTGACGAGCTTTCCGAGTTCATCATCGCGCATGAGCGCCGATTCCGGGACTTCCGAGACCGGCTCACTGTCCTTCACCGGATTGAAAGCATCAAGCCCGATGCCCGAGGTGCGAAGCGAAGACGCCGATTGGCGGATGCCGGAAGCCGCAGTCTGGGCGACTTCTGACCCCTGGCCGGAGACCTGAAAGCCGTCCTGCCTCGCGCCGATGTTGTTTCCAAGATTGATTTCCATTTTCATTACCCCCATTGTGTGGTGATTTCGCCTTGTCTACACATCACGCAGCATTAGGTTACATGTAAATCTGCAAGAATTTTCCTAAGTTTCTCTTTTGCGCGAAAAATGCGCACTTTTACGAGACTTTCGCTTACGCCTGTCTGGGCTGCAATTTCATGAATCGGCATTTCGCCGATCTGAAACAGCGTATACGCCTCGCGGAGAATTGGAGGAAGCTTCGAAAACGCCTCGGCAAGGCGGCGGCGGAGATACTCGGAATCGGACGAGCCGGAATCCGCGTCGGTTGTCGTCGTCCGGCGGGCGGCGAGTGCCGCCTGCTGACCATCTGTGGCTGCGAGGCCATCTCCCTCGTCGGCATCGCGTATCTCCCCGACGAAAGCGAGCCGGGCATTGTCGCGCGCTAGGTTCTTCCGGAGGTTGCGCGCTATCGTGAACGCGAGTCCCGAAATGGCGCTTTCGTCGTCCCTCAGATCGTTTCTCATCTTCCATATCTTGAGAAACGTGCTCTGCACGAGATCGCATGCCTCGTGGTAGGAGCTGCCGCTGGCCACAAGCCAGTTGGTCAGCCTTGGTGCTATTGTCCTGTAGAGTGCTTCTATGTTCATAGATCCTCCAGCGTAACACTGTCGAGTTCCTCTTCCTCCCTGCGGGCGTCCTGAATCTGCTTTGCCCACTTAAGGACCTCCGCGACGGGCTCGATGAGCGAATCGGGTATGAATTCCTCAACCCTGCCCTTGGCGTAGAGCGCGCGGGCAAGAGGCCTGTCCTCCATGATCGGTATACCCTCGGCGAGCGCTGTCTCGCGTATGATCTTCGCGGTTGCGTCGGCGCCGATCACGCAGATGCGCGGAAGCGGCGATTCCTCGGCGTTGTAGCGTATGCCGACGGCGATATGCGTCGGGTTGGTGACGACGACGTTGGCCTTCGAGACTGCCTGCCGCGGATCCGGCCCGTTCATTATCTCGTCGCGGAACTGGCGCTGGGCCTGCTTCACCTCCTGGGAGCCCTCCATCTCCTTGTACTCGCGCTTCACCTCGTCCTTCGTCATCATCATCTCCTTCGTGAAGTTGCGCCCCTGGAACAGACGGTCGACGATTGCGATCACGATGTAGCCGAAGGCCGTGTATATGGCAAGGCGCTTGAGCATCAGACTGAGGCACGGGAACACGTCATCCACCGTGCCGTAGCACATCGTCAGGAGCTCGGGGACGCTCGCCCATATGATCTTGTATACGAGGTAGCCGAGGAAGCAAACCTTGGCGACGTTCTTGAGGAACTCGAAAAGGTTCTTCATCGCGAATATCTTCTTTGCGCCCTCTACCGGATTCAGCTTCTCGAGCTTGGGGATGAGCGGCTCGAACGTGAAGAGGAAGCCGATCTGAGCGACATTGCCGACGACTCCAATGACGGCGGCGACTATCACGAAGACGAAGGAGTGCTTGAAGATGAGGAACACCGTGAGCTTCGTCGCCTCCCTGACGTCGCCCATGCCGTTGTGCTCGATGGTCCCCGAGAGAAACCTGATGAGCTGCTCCATGTCCTCCGTGAGGGCGATGCCCATCCAGGCGAGGATCGCGAACATGACGACGAGGATGGCCGTGGAGACGATGTCCTTCGATGTGCAGACCTGCCCCTTCTGCCGCGCGTCGCGCAGCTTCTTCTGGGTCGGCATCTCGGTCTTCTCGCCAGAGGATTCGGCCATCGCTACCCTCCGAGCATCCGCCTCACCGGGGCGAGTATGGCGTCCTGCTTGTCGTACATCAGCATGTCCATGATGAACGGCAGGTAGACTACGAGCATGGCGATGCCGAGAGCCGACTTGACGGGCATCGAAAGGAAGAAGACGTTCAGCTGCGGGGCGGTGCGGTTGACGAGGCCGAGGCCGAGCGTCGCGAGAAACATGACGATGATGACGGGCGCGGATATGACGACGGTGGTCCTGAGCATCCCGTCAAGCGAATCGAGCGCGTACAGGGGCGCGTCGCGGGCGAACAAGGGGAACACGGCGTCCGCAGGAGCGGGCGGGAAAACGGGCCAGACGGAATAGCTCGAATAGAGCGCGCCGAGGAACACAAGCACGGCGCCGCCGACGAAGAAGACCGTGGAGACGATCTGCGTGAAGAAGATGCCGGTCGTAGATACCTGCGAACCGTTCAGCGGCGAGTACACCTCGCCCATCGTCGCGCCGCGCTGGTTGTCGATGAAGTTCCCTATGTTCTCGGCGACCCAGAACGGCACCGCGGCGAAGAAGCCGATGAGAAACCCTATCAGCGCCTCCTTGAACGCGATGAGCGAGAACATCCAGACATTCGGCTCGCCCGGCGGCATGCCGTCCTTCACGAGCGGGATCGCGATGCACGAGAAGCCGAGGATCGCCGCCCTTCTCGCGATTCCGGGAATCATCGAATCGGTGAGCGCCGGACAGATGGCGAACGCCCCGCCGATCCTCGCCATCGCCAGGACCGCGGCAAGAATCCATCTATGGAATTCGACGTATGGCATCACCTGAGAAGCGCGAAGTTGGTGAAGATGTCCTGCGTGTAGAGAAGGAGCGTGGAGCCCATCCACGACGCACATATGAGAAGAGTGAGCGATATCGCAATCAGCTTGACCGCGAAGCCGAGGGTCTGCTCCTGTATCTGGGTGAGCGCCTGCAGCAGGGAGACGATGATTCCGATTACCGTCGCGACGATAATCGGAATGAGCGAGAGCTGCAGGACTATCAGGAGACACGTCTGCGCATAGTCGAGAAGCTGCGCCTTGTTCATATCAGATACCCCCTGACAAGCCCCTGGATAAGGAGCGTCCAGCCGTTCACCATCACGAAGAGAAGGAGCTTGAACGGCAGCGAGATCGTCACCGGCGAGACCATCATCATGCCCATCGCGAGGAGTATGTTCGACACGATGATGTCGATCGCGATGAACGGCAGATACACGAGAAACCCTATCTGGAAGGACTTCGTGAGCTCGGAGACGCAGAACGACGGGATGAGGATGTAGAAGCTGTCGGGGTCAACTACGGCCGGTTCGTCGGGGTTCTTCGCCCAGAGGTGCTCTGCAGTGTTTACGAAGAACGCGCGTTCGCGGTCGGACGTGTGCTGGGAGAGGAAAGTCCTGAACGGCTCGGCGGCCTTCGCGACGGCGTCGGTCTCGAAGTAGTTCGGCAGCCGCGCGGAGGGCTGGGCGCCCGGCTGGGCCGCCGCAGCCGCCGCGGCCTTGTCCGTCTTCTCAAGTTCTGCCTTCGCGATGTTCCACGACTCGCCCATCACGGGGGCCATGATGTAGAACGTCAGGATCATGGCGAGCGCGTTGATCACCATGTTCGGCGGTATCGACTGTATGCCGAGCGCGTTGCGTATGAGCGACATGACGACGACGATCTTGAGGTAGCTCGTCGCGACCATCGCCACAAAGGGAAGAAGCGAAAGCCCCACAAACAGGACTATCAGTGAAAATGGATCTGTTTGAAACATGGCGGCTGGATTTTGGTGTTGTGAATTTGGAGTTGCAAGTCGGGAGTTGTGGGCTACGGGAGAGCCTCGACGATCAGGGCGGGCATTGACGCGAGCTGCCCGAGGCTGCCCTGCGCGAGCGTCCTGCCCGAGGCGACAAGGCGAAGCTGCGCCGGCTTCGCCGGCTCCGACGCCGACGGGCTCTGCGCCCGGTCGAAAAGCTCTCCCATCGTCAGCGTGCGCATCTCCGTGTCGACCACACGCAGCCGTCCGTCCTCCTTGAACGGCGCGACGCCATTCCCGTCGACCACGAAGCGGCCGTCGACCACGAGCCGGGAGGGCACGGAACCGACCTCGGGCAGAAGCAGCGCATCGCCCACGGCAAGCGAGGCGGCGTCCGCCGCCGAGAGCGCGAACGACGCGACTTCCGTTTCGCAGGGCAGCGTCTCCTCGCGGACGCTCGGATGCTCGCAGTCGATGAAACGGAGCTGTCCGAGGGCTTCCTCCACGATCGGGGAGCGCGTCAGGCCGAAGACGACGTCTTCAACCTGCGCGAAAAAGGTTTGCCCGTCGGGGCCGTCGGAGGAAAGGCCGTCAATCTTAAGCTGGCGGCGAACCGCGTTTTCCACAAGCTGAAGGAGGTCTCCGCACTCCTTCTCGACAAGGGCGAGGAGGACTTGCTCGGGGACCTCGGCGCGCGACGCCCACAGCGCATGCAGGTCGGCGAAACGCGGCGAGTCGGCGACACAGAGCAGGTGTCTCTCGCCGTCAAGGAGCACGGCGAGATTCAGCGTGTCGCCTGGCTGAATCTCGGCCTTGCGCAGAGTCGCGACTTCATCGCCCATACGGCACGGCATCGCCCAGGCGGGAGCGTCAAGCAGCGTCTTCGGCGAGGCATTCGCCCACCGCGTAAGCTTTGAAAGGATTTCAAGCGGTTTCATCGGATTTTCCCTTCTTCGATATGACTGCGACGGCAACCTGGCGGAACGCCGTCACATGTTCCGCGAGCGCGGCCTCCAGACGAGGCAGCGCCGCGGCGGCAAGACGCCCGGCGTCAGGCGTGGCAGGGACGATAGCCACGGAAAGCGCACCGTCCTTCGCCGTCATCGAAATCTCGGAACCGTCAAGCACAGTCGGCTTGAGGACAATGCGCACATTGCCGTCTCCATGCATCAGGCCAGGAGTTATGACGATCTGCTCCGTGACGGCCTCGACGATTTTCTCGACGGTCTCGACTATGACCTCGGTGCGGGCCGTCGCCGCGGCGACTGCAGCGACTTCGGGCGCGACGGGCGCAGCAGACGCCGCGGAGGGCTGCACGGCGACAGGCGCCGCCTGAATCGCCGCGGCGGCACGGATATCCATGTCGTCTGCACCTTCCTCAACCGAGGCAACCCGTGCCGCCGGCGGCGCTTTGGCGACGGCGGGCTTCTCGGCAACTGGCTTCCCGGCGGCAACCTGCGATTCGACGGCAACGGATTTCTCTGCGGCAACCGGCTTTTCAGCAACGCCTGGCCTTTCGGCCACGACTGGCTTCTCGGCGACAGAAGGCTTCTCTATGACGACCTGCTCTTTTGCTGCGACATGTTTCCCTGCGGCAACCGGCATTTCAGAGACTGTCGGTTTTTCGGCAACGACCGGCTTCTCTGCGACGACCGGTTTTTCGGCTACAATCGGCTCTCCTGCGACAACTGGTTTCTCAATGACAACAGGTTTTTCTGAGGCAACCGCTTTTTCAGCAACGACAGGCTTTTCGACTACAACCTGTGACTCAACCGCAACAGACTTCTCGGTGACAGCCGGCTTTTCAGCAACGACAGGCTTTTCGACTACAACCTGTGATTCGGCGGCTACAGATTTCTCGGTGACAGCCGGCTTCTCGGCGACGACGGGACTTTCAGCCGCGCCTTGCTTCTCGGTGACAACCGGCTTTTCTGCAACGACGGGGCTTTCAGCCGCGACTTGTTTCTCAGTGACAACCGGTTTTCCGGCAACAATCGGTTTTTCTGCAACAATCGGTTCTTCCGCGACAACTGGTTTCTCAACTACAATCGGCTTTTCGGCGATAGAAGGCTTCTCAACAACTATCTGCGCTTCGGCAACAACGGCTTTCTCTGCGACAACCGGCTTTTCGGCAACGACTGGCCTTTCGGCCACGACCGGCTTCTCGGCGGCAGAAGGCTTCTCTATGACGACTTGCCCTTTTGCTGCAGCCGGCATCTCGGCGACAACCTGCTTCTCGGCAGCAATCGGTTTTTCAGAGACGACCGGTTTTTCGGCAACGACTGGCTTCTCGACGGCAACCTGCGTTTCGACGGCCGCAGACTTCTCGGCGGCAATCGGTTCTTCGGCAACAACGGGCCTCTCGGCGACGGCCGCGCTGAACATTCGAAGCGGGTGTTCCGCCGACGCGAACCGCGCGTCTCCCGTCATTGCGGCCTCGAAGCGCTGAATGGCCGCGGCGTCAGGCTCGGCCGACTTGCCGGCCAAAGGCATGTCGTCATTCGGAACGGCTCGGGCGACAAGCGCATCAGGCAGACTGAGCGGCGCAAGTCCTGAAGCATCGTCCAGCGTTACCGTGAACGGAGACGCCCCGAGACCCAGATCGAACGTAATTTCACCCACTGTCATATCTCCGGTTTCCTTACTATAAAGTCCTCCAGTTCACATTCGGCGCGGTGTTCCTCTTCCGCCGCCTCGGCTGCGAGCCAGACGTCCTTGTGTTCGTCTATCTTGGTCCTGTTCTTCATCGCAAGCGCAAGGTTGCTCCTTGCGACGACCGTATCTTCCTCGCGTTTCTTGCGGTCAGCCTCGGCACGCGCCACGTTGTCCGCCTTCAGCGCGCCCTCCTCGTCGATGCGCGCTACGCCTTCATTCGCAAGATCGATCTGCTCCCTGCTCACGGCGCGGCCGATTATGGCATCGTATATCCTGTCACGGCGCTCTTCCTTCGTGTCCTCGTAGGCGGCAAGATCACGCCGCCGCGCCTCCAGCGCCTCTTCAGCCGCAGCGAGTTCGCGGCGCGCAGCGGACAGCTCGCCGCTGGCGCGGTCTTCGCGCATCTCGCGTATACGAAGAAGTGGCTGGAGAAGGTAGGGCATGCGAGGTTAAAGTTTAAAGTTGTAAGTTTTGAGTTGAATGTTTGGAGTTCGAATTTCTATGTCATGCAACGACTTGCTTCAGTTTTTCGATTGTGTCGGCGTAGGCGGGACGTTCGTCCAGCCCCTGCCTCAGAAAGGCGTTCACGGCCCCTATCTTGTCAATCGCCTCGTCGGTTTCGGAATCGGTTCCCTTCTTGTACTCTCCTATCTTTATAAGCAACTCGACTTCGGCGTACTTGGCGAGAATCTTGCGCAGCTTTGCGGCTGCGGCCTTGTGGTCTTTCGGGATGATGGCCGACTGGCAGCGCGAAACGGACGCAAGGATGTCGATCGCCGGATAGTGGTTCATCTGCGCGAGCTTGCGCGAGAGAATGATGTGCCCGTCGAGAATCGACCGCGTCTCGTCGGCGATCGGCTCCGTCATGTCGTCACCCTCGACGAGAACGGTGTAAAGAGCGGTGATGGACCCCTTTGACGAGTTGCCGGCGCGCTCCATGAGCTTGGGAAGCTCAGAGAAGACGCTCGGCGGGAAGCCGCGGCGCGTCGGCGGCTCGCCGGCGGCGAGACCGATCTCGCGCTGCGCGCGCCCGAAGCGCGTCACGGAATCCATAAGAAGCAAGACCTTCTTGCCCTTGTCGCGGAACGACTCCGCAATCGCCGTCGCGACATACGCGGCCTTGAGCCGTTCCATCGACGGACGGTCCGACGTCGAGATGACCAGCACGGACTTCTTGAGGCCCTCTGGGCCAAGGTCCTTCTCGATGAACTCCCTTACCTCGCGCCCGCGCTCGCCGATGAGGGCAAGAACCGTCACCTCCGCCTCGGTGTTGCGGATGATCGACGCGAGCAGCGTGGACTTTCCGCCGCCGGCGGCCGCGAAGATGCCCATGCGCTGCCCCTCGCCGCAGGTGAGAAGCCCGTCAATCGCGCGGATGCCAAGCGATATCGGCTTGGAGATGATCGTTCGCTCCAGAGGCGAGGGCGGAGACGAATAGACGGGGTAGTAGCCGTCCGGCCTGAGCGGCCCCTTCGTGTCGGCGTCCATCGGCGCGCCGAGGCCGTCAAGGACACGGCCGAGGAGATTCACGCCGACGGGCACCATCTGCACGCGCCGGGTCGGGATGACCTCGGTCTCGGCGGAGATGCCGATCATCGGTCCGAGCGCCGTCAGCAGCGCGGCGTCCTTGGTGAAGCCGACTACCTCTGCATGGACCTCGTACTCTTCCCACGGATTCCTGAGAATGCAGATTTCGCCGACTTTCACTCCCGGCACCGACGCCTTGACGATCGTGCCGACCACCTGAATCACCTTGCCCTTCACGTCGATGGGCTGGGCATCCTCCACGGCACGGTCGAGAACCGCCGGAATATAGTCGAACGGCGTCGTCATGCACCGGCGCCTTTCCCGGAATCACCGGTTTGCCCGTTCTTGCCGGACAGATGACGGGCCATCGACCGCTCTATCGCCTCGAGCTGCGTCTCCACGGATGCATCGGCCACGCCGGCCTCGGTCTCGAGGATGCAGGCCGGCCCCTTGAGCCTCGGGTCTTCCACCACGTCGAACGTCTCGACCGTCGGATATTCCACGCGAAGGGCCTCGATGCGCTCCTTTACGGCCGGCACCATCTCGGGCGCGACCTTGAGCGTGACGTGGCGCTGCGTGCGGATGACGGCGTTCATCGTCTTGCGCACGATGTTTACGACCATCTCCTTGTCGCCGATCTCGACGACGCAGCTCTTAAGCGCCTTCATCACGATGCCGGCCATCTGCGACTCGACCGATTCCATGAAGGCAACGGACTGGTCGACCTGGTCCATCTTCTGCATGGAGATCTCTATCTTGCCGTCGCGAAGCCCCTTCTCGTAGCCCCGCTTCTTCTCCTCCTCGAACGCCGCCTTCGCCTCTTCCCTGATGCGCGCGGCCTCCTTTTCGGCTGCGGCGATTATATCGGCCGCGGAGCTGACCGTGGCGAATTCCGACGACTTGACGAGACGTCTGTCCGATGCAAGCGAAAAGTTCGGTTTTTCAATCAGCAGCATAGCTTGTACGCCTCCGGAAATTTCAGTTTGAGAAGCTTTGCGAGCGCCTTGCCGCAGGCCTCGGGCTTTGAGCGCAGAGGCGCGGGAGCGCTGGTGTCCTTGGGGAGTTTCAGCTTGAGGCGCGAGACGAGCGCCTCGGGGAGAGGGGCGAGAAGCGCGTCAATCATCGAAAGTCCCGTCGACACGACGTTTTCGGCTGATGGAGCGCCCTCTCCCCGCGTCTCCGCATCCTTGCGCTTAAGATCAATCCCGCTGAAATACGCCGTAAACCCGAACACTTCGGGATACACCCCGGACAGCGATGCCTTAAGGGCGCGCACAGTCGCGCCATCCATCACACGCCGGAGATCGTCGGCAAGGACAATCGCTCCAAGCCATTTCGCGATCGCCTCGAGCGTTGCGCCGTCGAGAAGCAGAAGCCGGCTCCAGTCGCCTTTGGGGAAGGAATGGAATACAGGCGCAACCCCAAGAGACGAAAGAACATAGGCCTTGATGCGCTGGCTGTGCGCCGTGCCATCGGGAATGCGAAGACCCTCAAGCCAGCTTGCGTGAATCTGCGGCGTGAAGTCCCACAGAAAATCGCGCATACGCGGCCAGAGCGCCTCGTCAGCGACCAGCGCCCTCGCATCGTCGATTGATATGTTCTTCTCTTTTGCCATTCCTCTTCAGACTTCTTCTTTCCGTTTCATCCACCAGCCATCAACTCACCCATTTCCTCCCGACGCCCTTCCTCGCCTCGACATAGCGCAGCCACCTCGAGTCGGCTTCCCGGGAGCGACCCGCAAGCCGGAGCGCCCGCGACTCGAGCACCGCCTCGGCATGCGCAAGCTCAGGCGGAACGTCGGCCATGCGCAGAATCTCCACGGCCCTCCTCGCCTCGCCCCGGTCAAGAAGCAGTTCCGCGAGCGCGACCGCCGCGACGCCGTCGCGCGAATCGGCCTCGTGCAGGGCCTCGCACACACTCAGCGCGCGGTCGCTCCGTCCATGCCGCATGAAGAGCCATACGGCCGTCCGCAGGAACTGTCTCTCCTCTTCGCTCATTTCTTCGGCGGCGAATCCTTGAACACGGTCACCATGATCTTTTCGTACTGCAGCCCCTCGATGGCGTTCTTGACGAGCCCCTTCACAGAGGGGATTACGTCCGTGAGATCGGCGTCCCAGCGGGAGCGGATTGCAACGGCCGCGGACGACGGCATCGCGTGCCGCGCAAACGGATCGTTCTCGGGGAGAACGATGTGCACACGTGCGTCGACAACGCCCTCTATGCCAGAGATCGTCTTTGCGAGATCCTGCGCAAGCGCGTCCATGAAGCGAATGCGCTCTTCGCTCGGAGACGATATCATGCCGGTCTTCTTGAACACTTCGCCTATGCCCATGTGGTCGTTGCGCGGAAGACCCGCCTTGTTCAGCAGATTGACCGCGTCCGCGAACCTCGACTCGACCACCGACACGTCCCACGTGCCTTCCTCGCCCGGCGTCTTGTGGCAGCTGATGCCCGCATCGAGAAGCGCGGCCATCACAAGATTGGCCTGCCGCTCCGCCAACCCCGCATGAAGCGTAGTCTCCTTGTCGCAGCCAGCAAGCAGCAGCGCGGCGGAGAGAGCCATACATCTTCCTATTTTCATTCTTAGTCCTTTCAGAGATTTAATTTTCGGCCGCCGACGTTCGGCAACCGACATTAAGCGCAACTACCAACCATCATCTACCAACTACCATCTACAACCTACCAACTATCATCTATCATCTACCAACTACTGATTCTTGATCAGCGTCTGGATTGCGCTGGACGACTTGTCGGCGACCTTTGTCACGACCTCTTGCTGGAACGCGAGGTTCATCACCTCGTACTGAAGCTCGACAAGCTCGCCGGACGAAGGGCCGTGCATCTTCTCGAGCCGGGACAGCGCGCGGATGCGGTGGAGGATGCCCTGGTTGTTTGTCTGCGCAGAGCGCCACGCGGCGCTCGCCTCGCTCGCGAACGGAATCGAGTCGACGGCCGGTGCGGCATTGACTCCGCCGACGCCCATCGCCGCCTGGAACCTCTCGACTGCGGCCGGATCGGCAACCGCCGCGGCCGCGCCCGTCGTTGACGGATCTGCCGCGGAATTCGCCTGCACGGCGCGCACCGCCTCGACTATCATCGCATCTGTCATGTCATCAGGTCCTTTGCCAATTGCGCCGCCGCGGGATCGGCCGTGTCGGAAGCCGCCTCCTCAAGCGGCATCCTCGCCTCTGCAGCGCGGTTCATTCTGAGAAGCGCCATGCCCTTGAACGCCTTGAGCATAGCGGAAGCCGGGAACTTCGGCAGGGCCTCGCGGTCGATGTAGTCGATCGCTCCCTGGAAGTCCATCATGCTGATGAAGAGGATGGCGTTCGCCACGGCGACGGACGCCTCCCCGGGACGGAACCGCCCCAGCGCCGCGAGGATCTTCGCGGCAGACCTGAAGCGGTTCTGTCCAGTCGCCATCAGGGCGACGTTCAACAGCAGCTTCGCCTCTTCGCTTTCGAGGTCGAAGATCAACGGAAGTTGGAGGCGATCGAGTTGAGCGCGTCGCCCATGTTCTTGTTGATGTTCGTCATCGTGGTGAGCGCGAGGTTCCACTGCTGCAGGTCGTACTGCAGCTGCTGGAGGTTCGCCTGCACGTCCGGGTGCTGCTGATAGTTCTCGAGCGACTCCTTCAGGCGGGCTTCCATGGCGGAGGCGGCGTTGAAGAGCGCGTTGTACACCGAGTCCGTGTGGATGAAGTTGCCGCCCTCGATCGAACCGGCGGCTACACGCTCGAAGTGACGCTGCTGCAGCCTTAGGTTAGGGCTGGGAATGTCGTCGCTTATCGGCTGGAGCGGTGATTGTGTTGCCATTTTTTCTTTTCCTTTTTTGTTTGTTGTTGAACGTCGCCTTTCGGCTACGCTTTCCGCGCCTCCCCGTCCACCCGGACGGTCAGGCGCAAAATCTTTCTCGCAAGGACGTTCGCCTCGCCGAGCTCCGCGACCCTCGGGAACTCTTCCGGCGGAAGCCCCGCCTTCATCGCCGCGTCTATCCTCCTCGCAAGCGCGGACAGCACGGCGTCGTACTTCGCAAGCGCGGCCTCCTTCTGCGGCCCCGCAAGCTCCTTCTCGATCTCCATCAGTCGCACCGGGTCATTCACGGCTTCCATGTGAACCTCCCGGTGGAGTTCGTGAGCGTCACGCTGTCTGCGCCGATCTCCACTATTACGCTGTCGCCTATGGCCGCCCCCTCCATCATGCGGCGGCCGTCGCGCATCACGAGGCAGGGATACGGCGTCGTGAGTATTCCGCAGACGGGAAGCGATGTCTTCGCGGATCTGCGCGGCCTGGACGCCCTGGTAACGGCTGGCAGGCCGGAGTACACGTAGTCGTCGGCTTCGGCCTCACTGCCGTCGTCCTGCGGCTTGACGGCGTGGCTCGAGAACACCACCCCTGACACATCGACGCCGTTAATCCTGGGGATGTCGGCGTTCAGCGCATCCAGCGTCCTCTTCAGCAGCAGAGGAGACGACGACGCGCCGACTATGGACAGGAATCTGTTCGTCGCGACCCCCACCTTCAGCGCACCCTCGGTAAGCGTAAAGAGGGCGTCGTCCGCCGCAGTCCGGAACGATTCGTCGTCCGTAAGGTCAAGCTCGACCCATGGCTTCGCCTGGTACGCCTCTGCCGTGGCGGCAAGCCGCTCGCGCCTGGTCCTCAAGTTGCCGACCACCCGCTCCACGCCGTTCGACTCCACGAGGGAAAGGCCGTATTTGCCGGCGATGTCGGAGAGCGTAAGCTGCTTCTCTGCGGAAACCTTCGAATCCCTGGATTCGCGGGCAAACCTGGAATACCAACCTCTGCCGATCTTCTCAAACTGCTCGAACCGGTCAGATTCCCGCAGCTTCTCCCTGAAGAACCAGCACAGGCCGGCAAGGACAAGGAGCAGGAGAATCGCCATGAAAAGGCAGCCGAGGCACCCGCCGCGCCGCCGGCGCGACGGTTTTTCGGACTGGTCATCAGCAGGCTTTTCGGATGCGCCGCCGGAGGCGCCGGACTGGGCGGCCTCTTCCCGCTTCTCCTCCGCCTTATGCCCTTCGCCCCCCGTTTCAGGCACGTCGCTCTCCTCCTTCGGCCACTTGAGCGCGCCCCACGGCGCGTCTGCGGGACCGATGGCGAAAGAAGTGGCGCCTATCGTCTTGACCGCGAACGGCTCGAGCGGAGAGGCGTCGACCGTGACCCCGTCAGCCGAGGCCTCGACCTTCAGCGGCTCGGCAGGCAGCGTCGAATCGACGAGAACGATATCGCAGTCGTCGCCCTTGCCCAGCGTGACGGCAACGCCCTCTACGAGCGCGATCTCCGCGCCCTTGTTGGGGCCCTCGACTATCTTCAGCAGAAAACTCACAGCTTAAGCCTCCCAAGCGGCTGGATGTTGATCTCGGCGCTCAGCTCCTGGAACGAGAGAACCGGCAGCTCGTAGTAGTCCTTCTCTATCATCTTGCGGAAATAGCGCCTGATGTCGACCGAAACGATGAGCACGGGCTTCTGCGGTATCTTCGTAAGGTCGCCGATCGTGCGCTTCACGACGGCGAGGATGGAGCGGACGGTAGCAGGATCCATAGCGAGGTAGCTGCCGCCCGAAGTCTGGCGGACGGACTTCCTGATCTTCTCCTCCAGAGACGGATCGAGGAGATAGGCCGCGACGATGTTCTGCCCGCCGGAGAACTTGTAGGATATGTAGCGCGAAAGCGCCGCGCGGACGTACTCGACGAGCAGCACGGAGTCCTTCTCCTTCTGGCCCCATTCGATGAGGGTCTGCGTTATGCGCTTGAGGTCGCGGATGGATATCCCCTCCTGGACGAGGCGCTGCAGGACGTCGGTTATCTTCTGGAGCGGCAGCACGCGCTGCACCTCCTTGACGAGCTCGGGGGCCTCCTTCTCCATGTGGTCGAAGAGGATGCGGGTCTCCTGAAGCGACAGGAACTCGTGCGAGTAGCGGCGGAGAACGCTGGAGAGATGGTAGGTGAGGACGCCGCCGATGTCGAGCGAGCGTATGCCGCCCTCGTCGAGACGCTGTTTTTCGCCCTCCTTGACCCAGCATGTCTCGTAGCCGGGGAGGAACGGCTTGCCCGTCTCGAAGGCGATGCCCGTCGCAGAGAGGTTTTCGGACTCCTCGAGCGCGAATATGAAGCCCTTGCGGAGCTCGCCCTCCGAAACAGGCACCTCGTTGACGAGAATGCGGTACTTCCCGTCGCTGAGCGCCGGGTTCAGCGAGAGGTTGATGCCGGGGAACGGCACGCCGAGGTCGTGGTAGAGGGCGCGTCTCACGGACATGATCTGGTCGTTCAGCGCTTCGTAGGTAAGCGCACCGCGTATGTCCGCGTCGATGTCGACCGTGAGCGGCGTGACCATCGAGAAGTCGTCGCCGTCCTTCTTCTTCGGGCGCGGAGCGGCGCCCTCGGACGGCGCCGCGGCGGCAAGGGGATCCTCGGCCTTGGCGGCCCTGGCGGCGGCAATCTGCGCCTTGACCTTCAGGCTCCAGCCGACAAAGGCCACGACGGCGGCGAGGCCGAAGAGCTGCGGCTTGGGGAAGCCCGGGATGAGGCCGATGAGAACGAGCATCGCCGCGCCGAGCAGCAGCGACTTCGGCTGGGCGAAGATCTGGTTGATGATGTCCTGGCCGAGCGGCTTGGCGTTCTCGGAGCCGACGCGCGTCACGATGACGCCCGACGTGATGGAGATCAGGAGCGCGGGGATCTGGCCCACGAGGCCGTCGCCGATCGTGAGGATGCCGAAGCGCTTCACGCACCACGCCGCGTCGTGGCCGAACATCAGCATTCCGATGAGGATGCCGCCGACTATGTTGATCGACGTTATGATGATTCCGGCGATGGCGTCGCCCTTGACGAACTTCATCGCGCCGTCCATGGCGCCGTAGAGCTGCGACTCCATCGCCAATTCCGCGCGGCGCTGCTTTGCGGTGTCCTGGTCGATGGCGCCGGCGCGCATGTCCGCGTCGATCGACATCTGCTTGCCGGGCATCGCGTCGAGGGTGAAGCGCGCGGCGACCTCTGAGACACGCTCGGCGCCCTTGGAGATGACGACGAACTGGACGATCGTGATGATGAGGAAGATGACGGCGCCAACCACGAAGTTGCCGCCCACGACGAAGTTGCCGAACGTGTTGATGATCGTGCCGGCGGCGTTGGGATCCTGGGCGCCGTGCAGCAGAATGCACCGGGTCGTGGTGACGTTCAGCGCAAGGCGGAAGAGCGTGGTGAAAAGCAGCATCGACGGAAACGTCGAGAAGGCGAGGGCGCGCGGCAGGTAGAGCGAGAGCATCAGCAGCACCGTCGAGATCATGATGTTCGTCGAGATCAGCAGGTCGACGACAGGCGACGGCAGCGGGATGATGAGAAGCCCGATTATGCATACGACGAGGAAGGCGAGCACGAGATCGCCGAACCGCGAAAACACATTCGAGAAGTCTGTGAGTTTCTTAAGCATCGTTCGTCGTTCCCGTCAAGTCTCCAGCAGCGCCAGGCGGAAATGCTCGAGGAGGTCGGCATCCGCGAGCAGGTTTTCGATTTCATGCGAAGCCGCGTCCGCGGCGGATGTGCCGCGGTCCCTGAGCGAGCGTACCGCATTCCTCGCCGCCTCGGAGAAGCCGCGCGAAGTGCGCAGCGAAGCGGGATTGCCCGCGACGAGCGAGTTCATGATCTCGCCGCCGACGCTCCGGTCCTGCGGAAAGAGCTCGTCTATCGCCTGCGAGACGGTCGTCGTCCCGGGCATGAGGGATTTCTGCGGCTCTCCCGCGCCGACGGACGAGATCACGTCCGCGTAGTCGGCGCTCCCGATGCCGACGTCGAACCTGAGCGGCTCTGTCGTCCTCGATACGTTCAAGCCCATGACGCACCTCCTGTCTCTCCCGCGAGCCGCCACAGCAGGCCGAACACGGCGTTGACGCGCGGGAGCGTCACGTCGCGCTCCGCGAGCCGCACCGCCAAGACCGCCTCGCGGGTCTTCGGGACGATGCCGGTCCTGACGCGGAAGCCGTACCTGGCCTTCGGATGGGAAAACGAAAGGAGCCGCTTCAGGTCCGCGGACGGAACCGTCACCGCCACGACCAGCTCGGCGCCCGTGTACTCGAGGCGAAGCGAGGTGCCGTTCTCGAACCTGAGCGCCGCCGCCCCGCGCTCGTTCAGCGCGAGGGCCCCGATTCCCGCGGCGCGGCCGAAGTCCCCTATCACCGCGTTCAGCCACACTGGCGCAGTCATGCGGCACCTCCTTCCGCAGACTCGTTCTCCTCGGTTATAAGGTCGTCGAGATGCTCCTGGGCGGCGTCGATGAGATTCTGCCTGTCGCCCTCCCGCTCGAAAAGACGCGGGGAAAGCTTCCTGAAAAGCCCGGTCAGCTCGCGCGCGAAGTCCATGCGGGCGAGAAGCTTGCCGATTCCGCAGTCGGATATGAACGCCGCGATGCCAGAGGAGGCGACGAACGACTGCTCGGTGAAGTCGAGGACGCGCCCAGACATCTGCTCTCCGTCGAGAAGGCACTTCTCGCCGAACTCGCGGTCCATGCGCCTCCCGAGGGCCGTGAGCGCATCGAGAACAGTCTGGAGCACCGTGACGCACTGGAGATCGGTGAGGATGCGCCCGAGCGCGACGGCCTCCATGGAGGGAGCCGACGACTTGAGGTCGGCGCCGCAGCCCGCGATCAGGAAGTCGAGCGCGGCCTTGAGCCCCTCCGGGCCGCGGGCCGCGAGAAGCGACCTGAAGCATTCCTGCGGCTTGGTGAAGCCGACGACCTCGCTGCGGTACAGGTCGCGGAGCTCGCGCATCTCCTCGGGCGTCGTCGCGCGGGTGTTGACCTCCTCGGCAAGGTTGATGCCGGCGCGGATGTCGGGCCCTCGCTCCTGCACGAGCGTCGCCTTGGCCCGCCTGACGAGCTCCAGCATGGCCCCCTCGCCGTCGCCGAACGCCTGCTCGAGGATGTCCAGCATCGCGAACTGGTGCGAAGGGTCCGTGGAGCCGCGCGAAAGCTCCTTGAGAAGCTCCCGTTCCGACATCGGGACTCCGGACGAGAAGGAGTTGCGCAGGTTGCGCAGGACCCCGGCGAGGAAATTGCGCCCCGGCATGTCGGGCATCATCGCCATCCACGACTCGACTGCACGGACAAGCGCCGACCTCGGGCCCTGCATCTCGCCGAGCTTGCGCTCGGCCACGCGCTTCTCGGTCTTCTCCTCGAACTGGAACGAGAGCTCCTCCATCGAATCAAGGAGCTCCGCCATCGGATCGGCCTCCAGCATGAACGACGTGCCCATCAGCTCGCCGCGCTGAATCTCGGGCGCGGCCGCGCGCGGCGGCTCGGCCATCTCATGGAGCTTGGCCGCCTCGGCACCGGCTGCGTAGGTCTGCCGGAGAATCTGCGCCGCGTCAAACGCCATGGATCCTCCTGTTTGCCGAGTTGAAAGCCGAAAGCTTGGGCGCCGCTCCCTCGACCCAGACGACGCCAGGGCCGTAGAAAGTGTAGAGCAATTCGCGCGGGCCACGCGGCAGAATCACGTCCCAGAGCGAAAGCCGCGGGCAGAAGCCGGTCGGGGACTTGCCCGTCCACGCGACTACGGATTCCGGCCTTACGGACAGGGTCTGGCCGTCCTCGAGCGGCATGCGGCACGTCCGGCTCGCCGTAGCCATCACCACCCAGGCCCCGGCTCCCGTCTCCCCGTCGCCCTTTTCGTCGACGGCGAACTCCGTGACGCAGAGCGAGCGCTTCGAGCTCATTGGGATCGCCTTCACGAAAGCGGAACCCCTCCTCGCGGCGGCAGGCGCCACGAGAACCTTGCTCGACACGGAAAACACCGGCGCGGCGCATGCGACATGGGTGAGGAACGGACGGGAGGCATCGGCGCATTTCGCGGCCGCGGTCGTCTCGACGAGGTCGAGCGACGGCCTGTCGCGCACAAACCACCCCTTGAGGCGGCTGCGCGAGGACGAGCCGAAGAAAGCCGCCGGCTGGCCGTGGCTCATCAGCCACGCGCCCGCCCCGACCTCGGCGAATCCGCCCTCTATCCTTACCGCTTCCATGTTCATTTCCCGGAACTGCCGTCGGAATCCTCGAATATCTCCGCCGCGGCCTTCATGGCCTCCTCCTCCTCGCGCTTCCAGCGCTGGATGTCTTCGTCGAGCTCGTGCGCCTCTATGTCGCGGCTGATCTCGCGCATCGTCCTGGCGTGCTCGAGCTCGGCGCGGCGGCGGCGCAGACGGTCTTCGTTGCGACGCTCGCGGCGTTCGCTGCTGTGCTTCCTCTCGAGATCGCGGCGCTTGCGCTCGTCGTCGCTCTCATCGGCGTCGTCCTGGATTATCTCGGCCTCCGTCACGTCCCTCAGGCGCGTCGCCTGCAGGCGGGCCAGCATCTCCTGGTCAAGGTCGACGACATGCGGCGTGATGATGAACATGCGCTGCACAGTCTCCGTGCGCGAGGACTTCCCGCCGAACAGCCAGCCGATCAGCGGTATGTCGCGCAGCCACGGGATGCCCCACCCCGCGTCCTCCTCGATGTCGCGCAGGTAGCCCGCGAGCATGATCGACTCGTCCTCGAAGATGGCCGTCTGGGTCTGGAGCGTCGAGGAGCGCGTCATCGGCATGGCGTCGACGGTGACCGACTCGAAGCCGCCGTCGTCGAGCTCAAGCGCAAGCCACACCTGGTTCGGGATGTTCGTCGAGATGGAGGGGAGGATCCTCGGCTTGACCTGGAGCCGCGTGCCGGCAGAGACCTCTTCCAGCGTCGCCACTTCGGTGCCGACGACCTTCGCATGGTAGCTCTGCGAATCGGTAAGCTCTGCGGCGAGGTTGTTGACGGTGAGGAGCGATGTCCTCGAGATGGAGCGGGCCTTGCCCTTCTCCTTGAGCGCGGAGATCGACGCGGCGAGGGCGTACGCGGAATGGATGTGGGTAAGCGCACCCGCGAGCCCCTGTCCCGCTATCGCCTGCGGGCTGAACAGGTTGGCGGCGTTCTGCCCGGCGCCGTAGTCGGAATGCCCGTGCGACGTGGAGAGCGACAGCGACAGCTGCCAGTCGAGCGCGTCCTTCTTGGAAAGCTCCACCACCGTTACGTCTATCTCCACGAGCCTTTGCGGCACGTCGAGCTGCCTGATGAGGCGCTCGTACATCGGCATGCGAGAGACGACGTCGCGCACTATCACGGCGTTGAGCCGGTTCTCGGCGCGGATCATCGGGCGAAAGGCCGACATCTGCTGCGTCTCGAGAACGGACAGCTCGTTCGTGACGGACGTGTCGCGCGCGTTCCCCGCGGCGCCAGCGCTCATCATCTCCTCCAGAAGGCGCGCGACGCCGCGTATCGTCAGCGTCGACTCCGGGCTGTTCGCCCGGAAGCTCACGTCGTCGGCCCACGTGTAGGTGAGCGGGAAAAGCCTCGCCTCGACCTCGTTGAAAGTCCTCTTCTCCCTGAGTCTGTCGGCTTTTGCGATCATCTCGGCGACGAGCGCGACGTAGCGCGGCGGGCCGGACACCATGATGAGCTCGTCGTTGGACGTCGTCTTGAGCGGGAAGCGCGCATCCTCCACGCCGAGCTCCACGAGCATCGAACGCACCTCGCCCGCCTTCATGTACTGGAGATCGAGAAGCATCGTCGATATCTCCCCCGCGCCGTAGAGGTACAGCGCGGCTCCGTCGTAGTACCAGATCAGGTTGTGCGTAGTCGCCACCTTGTCGAGGAACGCCGACGGGGATATGTCCTTGAAATCGCCCGAGAAGCTGCCCGACACGGCGTCGGACATAACGACGGAAAGCCCTTCGGCGACGGCGAACGTGTCGAGCGCTACGCGGAGATCCATGTCGCGCGCGACGAGCGTGTACGACGGGAGCTTCCACGGGATCGGCGCACCTTCGGCGCGGAATGCGACTACTGCCGCCAACGCCGCCGCCGCAAAGACGGCAAGCCTCCAATGCCTGACGACATTGGAACAGGAAACTGGCAAGATTCCCTCATTGGCAATATCTTCAGATTTCCACATTTCCACGTTCTCCTCAAGGTCTTATCATCATCTCCTCGGACTGCGGGGCGGAGACCTGCTCCCCGCCTCGCAGCGCATCAACCCTATCTCTCCACCAGTCGCACGAGTCCATGAAAGTCTCAAAGAGGCGAAGCATACCGCGCGCATCCGAATCTACCGGCGCGTCCTGCCAGAGGAAAACCGACGAATTCCCGTACGCCAGCGTCGCCTCCTCCCTCAGCATACGGCCGGCGGCGTAGGCGGCAAGCGTCGGCAGAAGCGCTTCGTCGCTTGAAAGGACATACGAGAGGACAACCCTTCCGTCCATCTCTTCGGCAAGTACCTCAGCACCATCCACGCGAAGCGTAGATGGCGCAAAACCACTGGACATCCGCTCGGGATATCCTATAGCCGCCATAAGCCGTTCCACCGCATTTCTGCCGGCAGGACGCCCTGACGCCGAGCTGGAAGACACCTCACCCATTCATGTTTTCTTATATTATAGCAAAAAATCGGCTCTAACATGATGCAATCTATGAAAAATAAATCAACAGGAAATTAGGCGAGGTCCTTGGCGTTGATCATGATCTCGTTGCCGATGCGGTTGGCGAAGTCTCCGTATTTCTCGTTGCCGAAGCCCTCTTCCAGCGGCGCGAACATGTCGTCGAGGATGTTCGTGATAAACGCCCTTTCCTCCTCGTCCTCCGGCAAGCGGTCGCAGATCCACGAAATGTTTTCGATCATCTTGTTGATGCCCGCGCCGTCGAGGACATCTCCGGACACGAGGCGCTCGGCGAGCTGCGGATACTTCTTGGTGAGTCTCTCCTTCGCCAACAGGATGGCGTTCTTCTGCGCCGTCGTGAGGTTCTCCTTGCGGATCCCGGGCGCCTCCTTGGGCGTGAACTTGGACACGAAGAGCGAGGAGCCGTGGCAGATGGACTCGATGATGTCGCCGAACCTGTAGTTGCGCGTCTTCATGCCTTTCGAGACCGCGTCATACTTGTCAAACAACTTCACGTGCGCCGTCGAGCAGAAGATGCCGAACGTCTCGCACTTGAGGAAGAGCCGACGCCTGGGGCCGTTTCCGTTGCCGCCGTTCTTGAGGCCGTCTTCGTCCGGGATCGTGAAGAAGTGGAACGTCCTCATGCCGTTCAGGAGCCCGCCCGCACCCGTCGGCACATCGTATCCGCGCGGCATGTTGAGGTGGCCGTCGACATGCGCCTTCTGGTAGGGCTTTGCGTGCGTCGACGTGCGGATGTAGAGGTTCTCCGCCTTGTCGAGCCAGCGCGCGATGTCGCCGTTCTTGTCCTCGATCGTGAACGACCCGCGGTACATGAACTCGCCCTTCTTGAGCGCCATCGCGTGGAGCGCGTAAGTGAGCGCGACGATGTTCTGGTTCGTGGGCTTGAAGAGATTGGGCCTGCCGCTCATCAGCGCGCCGAGGACGTCCTTGCCGAGCTTCACCTGCGCCGAGAGGAGGGCGCGAAGCTCCCCCTCGTTGCGCGGACGGTGCACCGACGACTTGACGGAAATGAGATCCTGGTAGTGGATCTTCGGGAACTTGTACACGAGTCCGTCCACTGCGAAGTCGATTTGCTCGGGGAGCTGGTCAACAGTCATCAGCGGACGCGGATCGGGGCCGGGCTTCGGACACGGGACGGGCTTGTAGATCGTCGCCTCCTTGAGTCCGTCGCCGCCCTCCATGCGCGCCATGAACTCCGCGGGGTGCGTGAGCTGCTGCACCTTCTGCTCGTTGAACGCGGCGAAGAACTGCTCCGCCTTGTCCAACGGCACGGTTATGCGCGTCACGCCCATCGCATCGTCCTCGAACTTCGCGCCCGCAGCCGTGACGACGGCCTCGAGCTGCAGCAGGTTCCTGTACGACATCTTCGTTTCGGTGAAGAACACGATGTCATTGTCCTTCAGCACGCCCTTCCACGGCACGCGCGACTCGGGGATTACCTCGAGGTGCTCTAGCGCGACCTTGCCCTTCTTGCTCGTCCAGGTGGTGGGCGAAGTGAGCTTCTCGAGGTTGGCGATGTTCTCTATCGCGCCCCGGCGCACGGACTCGGGCTGGTCGCTGAGGTCGTCGTAGAGGTCGAGGTTGTTCACGGAGACGCTCCTTCTTGTCGATGTCGGCGCAGATCTTCGTGCGCAGCGCCTTCTCGGCGTCGGAGATGCCCTCCTCGTTCGGGTTGAAGGCAGCACGATACTTGTCGAAGAGTTCCTTGAACTCGCCGCGCTTCGCGGTTTCGCGGAGGTTGATGACGCCTTCCATCTTGGAGAAGAACGTGTCGTCGTCAAAGACGGAGAAGTTCTCGAAGCGCGGCTTCGTGCTCCTGCCGTAGGTGTCCTTGAAGGAGAGGTCGTCGGAGACCTTGAGGTACTTGGCGTTGCCCTCGAGCGAGTGGCCGGGGTCGATCGCGAAGAACTTGCCGTGCGCGAAGCCCTTGTTCTGCCCGCGCCGCCCGACGGCGTCGCGGTCGGCCGTGAGGAGGAAGAACGCCTTGTACTTGCCGAGCTTCTCGGCAGACTGTCCCTTCGGCGGGACGATGCGTCCGTCCTTGATGAATCCGGCCTCCATGTCCTTGTAGCCGTCGGCGAACTTTGCCTGGAGCATCAGCTTGGGGTGTCCGTCGGAATACTCTCCGCGGACGATCTCGAGTTCCTGCGCAGGGACGCCCGCGATGCGGGTGAGGTCGTTCGCGAGGGCCTCTGTAACGGCGCCGGCGGAGATTGAGTCGGCGGAGTGGGCGGTCTGGAGCCGGTAGATCTGGCCGAGGATCGGCTTGCGCGTGGTGAGGATGCGCTCGGGGCGCTGGAACGACCCCGCGTGCGCGGCGTCCTTGATGTTGACGCGGTCGTTCTCGTTGTAGTCGAGCTTCATGATGTGGCGATCGTCGAAATGCTTGAAGATCGGCGAGAGCAAGTAGATCGCGGATCTGCGCGAAGAGCTCGCGCTTGATCTCCTTTATCGCATCCGCGGTCCCCTTGTCCGTGCCGCCGTTGATGAGGCGTTCAAGGTCGCGCGGATTAATGTTGTAGTTCTTGAGGGCCGTTGCGAGCGGCCCGAACGAATGCGTGTCCGCGATCTTTCCGTTCTTCACCATTATGGCCGCCTCCCGGAGAGCGAATTCCGCGACGGCAGCGATTCCCGCGGGGTGCGCGCGCCCTGCGAGCATGATCTGTTCGCGGAGCGTCTTTCCCTCGCACTTCTGCGCGAAGTCGGGGTCCTTCTTCTTGAGCTCTTCGAGTGCGGCGCGGCTCTCGTCGGAGTTGATGTCGGCCATCATTCCGCGCGTGTCGTCCGGCGACCAGTCGTTGCGGTAGATGAAGCCCGGCTCCACGCCGTTCGTCTT
>ONVK01000121.1 GCA_900321255.1 uncultured Lentisphaerota bacterium | reverse complement strand
TCGACCCCGACGGCGTATATGTATACGCCGAGTGGGTCGAAGGACGCGCAAATCGCCCGCCCTGCACAGGGAGTACCGTTACCCGAACCGTGGCCGCACGTTGACAGGCAAACCAGCACGGCTAGCGAGCGCTAAACCGAAACACGCCCCGCCGCGGACGCGCCACCACTTACAAACTCGCTATGCGCTTGGCGAGTTGAGGGAGGCCGGGGTCGCGCGCGCCTGCCGTCGCGAACGCGGCGTATTCGCCGCGGTGCGCGGCGATCCAGTCGAACGCCGCATCAAGATCGCCGACGAGCTCGACACGCGAGGGGTCTATCTTCGCCGCAAGCGCATCGGAGTTTATCGAGCGGTCGGTCGTGCCGCCGGCATCGTAGACCGGGAGCAGCAGCAGCCTGTCCTGCGGGCGAATCACCTCGGCGAACATCCCGGCGAGCGCGTCCATCATCTTCCTGAGCGGCGCGTAGCCGTGGGGACGCCAGACGACGCAAAGCCCACCCGGATAGCGCTCGGCGAGCGTCAGCCACATCGCGCGCAACTTCTCCGGATTGTGCGCGTAGTCGTCGTAGACGCATTCGCCATATTTCTGCAGCCGGCGCTCCACGCCGCCGAAGCTCTCCATCGCCCTCTCTGCCTCGGCGCGGTCGCAGCCAAGCGCGACGGCCATGCGGACCGCAAGCGAGGCGTTCTGGCTGTTGAAGTCCTGCGGGCGGTAGGTCTCGCCGCGAGCGTCTACGACAGGACCTGGGCAGTCCTTTACGAAAGCGTCGAAGACCTCGTCCATCTCCTCCTTCGAGTAGTGGTCGGCGGAGGCGTTGGTCACGATTGCCGCATAGGGGCTGAACGCGACGAGGGACTTGTCGCTCTCGTCGACCTCCGCGACGGCATACTCTCCCTTCCCGAACCTGACAGCCCCCTGCCAGCCGGGGACATTCGCGCCGTTGACGCACATCGGGTCGAGCCCGCATGTCGAGAGAACGTGGCCGAGCATCGCGGTGACGGTCGACTTGCCGCAAGTGCCGACTACGGCGACGAGCTTGTAGCCGGAGAGCGCGCGGGCGAGGGCTTTCGCGCGGTGGGTCACGGGGATTCCAAATTCCTTGGCACGCGCAAGGCCGGGATTCGTGTCCTCTATTGCAGTCGACACGATTACCTCGCCGGTGGACGCGTCGATTCCGCTGCCGTCGTCAGGGAAGCAGCGGATGCCGAGGGACTCGAGAAATCTTATGTTCGGGGTGCCGAGATTGCGATCGGCGCCTGTCACCTCGTCGCCGAGTCTGACAAGCGCCGTCGCGAGGGCGCTCATTCCAACGCCCCCAATGCCGATGAGATGTCGTTTCACTGTATCTGCACCGTGCGCTGCTCGTAGTGGCCGGGCTGCCAAGTGCGGATGACGGCGCCGTTCGGCTGGACCGTGTCGACATAGCGCCCCTCGACCCAGACGTTCTGTGTCTGGTAGACGGGCTGCGGCGCCACGACTACAGGCGCAGGCTGCACGACTACGGGCGCGGACTGCACGACTACGGGCGCGGGAGTCACGACTGTCGTAGTGGGCGTGGCGACCGCACTTGCGACAAGCCCGCCGAGAATCGCGCCGCCTACAACGCCGGCCGCAATTGCGCCGCCGTTGTGGTGGTGATGGTGGTGATGATAGCCCACCGGAACCGGCACGGGCCTGAAGCCGCCGTGACCAGGTCTAAAGCCGCCAGGGCCAGGACGGGCGAAAAGAGTCGAAGCCGCGGCGAGGGCGACGGCGAGGGCGATGGTCTTCTTCATGACACGTTCCTCCTTGAAATGTTCGGTACGGGCAGATTATACCAAAACTCAGCGCCGCTTGCCACCCGCAAGCGTCTCGGCGCAGTTGAGATAGTAGGCGCGGATGCGCTCGTAGGCGTTGATGATGTCGAGCTCTCCGAGAACGCGCACGGACGAGCCGGGGTCCTCGGGTCCTATTCGCCCGAGCTGGAGACGGCGGCACTCGCGTATGAAGGCGTGAAGTTCGGACGAGCGCTTCTGCAGTGCATCTAGGTCGAAGGCGATGCGCGGCGAGCGGATGAGAGGCGTCACATCCGCCGCGAACGACGCCACTTTGTCGTGGACGTCGAGAAGGATCGCGACGGAATGCTCGGACATCCTCTGCCCCTGCTTGCGGAGGCGCTTCACGACCTTGAGAACCGTCGCGCACTCGTCGGAGACGGACTCCAGCTCGTCCGTGAGCCTCAGGAGGCGCTGCGCCCTTTCCGCGACATCGCGGGCGAGGCGCTTCGACATGATGCTCCCGAGGAACTCGGTGACCTCCTTCTGGACGTTGTCGAGAATGTCCTCGCGGTGGACGATGTGCCGCTCGGGTCCGTCGTCACTCCTGGTCTCCCCCGAAATGACCTTGCGCGAGCAGTCGAGGAGCTCGAGATCCGAGCGCTTCATGAAGTCCACCTCCATCAGCGCCTGGTCGCATGCGATGACGGGCGAGAGCCGCACGCCGAAGTGAAGCGCCGAAAGATGCGGCTTCTCGTCCGCGGGCTGCGGCACGATGCGCTCGACGAGGCGGCAGAACGGCTTCACGAACGGGAAGAAGATTATTCCGCGGCAGATGGCGAAGATCGTGTCGGTGACGGCGATAGGCGCCATCATGTGGGTAAACGCCTTCACCTCGTGGCCCGAAACGATGACCGTCTCGGCGACGCCCCACTTCGGGAACAGGGCCTGCCCCAGCTTCACGAAGAGCGGGAAGAACCAGATAAGCGCAATGGAGCCGAGCAGGTTCGACAGCGTGTGGGAAAGCGCCGTGCGCTTCGCGTCGGCAGTGCCGCCGATCGCGGCGATCCAGCCCGTCGCCGTCGTGCCGACGTTCGCGCCGAAGAGGACGGCTATCGCGACTTCGTAGGAGATGAGGCCCTGCGTCGCCAGCGCCATCGCGATCGCGATCGTCGCGGCGGAAGACTGTATGACGGCAGTGAGGAGCATCGCGCAGAGGGCGATGAGGAAGACGCCCGACATGTGCTCGGCGCTCATGCGCGTGAAGATCGCGGACACCTCGGGGTTCTCGCGGATCGGCGAGACGCCCTTCGACATTATGTATAGCCCGAGGAAGACGAGGCCGAGGCCTATCACCGTGAGCCCCAGGTTGTGGACGCGCTCGCCGCGCAGGAAAAAGTACAGGACTCCGCCCAAGGCGAGGCCGATGAAGCCGAGGAGCTGCGGATCGGGCGCATAGGCGATTATCCACACCGTCGCGGTCGTGCCGATGTTCGCGCCGATCAAGACAGCGAACGCCTGCGGGAGGGTCATGAGGGCGGTCGACACGAAGCCGACGAGCATCACTGTGATTATCGAAGACGACTGGACGATCATCGTGGAGATGATGCCCGAGCCCACACCGACGATGCGGTGGCTCGTCGCCTTCGCCATGAATCTGCGCAGCCCCCCGCCGGCCGTCGCCTGCAGGCCCTCGGACAGATGCTTCATCCCGAGCAGGAAGAGCCCGAGACCGCCGAGGAGAGGTGGGAGGATTGTCCAGAGCAGGCTCAAGTACCCCCCTCATCCTCCCTGCCCGGCTTATGTTCCTTCCCGTCGCCGATGCCGAAGACCTTCTCGATCTTCCAGGGATAGAACATCCCGTACATTCCGATCACGGCGATGACGTACATCAAGCCGACGAGCAAATGGACCGGCGCAAAGCCGCTCTCGGGCACCATAAGCCGCGTAAACCTGAAGACCGTCGCGGGCAGGAGCATGAAGATGCCCATTATGGCGCGCGTTATGAGGTGGGGTCGCATCCAGAGGAAAGTGAGGACGGTCAGCACCGCCGCGAGAATCCAGACGAAAAGGCCGCCAGTGCGCTCCTTGAGAAGAATCATGTCGAAGACGTCGATGCCGATCGTACTGCATTCGAACGCCGTCCAAAACCAGGCGACGGCGGTCAAAACCGCCGCCACGGCATCTGCACTCTTCTTGTTCAGCATCGAAATGATTGGAGGTGGGTAGCGGAGTTGAACCGCTGTAAGCGGATTTGCAGTCCGCTACCTAACCGCTCGGCCAACCCACCTATGGCTTAACCAAACTGAAGATAGTATATCAGTTTTCTCCCGCGTCTGTCAATAGCGACAGACTGTACTTGAAGAACATCTGTGACGGCGCGGGGTTGAAGTCGAGGTCACAGATGCCAGTTGCGGAATCGACGGGATACTCGGCAGCATTGGTCCAGTCCGCGAGGTCTTCGGTGGCGAGGACTTTGACTGTCGCATCCTCGGTGTTTACCAGTTTCGGCAGTTTCACGTACGGCTTGCCGTCCGCATCGAACTTGATGTCAAGCAGCGGCTCGGCAAGATCGTCGGGGCCGATCGAGGGATCGATCCCGAAGACGTACCGCACGCCGGCCGGAATGCCCTCCACCATGTCTTCCGGAGCTCGTACGCGCTGAAGAGCGTCCGCAGGTACGGATACGTCTCTTCGTCGATCTTCCAGACGTCGTCGAAGTCGAAGGCCGTGAAGGACTCTTTCCGCTGCATCTCCTCGTCGCCGAGCGGCGTGATGCCGGCGTAGTCGTCGGAGCCGCTACTCGTGCCGACGGCTTTTAAGTCGTTCTCAGTGTCCTCATAGTAGGAACCCGTGACGAGACCGGAACTGGCCAGGCCGACGAACGCGCCGCGATAGTGCCCACCATCGCTCGAGACGTAGCTGTAGCACCAGGAGGTGTCGATTCGGGCCGCCTTCGACACGCCGCCCGCGAAGCCGCCGACATTGTCGCCACCATTGCCGCCGTAGCCGTCGCTGCTATCCACTGACGATTGGGCACTCGAGTCCGCGATGAAGCCGCCGCCGTGGTTGCCGACGAAGCCGCCCGTGTACGACTTGCCGGACTCGTTCGCCACATAACTTTCCACGCAGCAGCGGAGAATGACGGGCGCGTCTGCGGTGTAGCCGACGAAGCCGCCAGCGTTGACGCTGTTTGTATTCCAGACTTCTCCGACGAACCAGCAGCCGTCCACCAGCGACTTGGAGTCGATCTTGCCCGCGAGACCGCCAACGCCGACGTCCTCCAATCCGGAGTCGGCCGGACCGCCGGTGACATAACCCTCCTCCACTTGCACGCCG
>ONVK01000080.1 GCA_900321255.1 uncultured Lentisphaerota bacterium | reverse complement strand
CGCCTTGAGCTTCGCAAGAACCCCGAAGCCGTCGATGCCCGGCATGCGTATGTCGCTAAGCACGATGTCGGGTTTGGACATCCCGCCTATCGCGACCGCTTCCTCGCCAGTCGCCGCGAGCGCGCTCACGCTGAAGTCGCGCTCGCTCTCGAGCATGGCGGCAAGCCCTTCCCTGACCATCGGATGGTCGTCGACTATCATTATCGAGATCATGGATCAGTCGGTGCGCTTTTCGTAGTTGGCGCCGTTGAACATGACGTCCTCGCCCTTGCAGAGCCACTCGGTGAGGTCCTCGAGCTCGCTGCGGCCCGGCACGACCGACCAGGCGGCGCCGGCGGGCGATGCGGGTATCACGAGTTTCTCGATGTGGCCGTCCGCAAACACTATATGGGCGAACAGCCCGTGCTTGCCGTTCGGGTGGTTGAAGCCGATCACCTCGTTGTGGTTGTACTGGAGCGTGCAGTCGTTGACGAGCCCAGGCCCCTGATCGGTGTTGACGTTGACCTTGTCGTTCTCGAGGAACTGGAGCTCCGCGAACATCAGGACGCGGTCGGCGCGCGGAAGGCGGCCGTAGCCGATGTGGGGGTTGTAGAGCTTCGCCTGCGAGCCCTGCGAACTGTCGTAGCCGAACCGCTCGTTCATGACATAGCTCCACAGCGGGTTCTGCTTGCGCATGGCCCTGCGGTGCGCGGGGCAGACGAACACCTCGGAGTTCTCGGAGACATACCGCCAGAGCGCTCCGTTCGTAAGGGCGTGCTGGCGCACTTCGAACTGCTGGTTATACGCAGAGGTGAACCAGCCGCCGCTCGCCACATGCGAGGTCGTCTTGCCCTCGTATGCGCCGCGCGAATCCCAGCTCAGCCAGCCGGGCGCCTCGGTGAACTTCTGCGAAATCTCGCCGGAGGAGCCCGAATCCCTGTCGATGCCGCGAAGCTCGACAGAACCGGCGAGCGGGTAGCAGGAGCTGGCCATCGCGTACGAGTTGCAGGCGGTTGCAAGGTTCTTGAGGTTCGTGAGGCAGCGCGCGGCGCGCGCGGCGTCGGTTCCGCCGGACAGCGCGGCGACAAGCGTGCCGATGAGGACGGCAAGTATGCCGACGACAACTATGAGCTCTATGAGGGTGAATGCCTTTTTCATGTCGGTGTCAGTCGAGTGGACGGTAGAAGAGAAGCCGCGTGCGGTGGGGATACCCGCCCGTCGCGCCGGAGGCCGTCGAGGGGTCGCGCCAGACGAGCGCGACGGCACGCGCGCCGAGCTGCGGGGGAAGCTGGTCTGCCGTGCCGCCGCCGAGGAGAAGCGGTTCTGCGCGCACGAATACGAGGAAGAGCTGCTGCTTCGCCTCGAAGCAGTCGCGCCAGAAGCCGTAGAGGAACTTGCGGTCGGCGTCCCACATCTCGTCTGTGTCGCCAGTCATCTGCATGTCCTGCCCGCCGCCCGCGGAGAACACCTTGCCGTCGCCGCAGAGCCCGTACCAGTCGAGGTCATTCCAGACCGACTTCCAGCCGGAATTGCCGGACGCGCGCACGCGCCGCATGAACTCTCCCGCGACCTTCTCAAGATCCTCCCACGCAAGCTTCGCGTTCTCGTTGTATCCGTTCCAGGCGTACTTGGTGTTGAAGTCCCGGACCGACATCGACGCATAGTCGGTAGCGCCCGCCATGACGTTCGTCGAGGCGCGGCGCCAGTCAACGGGCGTGTTCGCGAACGCCGCCATCAGGACGTTCGTCGAGTCGGAGTAGGGATTGACCTTCATCCCCGTCCCCTCGCTCGTGAAGGGGAGGTCGTTGAAGGCGGCTTCGTCGAGGTCGATCGGGTCGTAGGTCCGCCACATGAAGTCGGCGTTGAGCACATGGCCGGCGTCGGCCGCATAGTCGTTGCCGTTCCAGTTGCCCTGCGGAATGTTGTAGTTGCCGGAGTTGCCGTAGTTTCCGACCGTTCTGAGGTTCGTGAAGCGGGGGATGAACGCCAGCTCGAATACCGACTGGAGATACCCCGCGTCGCTCGTCGCCATGAAGATGTCGCCGTCGCGGCCATTGCCGCCGACGAGGTTGGTCTCGAGCCACTTCGACTTCGTTATGTTCCCCGCGGACTCGGCATACCAGTTCTCGGGAGCGTGGTTGTGCCGGGGATCGGGCACCATGACCGCCGAAGGTGAGATCGTTATGGGATCGGTGGTGTTCTCGAGGTTCTTCATGCCGGCGATGCCGAAGTCGAACGAGATGCCCGTCCCGAACTTGAGAATCGGCCACTGGTAGCCGTCCAGCGCCTGCGAACCCCTGAGCAGAAGCCCGATGGTCGGATCGTTTATGGAATTCTGCGTCGCGTCGTCGAGAATGCTCGCGGGGACCATGTCGACGATCTTGCCGTCCGCGTCCTTTATGCGCAGCCACACCGCGGCGTTGAGGTGAACCTTCCTGCTCCAGTTCGGATCCGCGTTGAGCTTGTCCTTAAGGGCGTTGTCCGCGAAATCGGCGTCGCGCGAACCGATGGTGCCGCCTGCGCTGCCGCTCAGCGCCGGGATGGCCGTGTGCGCCGCCGCGATGGTCGCGTTGTTCTCCTTTGGATTTTCCAGCACCGCGGCCTTTGCAGGAGTCCAGTCTGTGAAACCGCCCTGGGGATTCTGCGTACGCGTCTGGGTCCACTGGTACGTGACCTTCAGGAGCTCGTTGCCGGGATTCGCAAGATCGGTGGCGAGCCTTACGCCGGCGCGCAGGTCGAGGTCGCCTTCCCATACGGCGCTCTCCTCGTCGGTCATCTTCTCGGGGAAGTTGGGCCTGCCACCCTCGAGCTTCACCGTCATCACGCCGGTGTTGACGTCGAGACCGCTGTCGGGAAGAGAGGAGTTCGCGAAGTGAAGCGCGTCGGAGCCGTTGTTCGTGCGGAAGGGAATGGGCGAATCGGTGGTGAGGAACATCGCGAACTTGCCGTCGAGAGTCCAGCTGGAAGTGTCTGATTCGTCCTTGTGCAGAAAAGGATATGCGACGAGGGTGTGGATGCGCCCGCCCTGGAACGCCTGGGCGAAGCCGTCGCTCTTGATTGCCCAGCGGACGACGAGCTCGACCTTGCGCTCCGTCGCCTGGCTTGTGTCGGGCGTGAGCGCGCCGCCGTTCCAGCCGGTCAACTCGCCTTCCGTCCGCTCGACGCCGAACGACGGCGAGCCGGCGAGCCTCGGTTCTACGCCGCAGATCATCGGCGCGCGCTCGGTCGTCGGCACGGCGAGCGAAACCGGCACGCGGTCTGCGTCGAGGTAGTCGGCGAGAGCCGTCATGCCGAGACCGCTCAGCCGTTCGTACCAGACCTTCGCCTCCGTGCTCGGAGCCACCTGGGTCTTGTAAAGCGACGTCGTGCGCGAAAGCGTCAGCGGGCCGCCCTTCTGCAGATACGCCATCTGGTACGGCTGGTAGCGGCCGTCAGAGAGGTCGTAGGTCTCTATCTCGGTGTTCCCGCCTGCGGACGCAACCGTCTTCTTGCCGCGCGGGAACCAGCCGTCTGTCACAAAGGTCATCGCGGCGTAGGTCTCGAGCTGGGCCATGCCCTCCGCCGGATAGAAGCTGCCAGTCCCGGTCTTGAGAAACTCCGCGAACGGGCTCTTCATCTTGCCGATGGATCCCTTGTCGCCAAGCGCGAGGTTGAAGTCGGCGAGCGAGATGAGGGGCATCTTCGACGAGGAGTCGAAGCTTATCTCGAGGGTATCGTCGTCGATGTCGCGGAACTTCTCCATGAACGTATCCCACGCGTCTGCGCCGGACGGTGCCGATCTGTGGCCCGCCGGCTCGAAGAGGTGTGCGGCGGTTATGCGGCGGTTCGCGGCGGACGAGCGCGGGTAGTCGGCGACAAGCCGGTTCACGTCGAAAAAGTCGGAGACGTCAATTGCGCAGTACGCGAAGCGCCCGGTATCGTAGCCGAACGACCTCCATACGGCGGTAGGGGTCTTCCGGGACCAGTAGCGCACTTCGTTCACGAGCGACGGCGGAAGATAGGCGAGGCCCTCGAACGTAAGCGTCGGCGCGGTCTGGGAGATGTCCTGCTCGCCCCCGCCCCTGAAGAACACGCGGTCGCGCCAGGTGTTCTGGGACCTGCCTCCGACTCCCGGATGGACGCCGTCCGCGATGGCCTGGTCGATCTCGTCGACCGCACGGGCGAGGGCGGCCTTCGCGAGTTCGCGCGAGGCGACGGTACGCCTCAGATAGCTCGACGGGAGGCGCGCACGGCGCATGTAGGCCGAAAACGCGACGGCGGAGACTACGAGGAACGAAAGTACGCCGAGCACTATGAGGAGCGCCGATCCGTTTCTCTTCATTTGCGTTCCTCCTCCGTAAGCCTGTAGAAGTTTGGAAGGTAGTAGCACGTGCCGAGGTCAAGGTTCTCGGGACGGTCGATCTTGCCCTCCTTGATCCTGATCAGATACGGCCTGCCCCACGGATCGAGCATCTTGCCGTTCGCGGAAAGCTGCACCATCGCGAGCACCGGGATGTCGCCCGAATTCGCGCTCTCGCCCTGGCCGAGCAGAAAGCCGAGGGACGAGGAGTCGGCCTCGACGTCGTTCATCTCCCTGAGTTCGTTCTTGCCGTTGCGGGAATAGTTCTCCCACGCGAGGATCGCCTGCGACAGCACCTTCACGTCGCCCCTCGCCTTCTCGACGCGGGCTCGCTCGCGCGTCTTGCCAACGGCGGTCCCGACCGAAGCCATGAACACCGCGATCATGGCGATCACGACGATCAGCTCGACAAGCGTGAAACCTCTTTTATTCAAAGTCATCGGGGTTGCTCCAAATGTCGTCGTAGTCGTTTAGGACGCGGTTCGGCCCGCTGCTCTTGACGTTCACGATCCAGTTCTTTCCGGCCTGAGACTCGCTCTGCTTCACGTCGACCGGCCCGAACGCATCCCTGATCTTCGCGTCGTCCTTCTTGAGCTCGCCGCGTCCCTTGAGGTACTGAACCTTCTCGCGCTCCTCGACGTCGGTGTTGTCCTTCGAGTCGACCGCGCGCTTCCTGAGCTGGGGACGCTGCCCGCCGCCGCGCTCGTTCCAGATGGAGAGCGTCCTGTGCAGCTCGCCGTTCCAGAGGTAGAGGCAGTCGGCCTCGTCCCGCACCGCGGCGACGTTGTCGCGGACCTCGTCCATGTCCATCAGTCCCGCGACGCCGGTGCGCCACGCGATTGACGACTGGTTGAATATCATGGTGAGGATCGTCACGAGCATCCCGAGAAGGAGCGCCGCGACAAGAAGCTCGAGAATGGTGAAGCCGCGCCTCATTGCCCGCCTCCCTCGTCTATCACGCCCTGGAATCTCGCCTCGGTGTAGTAGAGCGGGGCGGCGAAGAGCAGATTCTCCTTCGCAGCCGCCCTGAACGAGATGCGCACGACCGCGCTGTCCTCGTCGTGCATCACGACGAGCGCGGCCTTGAGGTTGCCCGCCTTCTGCTTTGAGACCTGCATCCCCGACGGGAAGCCCTCGCCGAGGCTCAGGGCGCTTATCGTGCGCGTGTAGGCCGACTGGGCGAGGCTCTCGGGATTCGACACGACCTTGCCGGTGGTCCGGTTCTCGAGGTAGTGGCCCCAGCCGAGGCTGCCCGGGGAGTCGGGGATCTTGCGGAAGGCCGACCACTTGACGTTCGTCGCGGTGAGCGCCGTGACGAGCGGCCCCATCACGGCGTCTGCGTAGGCGGCAGACGCTACGTCTTCGCGGCTCTGGCGCTCCTCGCGGAAGCCGAACGCGTAGAGGGAGATTATGCCAAGGACGCCCACCGCCATTATCATGATGGCGAGGTTCACCTCGATGAGCGTAAAAGCCTTTTTCATCAGTGCAGACCCTCCGTGGGTTTATCGGTCGTGTCGACCGGCTGCGCTTCAAGCTCGCCCGACTTGCCGGGCCTCAAGCTGTATATCTGTATCGTCGACGTTCCCGTGGCTCCCTCGTCAGAGCCGTCGCCGGAGTTGAGGCTCACGTCGAACCACATCGTCTTGTAGTCGCCCGACGATATCTTGTCCTGCGGCCGCTTGTGGTAGGAGCTCCCGAAAAGATAGCCGTGGGGCAGCTGTATCTCGGCGAACTCGAGGCCGTACGCGTCGCCGGCGTGCCATTCTCCCGCGGTGCCGGTCTCCTTCAGGACGTAGGCGTAGCAGGGGATGTCCTTCGTCTCGCCGGTCGAAAGGAGGGTGTCTCGGTTCTGCTCGGTCACGTTCTTCGTGGTCTGGCTCACGAGCGAGCGGCCGTTGCTCGAGCGGGAGTTCATCTTGTAGAGCGGCACGAGGTTGTCGTTCTCGGTCGAGCCGCTGTTGGCGTTCTCGGCATCCTCGTCCTCCTCGCTCTCGATTAGACGCTCCTTGTCGAGATCGCCGAACTCGTCGTAGAGATACGGGTCGATATACCGCGAGACGCGCCCCGCCCGACGGACCGCGACCGCCCTGCCCACGACGATCAGGGGCTCGGTGTCGGTCTCCTCGCGGAGAGTCTCGTTCCAGAAGTACACCGCGACCGGCTGGCGGTCGATCTGGGCGCGGCGGTAGGCGGCGCGGATGAAGTGGTTGGCGTTCTCCATCACGCCGCGCTCCTCCATGCCGCGCTGCATCGCGCGGTAGCCGCCGACGGTGACAGTGCCGAGGAGGCCCATGATCATCACGACCATGAGCAGCTCTATCAGTGTAAATGCTCTTCTCTTCATCACTGCGTAGACACCTTCATCTGGTCGGTCGGCTTGGAGTAGACGACCTTGAAGTGGCGGAAGTAGCCGTGGGACGACTCGGGGTAGCCGAAGTGCATCTGCGACGACTGCATCTTCTGGCCGTTCGCGTCCTTCTTCGTGCCCCTGATGGCGGTCATGAAGTCGAGGCCGATGTTCTTCGAACCTGCGCGGCCGTCGTAGCGCGAGACGAAGAGCCCCGATATGTCGAGGCACGGATTGCCCCTCTTGTACTCCTTCAGTATGTCGCGCATCATGTCGTCGACATCACCGGGGTCAAGCACGTAGACATCGGAGTCGGTGCGGTACTCCTTGCCCTCGGTGTTGCCCTTCTCGCCGGTGATCTTGGACTCGATGTCGCCCGGCCACTCGCCCTTCTGCGCGTAGTACGTCTCGAACGCTGCCTGCACGACCTTGCAGCAGGCGTCGGCCTTCCTTATGCGCGCCTGCTTGATGGCGCCCGAGGCGGCGGTCGTCACGATGCCGAGGAGGATCCCCAGAATCGCGATCACCATCACGAGTTCTATTATCGTGAAGCCTCGCCTCACTTGCGTACCTCCTTCGTCTGGCCGACGGTCCAGCTGTAGACGTCGTCCTTCCTGAGGCCGATCGAGTACGCCTCGATCACGCCGTCCTTGCCGCAGCACCACACGGCCGCGGTCGCGCGGATGTCGACCGTCTCGCCGCCGAGCGGCACCGACTCTATCACGCCGTCGCCGTCGAGGTCGAGCGCATAGCGCAGGATATGGTCCTGTATCGTACCGCCGCTCGGCACCTTCGTCGACAGCGAGGTAGACGAACCGCGGCGCTTAAGCACGGTGAAGGCCCACGGGGAGATCACGCCGAAGCGGTCGTAGCCGGAGAGCTGGGTCTTCGAGCTGTTCATCGTGAGTGTCATGTAGCCGCCCTTCGCGAGCGGCAGCGCCGCGTTCTCGTCGAGGATGTTGTTGCTGTTGTGGCCCTTTATGAGCGCGCGGGGCCAAGAACCCTCCTTCTGGAAAAGGGCGACGAGGGCCGTGGAGGTGTTTGCCACGAGCTCCTGGCAGCGCGCCTTCTCGGCCGACTTGAGGAACTTCGAGACGGACGCCAGCATGACGCCCATCAGCGTCGCGATGATGCCTATCACGACGAGCATTTCTATAAGGGTGAATCCGCGTCTTTTCATGGTCAGTTGCTCATGTGGGTGAGATCGTCGTCCGTCCACTTCGCCGCGAGGTCAAGCTCCTGTCCGGAGAGCTTGTCGCGGGCGATCCACGGCGGGAACGTCTTGCCGTCGGGACCCGAACTCCACAGCGTGTAGCTCTGGTAGGGGGAGCGGGAGTAGTAGTAGAACTCGTGGCCCCACCCGTCCTGAATCGTCACCGAGTCGAGGATGTACTGGTCGCGGTACGAACCGTCGCCGTCGGGCGTGTAGCACGCCCTGCGGAGGGCGGGCGCGAGTTGCTGGATCTCCATGCTGTCGAAGATGCCGCGGTCGCGCCAGTGGGTGCTCTTGATGTGCACGCCGAACAGGCTTATGTCCCTGTCGCACAGGCATATGCCCTCGAGGTTGGGGAGCCAGCGCGCGCAGACGGCCTGGGACGGCATCATGAGGAGCTTTGTGACGTTTTCGCTCCGGCCGTTCCCGTTGTCGTATTCCTGGACCCAGCTGTACACGGTCGTCCACTGTATGGCGTCGCCGACGAAGGGATCGCACGGGTTCTGGTTGTTCTTCGTCCACTGCGCGTAGCCGCCGGCCTCGAAGTATTTGGAGTTGCCGCCCATCATGACGAAGTAGCGCGGCAGGAGATAGCTCATCACGCCGTACTGGAACAGCTTTATCTCGCTCCAGAGAACCTCGTCCTTCTTCGAGGACAGCCTGTCCTCTACGGCGCTGTCGGCGGCCGACGAAAAACCCGCCGCCGCCCATTCCTTCATGGACTGGTCGCTGAAGACGTCGTCGTATTCGCCGGACGAAGCGGCCGAGGCGATGAGGTCGCTCAGCTCGCGGATGTAGCCCGACATCTTCTCGGGGAACGGGAATCGGCAGCCGACGGGCTGGGTGCGGCACACGGCCTCGACCCAGCGCCACGCCTCGCTCTCGTTGCCCCAGTTGATCGACTCCTCCTGCTCCCTGAAGCTGCGGTTGCCGTGCAGCTTGACGGGCGGATAGCACCCGAACGCGGCGTGGAACCCGGAAAGGCAGTTCTCGAGGCGCTGCATGCGGGTGATCGTCATCGTCCGCGCCTCAGCGTCGCCAACCACATTCGTGATGCGGAACGTTATCGCCATCAGCGACACGAGCACCGCGATGACGATAAGCAGCTCCACAAGCGTGAACGCGCGCTTCATGATCAGGCGCCACCTCCCGAGACGGACTGGATGATCTTGATCATCGGCAGGAACATCGCGACGACGATCGTACCGACGACGACCGCGAGCACGATGATGAGCGCCGGCTCGATCGCGGCCGTCATGCCGGCGACCGCATTGTCGACTTCGTCGTCGTAGGTGTTCGCGATT
>ONVK01000069.1 GCA_900321255.1 uncultured Lentisphaerota bacterium | reverse complement strand
TTTGAAGTCCTGGTCGGGCGTATTCAGGCGACGTCGGACGCGTTGCAGCAGGATGCGCTCGTGGTCATCAACCGTAGCGTGACGACACGTGCGTGGCTCACGGGCTACTACATCGTCGAGTACGAGCAGCATGGCGCAGACCGAGCGAAATACGGCACAGGTTTGTTGAAGAAACTGGCGGCGCGTCTGAACAACTCCAATTTCGCCTTGCCGAGTTTGAAGAATTATCGCGCCTTCTACAAGGTTTACCCTGAAGTGGGACTTGAAGTTGCGGCCTATTTACGCGAGCGTTTTGGAAAAGGCTACACGGCGTGTAGCCTTTTGGTGGACGCCCCGACTTTGGCGTTGCCGGACAAAAGCTACACAGCGTGTAGCCAATCTTCGCCGAACGGATTACTGGTGGAATATGGTGACGAGATTCGAATATCCGCCGAAGCGTTGTTCAACCGCCTGTCTTATTCACATATTCGTGAGCTGGTTCGGCTTGATGACGATTTGCAGCGGACATTTTACGCATTCGAGGCGATTCGGGGTACTTGGAGTGTTCGCGAATTGCAACGTCAGATAGGGAGCTTGTATTATGCGCGTAGCGGCTGGAGCAAGAATCCGCACAAGCTTTCCCGGATAACGCACGTCAAGGCGGAGAAACTGGACGTGGCAGGATTTATCAAGACCGAGAACGTGTTGGAGTTCCTGAATCTCAAGCCACAGGATGTGTGGGAAGAAAAGGATTTGGAGAATGGTATTATTGGCCATCTTAAGGAGTTCATCCTTGAGATGGGGACCGGCATGTGCTTTGAGGCTCGCCAGAAGAAGATTCTTATTGATGATTCGTATGAACGTATCGATCTTGTGTTCTATCACCGAATTCTGAAATGCCATGTGCTGATTGAACTCAAGGCTAAGAAGTTCAATCATGCGGACGCATCTCAACTTGGCATATATATGGCCTATTATCGCAAGCACATGATGCAACCCGACGACAATCCACCTGTTGGGATATTGCTTTGTACGGCAGTCGGCGATGAAACGATGGAATACGTGAACACCTTTATCGATCCTAAGCTCTTCGTCTCGAAATATCAGTTGCAGTTGCCGGAGAAGTCTCAGGTGACAGCGTTCTTGAAGAGGGAAAACAAGGTAAAGTCTACCGTGCCGACGCAAAGGAAGAACAGAGTGAAATAGTTCATGGCCTACAAAGGGACTCCATTGGTGGAGTAGAGACTATGGCGATGCCGCAGAGAGACGATACGATTGAGGCGATCAAGCGACTTGACGCCTTGCTTGAGTATGCCGTCATGCATGGAGACGAGGAAGAGACCGAGCGCATCCGCGAAGAACTGCGCAAGCTGACGGATGAGGTTTGACGACGCGGCGGAAATGCCGCGGAGTCATTTGTCTGCGGAGATTGCGCCGGCGAGACGCCATATCCACCGAGGCCGTAGGCCGAGCCGCGTTAGCGGGCGCTAGCGTGGTGCTCTCCCAGTTAGGAGAAGCTTGGCTACACAGACTGCTAAGCGAGCCGACAAGATGGCGGCGAGCGCAAAGGCTACGAAAGGAAACGCGCCATAGTGGAAGGTCGGGCTAACGGCGCATGTGTAATGAGCGAGCGCAGGGGAACGGCGCGACGACAGTTCGCGTGATGCGCCAGCGGACGCGCGCGAGACGAGAAGCCGGTATTCCGGCGACGAAGTATCGCGCTGCGGACGCTGGATGCAGCGCGCGGGAGGAGTCGCGCTTTTCCCCGGAGGGAGAGACGAACGCATGCGCCGTTAGCCCAGCTCCCGAGGGTGCCATGCGCGGCTTTGTTTTGGGCCGAAGCCGCGACCCCGAAGCCGTATATGTATACGGCGAGCGGGTCGAAGGACGGGCAAGGCGCCCGCCTCAAAGGGCGAGCACGGTTGCCCGAAACAAAGCCGCACGCTGGAAGGCAAACCGGCATAGCACAGGCAATCCACAACGCGAGGGCGGCGGGTGAAGGAAATATGGTATAATATCCGCAATTCAGCTTGTCCCATGGTGTAGCGGCTGCACACGGGTTTTTGATACCCAGAGTTCTGGTTCGACTCCAGATGGGACAACCAGCGTTTCGTTAACAAACCGTTAACATTCATTTCCTATAATGGCGTCGTTCAATCGGGGGATACCCGAAGAAAGGAATGACACCATGAAAAAAACAGGAACAGCACTGACAGTCGCTTCGGTTGCCGCGGCAATAACGCTGATAGGCTTCGCCGCCGCATCATGCGACGAAAAGAAGGACGTCTCGCAGAAATCGTCCGAGGCGTCGATCGTCACGAACGACAACGGCAGCGTCGCAAGGACGTATGTCGAGTCGACGGTGACCACGAACGGCAACATGGTCACCGAACGCCGCCGCGAGACGCGCACCACTCTCGACGCCGACGGCAACATGCTCGAAAGCTCGACGAGCGAGTATGCGCAGAGCTACCCGGTCGGCGAGGAGGGGATGAGCTCGTTCGCGACGCCTGTCGCGACGGACGCCGAGGGAAAATGCGGAGCCGCGAAAGTCGAGGAGGGCTTCCTCGGCCTTAAGTTCGGAGAGGAGTTCAAGGGCACGAACCTCGTCGCCGACGCGGACGAGCCGACGCTCCTGCGCGCGACGTTCACGCCGAAGAAGGCTCTTGCCGGCTTCGACGACTACTACGTCTACGTGACCCCGAAGACCCACAAGGTCGTCAAGGTCTACGCATGCGCGAAGGAGGCGGTCGATCCCGGCACGAACTGGCGCAGGCACTACCTCATCGAGGCGCTTGAGAGGCGCTACAACACCTGGGCCCGGCCGAGGAGCTGGTGCCGCCCGATCTACACGTTCGACATCGGCTCCGGCCGCTTCGTGACTGCCTGCCTTGCGGACGCGTCTCGCGACTACGGGACGGTGCTTGTCGCGTGGGACGACGCACTCCTCACGACGGCGGCAGACGAGACGGAGGAGATCCGCCGCGAGGTCCGCAAGAGCGCCGCCGAGAAGCGCAAGGCGCAGGTCGACGACGCGGCTTCCGCGTTTTGACACGAATGTTTATCCGTCTCGACGGGGAAAACCATCTATCGCGACGCCCATGGCCGTCTAAGGAGAACGGCAAAGTAGAGTGCCGGTAGCGAACCGGCCGCCGCATGTAGTTGCGAGCGCAGGCCGCGGCATATCTGCCGCGGCTTATTTTGTTGTTCCGGCGTTTGCGCAATATTCGGCTTGAGCCGAGTGGCTAGCGTATTTACGACGGAAAGTAAGAACTGCGTATGGCGGAAGTTACTGTCGGTGAAGGGAGCGATCTTAAATGAGAAATGATGTGGATGCAAAGCTTGGGGAAGTGACTGGGGCGGACGAGGCGGAGCCGCGGGAGGATGCCGCGGCGCAGGAGGGTGCAGAGCGCGAAGTGGAGTCTGCGGCGGAGGATCCCGAGTTCTCCCCGCTTCAGGACGTGGCACTGCGCGATGCGGTCCGCGAGGTGCAGCGCTTCGGCGCGCTGAACGGCGGATGCGTCACCTACGATGAGCTCAACCGCATGATGCCGCAGGAAATGGTCGATGCCGTTCTGACGGAGCGCGTGCTGCGCGAGCTCGAGATGAACGGCGTGAGGGTCGTCGGCGAGGAGGAGGCCGAGGGGGCTCGGCGCGAAGCCGGCGGCCCGCACGCCGCATCCGTCGAGGCGACGGCGGAAGATCCGGTGCGGGTGTACATGCGGCAGATGGGACAGGTCGAGCTTCTCGCCCCCGGCGAAGAGGAGCGGCTGTTCAAGGACGTGGAGAGCGCGGAGTCGGAGGTGCGCGCACTCTTCTGCCGGCTTTCGTTCGCAGGACGGATGCTGTCTCGGCTCCTTGATCGGCTAGAGGGGCAGAGGGTGCGCTTCGACCATGTGGTTTCCGACGACTTCGACGGAGACCGCGAGGCGTATGTGCGCGCGATCCCGGAGTTCCGGCGCATGCTCGCCCGCGCGCGCGGCGCGCCGGGGTACGGACGCTGCATGGATGCGATGTGCGTGAGCCAGGGGGCGGTGGAGGAGATGTGCGCCGACATCGACGAGCGGATGTATCTTCCGCTCGTGCGGAAGGACCCGGAGACGGAGAAGGACAAGAAGTTCCTCGAGACGTTCGCCCGGCTGCGACAGAGGCTAAGGGAGGGTCAGTCGGCGCGCTGCCGCGTGGTGGAGGCGAACCTGCGGCTCGTCGTGTCCGTCGTGAAGAAGTACATGAACCGCGGGCTCGGCTTCGCCGACCTTATACAGGAGGGGAACCTCGGGCTCATGAAGGCGGTTGAGAGGTTTGAATACCGGCGCGGATACAGGTTCTCGACGTATGCGACGTGGTGGATACGCCAGGCGGCGACGAGGGCGATTTCCGACCAGGCGCGGACGATCCGAATCCCCGTCCACATGATAGAGGCGATAAACAAGATGTTCCGACTGCAGCGGCGCCTCGTCCAGAGGCTCGGACGCGAGCCGACGGAGCGGGAACTTGCGGCGGAATGCGGGATGCCTGTGAAGGAGCTCCGCTCGGTTAGGCGGATGGCGCAGCATCCGGTATCGCTGCAGACCAGGATCGGCGACGACGGGGATGCATGCCTCGGCGACATCATTCCGGACATGTCGAGCGAGAATCCGGGCGAGTCTGCGGACGTGCGGCTCATGCGCGAGCGGATCGCAGAGGTGATGGCGACGCTGGGCGGGCGCGAGCGGGAGGTCATAGACTACCGGTTCGGACTGAGCGACGGCTGCGTCCGTACTCTCGAGGAGGTCGGGCGCTTCTTCAACGTGACGCGCGAGCGCGTCCGCCAGATAGAGGCGAAGGCCCTCCGCAAGCTGCGCCATCCGAGCCGCATCAGGATGCTCCGCGAATACTGGGCCCGCTGCGCGTAGGATGCGCGCGGCTGGCGGGGCGATCGCCTTCGCCGGGGTTTACAGCGCCTGAATTTATGATACAATATGAATAGTTGGAGAACCGATTCCCTATGTAACTCAAATAGGAGACGACATGACGACGGTGAAACGCAATCACTGCGCGGTGCGGCGAGACCCCTTGGCGCCGCCTGTACTGTAAGGTCATGCATTTGGCGGAGTTACCAGTAGGGAAAAGGAGGCTATACATGCAGAAAGACCAAAGGGAACAACTCGCAAGATGCATCGAGCTGATGCAGAAGGACGTAGAGGAATCTCCCGCCCGCGTCCCGTACATCGGCAAGCCCGTGAAGAAGCGGAAGTGCTGGCGGCCGCTAAGAAAGGGAAAAGAGAAGAAATGAATTTTTTAACGAAAAAGGCGTAAGGTCAGGATTCCGATTGGCGTTCTCTGTACTTAGAAAGGAAAAAGAAAATGATTAGAATTGTTGGTAAAAGAGGTAAGGGATCCTTTGAGTCGCAGCTCGACGATGCGGCCAAAGGGAAGGAGTTCGTGCGGATCGACTGCACGTCCGGCAATAAGGACGAGGTGATGAGAGGGCTCTCGCCTTTCTACCTCGGGCCGGTGGAGTGCTACGACGGTCTCACGTCTGAGACGTTTGAGCGCGCCTGGCAGTGCGCTAAGGTCTATCCTTGGACTATGGGCCCAGACGGCTACCCCGACTCTCGGTACTTTGCCTGGAGAGACGAGATGTGGGCTATAAAGGGCTTTGGAGATAAAATGTCGATCCGCTTTCCTGTTGGAAAGAAGAATGTAGGAAAGTGCAAGTACTCCTGGTGGAATGTGAACGGTGCGTTTGAGCGGCTCTACTACATCCCTGCTCGGAAGGCGATCTATATTCCGGTCTACGCTAAGGCGGTTGTGAAGACGGAGGCCTATCGCAGCCTCGTCGAAATGCGCGACTCCGGGAAGAACCTCATGCTGATCGACTTCGACGGCTACAACCCCTGGCATCCGCACTACGGCTTCGCATCCTACAGCGACGTCATCCACTGTCCGATTCTGAAAATGGGACATGGGTTCGTTCTTGCGATGCTGCTGGATGGGGTGATTCGCGTTGATGAAAAAGGGGTGGTGACGTATGCTGACGGCTTGATGGACGATCCGCACCGCACATATTCCAGAGACCTTCGCAAACTCACCGAAGAGCAAAAGCTCGAACGCGGCGCGAAGGCGGCTGGTGTAACGCTTGAGGAGTGGACGGCGCTTTCGCCCGCCGACCGCACGCTTCTGCGCACTGCGGCTAAGAAGGAGACTGTTTACGCGCGTGGGTTCACGAAAGCTGCCTGGAAGCGCCTTCCGATGGCCGAAAAGTTCGCGATCCTGCGCGGTGCGCGATAAGAGCTTCGGAAAATTGTATAATGCAGGCGAAAGAGAGGGAGATCGCAGTGACAGGCTCAAAAGGGTGTTCCGCATAACGCAGGACACGAGACCGAAGGAATGAAAGGTGGATGTCAAAATGATCAAAGGCGACAACAAGTCAAAAGATGGTTGACAAGGACGCCGTTATCGGTTATGATTTCTTCAAGTCATTTACCGTGCTCCTAAACCGGCGGGAGATGCGGCTCACATTCAAGCCGGCAGGAAAGTAAAACAAAAGAAGGAGGATAGAAGTCCATGGAATGGAGAACTGTTGACTGGGAGAATGATGTTGAATTCAGCCCAGACAGAGAAGCTAGAAATGGCATGACAAGTGGCATTACGACAATGCTGGGGTTGGATCTTTTTTTTAGTTCAAATCTTGAAACAATAATGAATGCCCGTTATGCACAAATGCGACGGAACTTCAAAAATGTGTCGTATAAAGATTATGGTTGCCCAGAATGTTGCGATCAAATTGTCCAGCATCTGAAGAACATTGAAAACCCAAACAAGCCAGATGCTAGGCTGAATGTGGATGAAGAAATTGTCAGTAGTGGTGTTCCCGAGATAAAAGATTGCTTTTCTCAACCTAATTTTGGACATGACTTACCTGTTTGGTTGAATATATCGAATCCGATTAGGGGTTTCAAAAAGATTATGATTATTTCGGAGGATCCGAAGCGCGAGGATGGTGATTCTGGCGCGTTGAGTCTTTCTACTCCGTTCGGTGTTCACTGTGCAACATATCGTCAATACATGCGAAAGAGGGACGAACTATCACTTCGGTTAATAGAGCATTTATTAGCATTATATGGCATGGTTTATATCACCGATTCCAGAAAACTATATGCGGGAGATAAGGGCAAGTATGTGAAAGAGGCAGTAAAACTCAAAGATGGATATCTTAGAAAGTGTTTTGATCATTTGCTAGAACGTGAAATTTGCGAATTCCAGCCAGACATTATTTTGACATTGGGGAATGAAGTGGTGGATGTTAGATATACAAGTTCGATATTGTCAAAAGCGCATCTGCCTAAAGACGGTTATGAAGTTCAGTGCATTCCCGAAAATGGTAGGTTCATAAATTTAATAACTGCATTCCATCCGAGCTTCAGTCGCATTAAGGACAAGGCGGGAAATGTTTTACGAGCTGCCAGGAATTATGTCAGATTAGCCAAGGTTGCTGGGATGGTTAAAGATATGACGGTTAAAGATATACAGATTGCATATTTTGAGAAGGTCCTTCAATCTATTAATGATTATTGAGACCGATTGGGTTGTAAGAGTGTGTGGAGATACATTTCCAAATTTTTGCGTAATTGCCAAGCTTGAAAGCCGTTGATTGTGGTGGGGAAATCCCATAAAGGAACATAGCAAGATGATAATTGCTGAATGGTCGGGTAAGAGGGTTACGCTGTACACGGACTCTAAAATCCAGTTCCGTCAGATCAACGTGCCTCACAATGTGGTAGGCGTGCAGGTGAGCGGCGACAGCCGCACCGATGCCATGGTGTCGATCGCCATGGACAACGGGCGCGCCTGGCTCTACAAGTCGAGCGGAACGCTCGTCCGCCAGTAGAATTCGCCGATGCCATGCCCGTGGATCGGTTTAGCCGGTTCCGGGCGTGGCACCATCACTCAAGGAGTCGTGCACGTGAAAAAGTGGACAGTGTTGATAAAGGGCGTCGGATCGCGTGACGTCGAGGCAAAGGACATTGACGGCGCGTATGCCGCCGCGATGGATATATTCAGCTGCAAGCTCGATGACATTTTGGCGGTTCTCAGCCACACGCCGATTAACGTAAAGGAAAGCAAATGATAGGCGCAATCATCGGGGACATTGTCGGGTCTCGTTTCGAATTTGACGAGAACAACATCAAGACGAAGGACTTTGAGTTCTTCCACGAAGACTGCGAATGGACCGACGATTCGCTCATGACCGTCGCCGTTGCGGCGGCGCTCATGAAGTGGAGTGACGAAGGTGGCGACCTGCGGCAGATCGCCACGAAGGCCATGCGCGACTTTGCGCAGGCGATTCCCTGCGGTGGCTATGGCGGACGCTTTGTCGACTGGCTTTTCGGTGACGATCCACAGCCCTACAATTCGTGGGGCAACGGCTCGGCCATGCGCGTGAGCGCGTGCGGGTGGGCTGGGAATTCGCTTGACGAGGTGAAGTCGCTTTCTCTTCAGGTGACGGACATCACGCACAATCATCCCGAAGGCATCAAGGGCGCGGAGGCGACGGCCGTTTCCATCTGGCTCGCGCGGCAGGGTTGGAAGATTTCCGAGATTCGCGCACATGTCGTGGAGAACTACTATCCAATCGATTTCACTTTGGACGAGATACGCCCGACGTACCACATGGATGAATCGTGCCAGGGATCGGTGCCCCAAGCGCTGGAGGCGTTCTTCGAGTCGACTTCCTTCGAGGACGCAATCCGCAACGCCGTATCCATCGGCGGCGATTCCGACACCATCGCCGCCATCGTCGGTTCCGTCGCCGAGGCGTACTGGGGCGTCCCGAAGGAACTGGCGGCAAAGGCCGAAACTTACCTTGAGCCAGAAATGGCAGAAGTGCTCAAAAAATTCCAGCTCCGCCATTCCGGCAACATCGCAGGCTGAAGGCGGCGACATTCTTGACGATACCGGCTCCGCGTCCCTCAGCAGCGAGATGTTGATGGGCCTTCTCAAAGGTGGACAAGACACCAAATCAAAAAAGAATCGTAAGGTTAGGAAATTGGCGTTGTTCTAATAGGTACAAGGAGGTAAATTATGCAGAAAGACCTGAAGGAACAACTTGCCAGATGCATCGAGCTGATGCAGAAGGACGTAGAGGACTTTGAGGCGAAGTACCAGGGGCGCTTTGCCGAACAGCCGCACATAGGGCTTGGAAACCGCAAGACGCGCTGCGTAAACGAGGCAACGCTTCCGATCATTACATGCCACCCCTCGTGCCTTGAGAAGTGCGCGGGGACCTGCTACGTGATCAACATCTGCACGAAGCCGCGGCCGAGCTGCCGCAGATGCGAGGCGCGGAACACGGTCCTCCGTCGCATCGACCCAAACGCGTACTACGAGCACTTTTACAGCGAGGCGGAGCGCTTGCACCTGCCGATCCGCCTTTCAGACGGCGGCGACTTTGAGAACGCCGAGCAGATGAAGGCCTGCATAGCCGCCGCGCGCCGCCACCCGAGCGTACACGCGATCCTCTACACGAAGCGCATCGAGCTCCTTCCGGAGCTTGTCGACCGCCCCGCGAACCTCCATGCCCGCTACTCCGCCTGGGCAGGCGACGATGCCGGTGAGGCGGAGGCGCGCCGGCTTGGATTTGACGTGACGCATGTTGTCTGGGACGGCTCGGGGAACTGTCCGTACCAGAAGTCGCTTGCGCGCTTTCTTGCGCGGAAGAACGAGATTGCCCGCGCGCTGCGCGCACAAGGGCTTGACGCGAAGGCGGCGCGCCGCCGCGCCGAGCGCGAGACGGAGAAGGAAATCACGGTTTGGCATTGCAGGAACTGCGCTGAGCACGGCTGCGGATGCTGCGGGACGGGCGATATCCGCTTTAACGTAGTAGGCGAAGGCGATTGGGCCCTCAGGGCGGAAAGGAAGGGCGATGAAGGGCGAAACTGAGAAGCTGAATCTACGGCTATAGTATGTAGAGGCTCGCGCCATCCCGTGACGGGAGACGCGGATTCGGCGCGCGGCGTGCTCGCGCCCTTGCGGAAGGTGTATGGATTTGGTAGAATTCAGACAAAAGAAACGGCGATGTGCCCGTGGGATAATATCTCGAAACGATCGTCGTTGTTGACAGTATGGGAGTCCAGAAAGAAGAAAGGGGAAAATTCATGGCAGGAACAGATCAGGGAAGAAAAGGTGCCGAGCGCATCATCGAAGTGGTGGGAGGCATAATCCGCCGTGGCGGGAAATATCTCCTCGGCAAGCGTCCGACAGGGAAGTCGCTCGGCGGACACTGGGAGTTCATTGGCGGCAAGATAGAGCCTGGCGAGACTCCCTGCGAGGCGCTCGCGCGCGAATGCCGCGAGGAAATCGCCCTCGAAATCGCGAACGAGAGGATCCGCACGGCGGTCACGCACGCGTATCCCGATCGCACGATCCACCTGACGCTAATCGACTGCGAGCCCGCGCCGGGGGCCGAACCGACCGCGCTCGAACATTCCGAACTCGGCTGGTTTACGCCGGACGAGATGTCCGCGCTCGACTTCTGCCCCGCCGACGCGGAGCTGCTTCCGGTCCTGTTCCAATAAATAATTTGTAAGGTCTGATGATTGGCTCTGTTGTACGTTTTACAAGGAGGGCGATCATGCAGAAAGACCAGAAGGAAAAACTTACTCGATGCATCGAGCTGATGCGGAAGGACGCGGAGGAAACACCCGCACGCGTCCCGTACAGCGGCAAGTCCGCGAATAAGCGGAGGTGCTGGAGGCCGAAACGCAAGAAATGAGAACCGTGTATAAGGAGTGCCATGACTGAATGGAATGTCGAGCAGGCGAAAGACGAAATCGCGAATGGCGGTCGCTATGGCGCGAAGCGCGTCATGGAAGCAGTCTACAGGAACAACATCGACGTGTTCCGCCACTGGGGCTATCGGCTGCCTGGCGGACGACTGGTCGGCCTTGGCGACAGGAGTTCAAGGACAAGTTCCGCGCGGTCGTCTTCGCGATTCTCGAGGGGCGCGGCAGCGCACGCCACCCAATCGAGGAGAAGGGCAAGTTCGCGCCGTTCTACGCGACTTTCGGCAGATGGACGAAAGTTCAGTGAAAGGACAAACATGAAAGTTGATACGGCGGCGAGGTTCCTCACCGCCGCTTGCGTTGTAAGATAGATTGACAACCGCCGTATTTGTCAATGAACAGCAAACATAAGAAAGGAAAATCAAAATGGAAGACTATGAAGAAGAGAGGATGTTCACCTGCCTGACAGAGGAGGGCAATAAAAGAGAAGAGTAGGCGGAAGTATGATAAAGAAATATGACATAGACCTAAGAGGAGACGACGTGAAGGTGAAGTCCAGGCTCTGGTTCGGGCCGTGGCACTGCATCCTTCACGGCGTCTATACGATGGACGGCGTGCTCATCGGACTGTTCGACACCTACTCGCAGGTGATTGATTTTGTCCTTAAGGCCAGGCATCGTGTCATCAACATGCGCAGCCTGCTGCTTCAGGCCGCAGACGAATGCCGGCGGTTTGGGGAATTCATTGAGCGTTTTAGTGACCAGGCGGGGATGAACGTGAAAGGATAAAGGAGGGATTAGGATGCGTCCAAGATTCAGAAAAGCCAGATTCAAGTGCAGGCTGTATATGGCAACTGCGTATCCGTTGCATTCAAGAAGTGTCCAGAATGCCGCAGACGCAACTTCGCCTTCTACAGGTTCTGTCATTGAGTTTGCGGCGGGGAATGTGGATGAGGAAAACTGTAAGGTTGGGAAATTGGCGTTGTTCTACTAGATACGGGGAATGAAGGACGAAGCTGAGAAGCGCATGAAATACGACCTGAACCACACATTTGTGACGAGCGATCATCACTTCCGGGACTGGGCGCACCTCGGCGGCGTCCTTGCGGAAAGCACGCTAGAAGAGGAGCGGCGGCATATCGAGCTGTGGAACAGCGTCGTCGGAAAAGACGACCTCGTGCTGTACATCGGCGACTTCTGCGACGGAGGAGTCGGCGACCTCGAGGAGCTCAGCGGGAAGCTGAACGGACGCAAGACCCTGATCAAGGGCAACCACGACCGCCTCGGCGATGAATGGTATCGCTGCGCGTTCGAGGATGTCGTGAAGGAGATGCGCATCGACGAGCTGAACCTCCGGCTGGTTCATGTGAAGGCGGAGGCCCGGGATCTGCAGTCCGGCGAGCGCATCATATACGGACACGAGCATCGCCTCATGTCCGCGCCGCCGCCAACGACCTGCAACTCGATCTGCGTGTGCGCGAAGTGGCATGGCTGGAAGCCGGTCACGCTCGCGGAGGCGAACGGCAAGATGGACGCGGCGAAGAGTTTGGCTTGATCGAACAAAGTTAGACTAGGGTTTAGGCTTGTCGATTCCGCTTCGGCCGAGGTCCGCGACATCCCGTGACGGGAGATGCATAATTTCAGTAAGATTGGTGGGTGTGCCGGCGGGAACTGGATTCGGCGGGCACTGCGGTCGGAGAGCCGGACATGATTTTCGGTAACGTTAAAGAGGCGGCCGACGGACTTTGCCGATTCGTTGCGGAGTGCGACGCGCAGGTAGATGCAAATAATGAAATTGTTAACTAAAACATGTAAGGCTGGCGATTCTGTCTGTATGTAGGAAGGGCGCCTCGCCCTTGCGCGAAATGAATTGTAAGAGTGTGCTTGTTCTTGGCGTTCTTGTACTTAGAAGGGAGAAAAGAAAAGGAAATGACATGAATACACCTAAAAAGAAACGCAAGATGGTGCCGATGTATTCGGCAGCGGATTTTTTCTCCGGCAAGAAGGACGCGAAGCCAGTTGGCTGGATGAGCGATCCGGACAAATCAGGATTAAGAAAGGAACAACGAAATGGAAAACCGTGAAGAAGAGAGTATGTTCGAAGAAGAGAAAATGTTCACCTGCCTGACAGATGCAGGCGACCGGGTCGATGGTGCCATCGAGGGGACCAAGGAACAAGTCCTTTCGTGGATGAAGAATGCGTTCCCAGGCCTTCGCAAATCGGAGGATCAGGAAGTTGATACGATATGGGCGTTCTTCCGACCCGGAGAGGCTGAGACATATGAGACGCCCGATGGAAACAAGGTGTACCTTGCAGAGTCATTCTTTGAGGTTGAGTCTGCAAGGGAAGAAGGAATGGCGTGAGTTACGCGGCGGCAACGTCGCGGACTTTTTCTTCAGATGGACGCAATTTTTCCGTAAGAAAGGGAGTTGTAGCTAAGTATTAGTGGTGTAAACCACAACTAAAGAAGGGAAAATACAATGAGTGAATTCAATGCGTGCCTGAGATCTGGGAAAGTGTCCTTCGGGGATGACCTGCAGTCAGTCGCCGAAGTGACACATCTTTTCGGAGTGAAGGCCACGAAACTTCCGTATCACAACTGGTTCACCGTCCCCGGCAAGGAAAACACAATTGCCTGCCTTCTTTCCGAAAACGGCGGCGACGGATGGCAGAATGCGAGAAAGATTGGCCCGATGTGCGACAAGAGGGGCTGGAACGAGATTCTTGTCATCGAAGAGTTCAACAAGGACTCCGAGAAGACGGCCGCCCGCATCGCGGATGAGCTTGCCCGTCCGCTGACTCGCTATGTTTTCTGGCGTGAGGAGCGTGCGGGTGCCACTTGGTACAAGTCCTACGGGACATTCGCCGTCGACGCGGACTCCACCCGTGCGACGCTTGGAACCGACAATCCTCGTGTTGTGTACCGCCGTATCTCGAAGACGGCGGAATGCCTGAAGGTCGAGGAAGTGAAGACAGCTGTCTCTGACGACGAGTCCAAGGCTCTAGCCGGGAAGACGGTAGAATTCGATTTTCTCGACGATCTCGCCGTCGTCGCCGAGGGAAAGGGCAAGACGCCGGGTGGCGTGTCCGCAATGCCCGGCGACAAGTTCGTTGTTAAAGAGGCTACAAGCCAGGTTCTCCATGTCGCCGCCTGTTCGGCTGAAGGAGAAGGCATCCTGCTTGCGGTTCCCCGCAGGGATTTTGAACTTGGCTACGCGCGAGTCCTTCCGTAAGGAAGAAACGCTTCGGCGATGCTGCGATTTCATGTCGGTCGGCGGTTGCGGCTGCGAACGGCGCCTGCTCATTGTCTGGGGCGGACGTAGATCATTCGGCACACTCACTTGCTGTCAAGTTTCGTTCAATGCCGCAACCGCCGACCGGCATGGTACGGAAAAGGAGGTAAACCATGATGATGTCAAAAGATCTTGAGAAGAAGCTTGCGGGGAAGAAAATTCTCTGGAGACCAACGTTTATTGATGTTACAGGGACGAAGCAATACGAAGACTTGCTTGTCGGGGACCGGAGGAAAGGGTTTATGCCGGACGTGTGGCTACGGACGGAGAACCGTATGCCCGAATCTGTCATTCCTGCCGACGGGACGGAGCTTACATCTCACTCCGAGGACGATAAAATTCGGAGAGTCCGCATTGAGCATGTAAGGGAATATAGCCGGCTGGATGGTTTTACTGGCGTCTTGCACATGCCGACGGATCAGGCAAGTGGGCACATAGAACCTGATCTTGGCCGGGTGGTGGAATGTCGTGTTACATGTGACACGCGTGACCGTGGCATAATAACGCGCGCGGTCATCTTCGTTGTCGCAGAATCGCTTGAATTTGCGATGCAGTTCCTGATTCCACATGATATTCGCGTTGCGGCAATGTATCAAGAGGCCTACCATGTCGGCTTTAATGCATCTTATGTCGACGGCAGCTTCATGCGCAGAATTGCACGTATCCTTGGCGTCCGTTGGTATTACTCGGATCATCAAGGAGTTCAGGAAGTTGGCATTGGAAACAACCACTGCGAAATGGTTTCCCAGGCGTTCCCTTGCCTCAGGGATTTCTCGGATGTGGAGCTGTGTCCGTTCCCCGACCTTGATGTTCCTGCCGATTCTGAAGTTTCCGATAGATATGACGTGAAATGCTACATCGTTGGCGCGACATTCAAGGAAGCAGCAGCTTTGGCGAGAATTGTACAATAGTCCTGGCCTCGGCCGCGCGGCGTAAACGCCGTCGCATTTCCCGCGTGGACTTGGCGGTGTTGTTGTGATATAATACCGCAAAAAAGAAATTAATTAGAAACCTGGCTCTGGTAGGAGAACAACATGAAAAAGAAAGCTGCTGCCGCACAGGAAAACTATAGAATGCCCGATCTTTCGCGCTCAACGCCAAAGACTGACCCGGAGCTCATCCGTCTCGTCCAGTCGGCTTTAAGGCCCAAAGTGTCACTTGGAGCCAGCAACAAGGATATCGCGTCGCTTTATATTGGTGATGCCGATTTTAGAATGGGCGATTCCGCAAAAATCAAGTTCGACAAAACATACCGTCCTTTTGTCTATAAGGTTCTGGTCGCGCGCCGTGATAAAGGTGGGCTTGGGTTTGTGATGGAGACTGAAGTCGAGCAGGGGAGCAATTCGGCTGGGGGCAGCGATAAGGGAGAAGGCCAGTGTGCGAAAAGTCCAGGCAGGCGAACCATAAGTATTCCCGTTAAACACTTGGAAGATGGGCGAACGATCACGGCAGAGGAAGTCTATTCGAATGTATACATGCGGCTGTTCGGTGGCAAAAAACCGGCGCTTTTAGGATTTGACACTTCGCGCGACAGGGTGGGAAGGGGTGCGTTTCGACATTGGTTGCGTCTGATCGTGAAGTGTGCCTTCTTTGACATGTGCCGTGTGCCTAAAATCATATTGAAAGACCTTAAAGGACATGTCATCTATCAACGAGATAAGCAGGGCCGATATGTCCTTGACGGGGAGGGACGAAAAGTGCCTTGTTATGTTCGTGATGTCTCTTCTTCCACGAAAATAGATGATGATGATCCGGAAAACGACATGACGATTGAAGACACTCTGGAGGCTCCTGAATCCCCTGAGGCAAGACGTAGAAGAAAAAAGGCCGAAAGAACGTTCTGGATGGCGAGAATTGATCTCCGGTATATCGCGTATGTGTCCGCGCTTGAGCGGCTCCGGAAGGGATCATGGTTCCGTGATGTGCTCGTCGCGTTGTACGAGAAGGGGTTGCCTTACAAGGTCGTGAAGGCCGAGTGCTTGAAGAAAGGTATTGCGGTGGGTACGTTTGACAAGGCTTATTGCGATTGGAACAAACGTTTTCTTGACGCATGCGAAAGGATCGAGGCGACAATCCGACGGAAAGGGGAAGATAGGATGGCGTCCGGCAAAAGAGTGAGCCGAGCGCAATTGATAGGTGAAGCATGGGACCGGTTGGCGGAATTCGTTGGAAAGAGTCGTGTACAAGACATTCGGTTTAGGGTCATACGGAACCTGATAGCTGGATTCTCAAATGTCACTAATAATTAATGGGTAAAGCAGCAACATCCGATGCCAACGATTGGCCGTGTGACGTACTTCGGCGCGGTGACGTGCTGGGGGAGGGGCATTCCCGCTATCGCGTGACAGAGTATATGGGAGAAGGCGGTTGCGGCGCCGTATATGCTGCGGAAGATGTTCGGTCGGGAATGCCGGTGGCAATCAAGATTTACGCAGCTGAACTGAGCTGCGACGCTTTGCTTGTAAATAAAAACAGGCGAATTGAGCACGAGGGAACCATTGTCAGAAAATTCAATTCAAGCAACTTGCCGAAGTGTTATTTCATGGGGAAGAATGGGGACGGCAGATACTATTTCGTGATGGAGCGCCTGTTCAAGCTTAATGGCACGGGCTATCACGGTTTGCCGGACAAGGAGGATGAGATAAAGGAGTTTGTCCTGGGATTGCTTGAATCCGTCAAGTCGCTGCACAAGCTTAGGATTGCCCATTGCGACATCAAGCCGGATAACATAATGCGAAAGAAGGACGGCACGATTGTGCTATCGGACTTTGGAACGGCGCATAGGTTTGACGCCAAGCGGTCTGGGCGCAGGAGAGAAGACGAGAATTCGCTGAGCATGATCATCTGCGACGACGGGAAAAAGTTGCGCATTCGCGTCGGAACACGAGGATTCGCCCCTCCTGAGCTGGGGGAACATACGGTGGCGGTTGACATCTATGAGATCGGACATGTGATACGGGACTGCTTCGGAAGGGACGTGCCGCTGGAATGGAGCCTTATCATCAACAAGTGTATCGCGAATGCAAAAGAAAACCGATATCCTGACATTGATTCCCTTGAGCTAGATGTTCGCAACGTCGATAGGCTCGGCAGGGAGGAGATGCGCAAGTGCATATATGAGGATCGCCTTAAATTCATGGGGATGCAAGAAGAGATGGCACGGGAGAAAGCAGTCGCATTCAAGTGGGAAGAATTGAAAGAGCGAATGCAAAATGCGCAATTCGCTTCAGATGCGATATATGCAGGGGTAGGAGAAATGTTCCTTGATTTTTCTGTGCTCTCCCCATGCAGATCCATTAGGGTAATAGATCCTGTCGTTTTGAGAGAAGATCGTCTTGTCGTGATAAAGGGACCAGGCATCATACATGTGAACATGGAGGCGGTTCTCGCGAATGAAGAAGGTGAAGTCATTGGCCCAGGAAGAAAAGAAAAAATGGCGATGGTGTTTCTTTGGGACAATGTTACGCTTGTCAACACGACAAAAAAGAAACTTGAGGATGCTAACGTGTTTTATGTGGTGGGGGACTCTTGCTACTTGAATTTCCCAAATGTCTCCAAGAAGGAGATATTCAACTGGGATTATGCGGTTACAAGTAATTACGGTTTCTCGTACGCGGGTTATGATGGTCCCAAAGACATGGTGAGCCAGATTCGGTCCATGACTGAGCGTCTTTGGGGCAGGATCCCTCGGCAGTACAGACTGACAGCACGAGAATTCTTTAGCGCCGACAACAGTGTCACGATTCGTGGCTATCTGAATAAGAATGAAGTTTTGCGCAAAGTGCTGGGCATGCCTACGCCAGAAATGCCTGTGTTCGAGTCGATGTGATGAATTGGCGTACATGACGCCATCGTGTCCGCGGCATATATGCCGCGGACATTTTTCTCTCACCGCCTTTGTAATATTTCGCGGAGAGCGAGGGTATATATTCCTTAGAAAGGCAAACAACAATGCACATGAAACATCCAGATATCAGCGACGATGCTCGCTTCGTTCCGGTGGCCTGCACACCCAAACAGCTCGTTGAGCTGCTCGACTACAACGACAGGGGGATTGAATCCCTCAACTACAGTGGCGAGAAATATCAGATTACGCCTCGCTTCCGCAAGAGCCTCGCGACGCAATTGGGAGTCCCCTCCGGGATTTATAAGCTCTTTTCGCCGCAGGAGGTTATGGAGCGCGCTGCGACGACGCAGCCCGACCTAAAGCTGAGACTGACTGTCGACCGCGCGGAGGGCATGGCCCTGGGCGTGACCGAGCGCCAGGGTGTGCCGGTCCCGATTCGCTATATCATGAACACTCTCGGAAACGACCCGCGTCTTCAGGAGATTGCGTATCGCAACGGCGTCCTCACTGCTCGGCTGAATCTTGGCGAGAAATGGGAGGTCAAGAACGACAGCGCATACCACATCCACGTCGAATGCCGGATTCCGGTCGATGGATACGGCAGGCCGGAGATGAATCTGGCCACATGGCGTCAGGTGTGCGAGAACGGCGCGGTCGCAGAAGCGCCCATCTTCCGCACCAAGATGGAAATCAAGGACAACGACGGCAGCCATTTCGCCCGGCTGCTCAAGAGCTTCGCCAACCCCGAGGGCGTCGAGCTGCTCCAGGAGCGCATGACCCAGGCGGCTGAGACGAAGGCTTCCGTAGGCGAGCTCTATGCGCTGGAGGAGGTCGTGCGCAAGATAGTCCCCGCCGGACACAACCAGCTCGTGCTCCGGGACCGCCTCCATGAGATGGCGCTCAATCCCTGCGTGCGCTATGGCGTTACGGAACTCGGCAAGATAGGGCAGAAGAAGCGCTCGCTCCTGCCGGTCGACTGCTCTGTGTCGGACCTCCTTAACTTCGCCTCGGAACTGGCCACGCACCACGCGCGCATCATCACCGACGCGAAGCCGCTCCATGCCTATGCTGGCACGCTGCTCGCCAGGGGGTTCGACCTTGAGGACATCTACCCCAATTCCCAGCGCACGAGCCGCTTCTACATGAACGACCTGGACATCGACCAGGCAGCTTGAGGAGGTGTAAATGCGGAAATACGAAGAACGCAGATACCAGCAGGAGGCGGTAGAGAAGTGCTTGAAGGCGTTCACCGAGGGCGGAAAGTCCTCGGTGATGCTGGAATCGCCAGTCGGATCGGGCAAGACCTATATGGCGCTTGAACTGGTCCATCGCCTGCAGGAGAGATTAGGCCGCCAGCTCAAGGTCGGCTGGGTCGCGCCGAGGCACCATCTGCTGGAGCAGATGATGGAGGAAAACCGCGACCTCCATCGCGACAACGTGCGGCCGATATCGCTATTTGAGCGCAATCCCCCCGAGGTGGAGCTTGTCGTTCTGGACGAGGCGCATCACGAGGCGACCCAGAGCTGCGTCATGCTCTACGACAGGATGAAGCCGAAGTACATTCTCGGGCTCTCGGCGACGCCGCTTCGGACGGACCGCATGAAGCTTTCCTTCCAGGAGACGGTTCGGACATGTTCAATCGGACGGCTGATGAGGGATGGCTACCTCAGCCGGTTCAATTCCTATCTGATGCCGAGGTATACGCCGAAGGATGTCGCCGAGCACTATCTTAAAAGCCCGGAGCGCTGGGGGAAGAGCCTCGTCTACTTCCATACCATAGCCGAATGCCTTGAGTTCAAGAATTACATGGCCGAAGGCGGGATTGAAGTCGAGGTGGTGACGGCGGATAGCGACAAGGACCGGCAGCTGCAGAGGTTCCTTGAGAACAAGGTAAGGGTCGTCGCCAATGTCGCGATGCTGACCGAGGGTTTTGACCAGCCAGACGTGACTTCGGTGTTCGCCCGTGACGCGAGCCGCCTGCCTGCCATCCAGATGTGCGGTCGCGGACTGCGGATTGCGCCAGGGAAGGATGCGTGCAACATCGTCCAGAGCGCGAATACAAAATACCTGTTCGAACGGGTGGCCCCGGCGAAGAATATGTTCCGCTACCAGCAGGGCCGCTGGCTTGCGCTGAAAGACGGAACGAGGGAAATCGAGGAAACGCTCCGGCATACGCTGGACATCATCGAGAGGAAAAAGCATCAAGATTCTCTATCTTGAATGCGGGTCGTGGTATATCGATTCAATGCTGGAAGGCTTGAATTCCGTGTAGTTTCGTGTTTTCTGTAGTTCCAAATCTTGCCGCTGCATCGATAGATGTAAGATTTGGCAAGGTTCACCATTATATTTTTTAGTCACTTAAATAATTAAGGAGGTAAAAATGAGTATTCATTCTAGCTGGAATACAGATCGCATCGCTTTCGCGAGCATGGCGAAGAAATCGCCGGCGCCGCGCCGCGCACACAAGAGGCCGTCGGTCAAAGTGATGAAAGAGTCCGATCTCTATATCAGGGAATACGGAGAGAAGGCATATTATGAATGGAAGCGCCGCGAGGCCGAAATTGACGCACTTTGGCTTAGCGGTAGATGCGGCACGGCCGAGATCATCAAGATGCGCGAGGACAACCTCCGCCAGATGAAGGCGGCAGGCGCCACGCGCGGGCAGGAGATGCCTGTCGCCCGTTGTCCCCATTCCCGCCCCTACGTGCCCGCGGCATAATCTGGGCAGAGGAAATACGGAAGACAGGGAGTCGCCAAACCACAACTAAGGAAAGGGAAATGCAATAAATCCGGCGGATGCTGGACGAGGCTCAAGCTTGTCGATCCCGAGTCGGACGAGGCTCGCGCCATCCCGTGACGGGAGACGAGCATCCAGAGCGCGCGCCTTCGGGCGCCGCTCTTATTTTATGGAGGAACATGAAAATGATTGAGTTGCAGTATGAATCGAAGTTTGACGGGTTTCTGGTTGACCTGAGGATCGGCCCGGCGGAGGAGCTGAACCAGGCGATGTTCGGCGGAGAGCCGGTCTTCACGTACAAGCGCGGCGCCACGGTGTCGGCGGACACGATGCCGGCCGAGACATTCGGATGCCTCGTGTGGGTGGAGAGGCTCGACGGCTCGCCGGAAAGCATCGCCACGCTTTTCCACGAACTCGTGCACGCATCCGCCCTGCGGTTCGAGAAGAGCGGAGTGTTCAGGCGCAAGCCGCGTCCGAAGGACGTCTCGTCAGGACTCTCGTCGTTCGACGAGTTGATGGCCAATTCCGTCAGCGAACTCGGCGCGACCTTTCTCGGCATGATGGCTGAAGGTCATGCCGAGGGATAGCATCTGCATGTCCCGGCATGCAGATGTGAGGTGAACCATTTTTTGCGGCGCGCGCTCATTGCGGAACGTGTGTCGATTCGTTGCGGAGTGCTTTATTAATAATTTTCATACCCCAATCCTATCAAGGGAAAATGAAATTGTTAACTAAAGCATGTAAGCCTGGCGATTCTGTCCGTATGTGGCGAGGGCGACTCGCCCTTGCGCGAAATGAATTGTAAGAGTGCGGTTGTTCTTGGCGTTCTTGTACTTAGAAAGGAAAAATTAAAATGAAGCGATTCACATGCATAAATGACAGAGAAGAAATTGTTGATGGCGCCATCGAGGGGACAAAGGAGGAAGTCCTCGCCTGGATGAAGAAAACATTCCCCGGGCTGCGGGAACGTGGGGAAAGTGAAATGATGTCGGCCATGGAATTCTTTCATAAGGGAGATATTACGGCATATAAAACAGCAGACGGGGAGAGTGTGTATCTTGCCGAGAGTGGTGAAAGGACGGGCAACAACGAAAAACAGTGACAAAGACAATCCTTAGGTAGGTGATATAGATCAGCCGCCGACAATTTTGGTATAACCAAGAACGGGAGAAACCATGAAGATACAAAACGTTGCACTACAGGCCTCGGGCCTCGCCGCTGACTGCGCCGGACGGCGTATCGGCGACCTTGAGCTCAATAGCCAGATGCGCTCCACCTGGGACACCGGTGCGTTCACCTCGGTCGAGCTGCGCTTCTGGGACGGGAGGCCGGGACCAGTCGGCTATGAGGTGCCCGAGACGTGCGCCGCGGAACTGCGTTTCGAGATTGAGTGCCTGAAACCGGGAGATGCCAAGCCCCGCAAGATTTGCGTCATGTTCGCAGTCGCCGACTCATATGGAATTCGGACG
>ONVK01000079.1 GCA_900321255.1 uncultured Lentisphaerota bacterium | reverse complement strand
ATGGAAGGTGAGGCAAGGGACGAGGGGGCGAGTGCCGAACTGAGCGACATGCGGCGACGCGGTTCGTCGGATGCGCGGTGAGACACGTCGCAAGGCGAGAAGCCGGTATTCCGGCGACGAAGCATTGCGGCGCGTATCGCCGCGAAGACGACGGGAGCGGCGGCGCAGGGAGCGGGAGTGAGGCCGAGCCCCCGAGCACCGCGCCGAACTCGACCAGAGGTGCCAAGCGCGGTCACGGTCGGGGCCGCAGCCGAGCGGACCGAAGCAGGGGGTGGCGAGTTGTGCAGGACTCGCCCCCGAAGCCGTATATGTATACGGCGAGCGGGGCGAAGGACGCACAAATCGACCGCCCTGCACAGGGAGCACGGTTGCCCCGACCGTGACCGCACGTTGTCAGGCAAACCACACGCGCACAGGCAAACCACGCGGTGGGAAAGGGAGCGACAGAACAATAGAAATCAGAGCGTGTGGACAGCCCAGGCGGAGAGGCCCTTCTTGCGAAGAGACTCCGCGACTTCCTCTGCCCGAGACGCGGACTCGACAAGCCCGAACACCGACGAGCCGCTGCCGCTCATCGCGACGCCGATCGCGCCGGCCGTCCTGAGCGACGACATCGCATCGGCAATCTCCGGATGCAGACGGCATGCCGGGAGAGCTAGGTCGTTCGCGAACGACGCCGCTATCCGGCCGAGATCCCCGGAGGCGAGCGCGTCAAGGCAAGCGCCGGTCGCGGAAGGAGCGGCGATGTCGCGGGCCGTGCACCGCGCGTAGACCTCGCGCGTCGAAGTGTGGATCCCTGGGTTCACGAGAACGAGATCGAGCCGAGGGCAAGAGGCGCGCTCGACCACCTCGCCGCGCCCCTGCATCACGACAGGCCCGCCGAAGACGAGCGCAGGCACGTCGCTCCCCACCTGAGCGCCGATTTCGCAAAGCTCCTCGCGCGAGCGGCCGAGATTCCACATCTCGTTGAGCGCGACGAGCGCAGCGGCGGCGTCCGCGCTGCCGCCGCCAAGCCCGCCGCCGGCCGGGATTCGCTTCACGACGCGGAACGCTGCGCCCCGAAAGGGATCAAGCGCGCGCGCGGCCTTTAGTATCAAGTCGTCCGCATACCCGGTGTCGGAAGCGAGCGTCTGCGAAGGCTCCACCTCGATGGTGTCGGAAAGCGAGATAGGAACGACAAGAGACCGGAGGGCATGGTAGCCGTCCGGTCTCACTCCGAAAACCTCAAGCGTGAGGTTTACCTTCGCGAAGGCCTCAGTCCTCATCATCGTCGTCGTCACAGGGCTCGTCGGCAGAATCGCCCTCCATGCCGAACATCATCGCGGCCGTGAAGAGGCTCCCGAAGCTCCGGCACTCGTCGGCCGAGATGCGGAAGAACACCCTCTGGACGTCGCCCTGCCGCCAGAACATCGTCGCGCAGCCGCACTTCGTCTCTACGGCGAGCTGGTCCAGGACGGGCTTCATCACCGCGCGCTGCTCCTCGGGGATGAACGCGGCAGACTCGGCGGCCGTGGCCTTGACTATCGACGAGATGGAGAAGAACGACACGGCGTAGGGCTTCTTCGACGCCGCCTCGGGCAGCGTCGCGGCGAAACGCTCGGCCACGGGCCACTGCGGCACGAAGCCCTTGACGACGGCGGCAAGCGCATAGGCCGGAGTGTCGGCGGTGAACTTCTTCGCGGGCTTGATCTCCTGCGCCGCCTTGGCGAACCCGTCGACGTCGAACTTGGCGAACGGCCCGCCGTCCGGCTCCTTCGCCGCCTTGCAGATGGCGGCAACGTCGAACACGAGGCGAAGCCCCTTCTCCGTCTTTCCGAGCGAGACGAACTTAAGCACGTCGAGGCCGTTCTTCTTGAAGACCGAGATTATCTGCGCCCAGCTCTCCTCCGTCAGCTGGCCCGCGCTGCCCGCGCCCTCGGCCTGGGCATCTGCGTAAATGGCGTCCTTTCCGGCGAACGCGAAGGGCGTCTGGCCGAGCGGCTTGAGCCCGCACTTGTCGTTTTCGCTGTCCTTCGCAAACCGCATCGCCATGCGGACGTCGATGCCGAGATCGGAGACGCGGAGCCCGAGCGACAGAGACGTGGCGCTCTCCAGCGACGCCAGGAGATCTGGATTCACGTCCTTTGCGGACTTGACGGCGGAGGCGATGGCCTTGAACGCCTTCTCGTCGACCCTCAGGCGAGCGACATCGCCGTCCATCGACTTGGACGCCGCAGCGATTTCGCCGAGCGCGAGCTTCGCCTGGTCGAGCTTGTCGCTCGCGCCGGCCCACTTGCCGTCGTCGGAGAAAACGACATACGTCGTCGAGTCGGAATCGTCCTCGTCGAAGGGATCGCCCTTGACGACGATCACGCCGTTCGTCTCGGCCGCTCCTTCATGCCTCTTGAGGAACTCGTCCTTCGTGGCGGCCACCGGGTAGAGGACGGCGAACTCGAGCGAGTCGAGCGACTCGGCCGGCGAAGCGGAGATCTTGTCGCCGTCGAGGAAGATGGCGAACGACATGGGCGTCTTCTCACGCATCGGGCCGAAGAACTTAATGAGGGAATTGTCGGCGATCGCGGCGGCCATTCCGGCGGCGGCGAGGGGATTCCCGATGAACGAGCCGACTTTCGCGACGGCAGCACCCTGTGTCGACATGTCGGCGACCTGGAGCGACCCAACGCGCTCCCATGCGGCAAGCGCGGAGAGCGAGACTGCGACTACAAATGCGGAGAGGAGCTTTTTCATTGATGAGTTCCTTTACTTGTGGTTTTCGTTGTCAAATCTGCAATGGCGGCGTCCACGGACGCGAAGAGCTTGTCGAGCTTTGCCGTGGGGACGGTCGAGAACGCGAGACGGATAAGCCCCGAGAGGACTATCGTTCCGACGGAGTACTTCGCGACGAGGTGCCTGCGCACCTTCTCGGCGTCGACGCCGATGGGCTTTACGCACATGAAGTAGCCCGAGTTGAACGGCATGACCTCGAAGTGCCTCGCGTACCCGGGATGGGTCTTCAATATGACGCGTATCTGATGGTAGCGCTTCTTGAGGACGGCGAACTTCTCGCGCTTCTGCGCGGCGTAGCCCGGATCCTCGAACGCATTGATCGCGAGATGCTGGCCGATGGCGTTCACGTTGGAGATGCCGGAGCGCACGTTGCCCGCGGCCTTCGCCTCGAGCGCCTTCAGCTGGTCGGCCGTCGCCCCCTTGAACGCGAAGCTCACGAAGCCGACGCGCATGCCCCAGACGTAGTCCTCCTTCGTCGTGCCGTCGAGCTTGACGGCAAGGACGTTGCGGTGCAGGTCGGAGAATTCCGCGAAAAGCGACTCCTCGTGGATGCCCTTCTCGTAGACGAGCCCGAAGTATGCGTCGTCGCATATGACGACGATCTTCTTGCCCTTCGCCGCCGCGGACCTCACGGCGGAGACGATTCTTTTCGCGTCCGCGAGCGTCGCCGTGTAGCCGGTCGGGTTGTTCGGGAAGTTAAGGATGAGGATCTTCTTCGCGCCGGGCGCGAGGAGCGCCTTCTTCATCGCCTCCGCGTCGAATGCGCCGCGGCGGAAGGTGTTGAAGTGGACGACCCTGCAGCCGACCGCCTCCTGGAAGATGAGTTCGTAGTTGTCCCAGTAGAGATCGGGGCAGACAAGCGTGTCGCGCGGACCAGCGAAGAGCTCCGCGCAGATGCGGATGCCATGCGTGAGCGCGTTCGTGACGACGGGGTTGGAGAACGTCTTGCCCTTGAGCGAGGGGTTCTTGGCGAACTCCATCGCGCGCCACATCTCGCGAAGCTTTGGAAGGCCGAAGCTCCCGGCATAGAGGAACGCGCGCTTGTCGAGCCTGACCGCCTTTCTGAAGCAGTCCATCACGAGCGGAGAGCCGTCCTCCTCGAAGGCCATGCCGACCGTTGCATTGATTTCGCAGGACTTCGCCTCGGCCCCCTGGCCAAGTATCCCGCCGTAGGGGAAATACATGCGCCGTCCGGCGGGAGAGAGAAATTCGGCTGCCGGGCCGAGCGTCTTGTTAAGTTTAAGCGCCAGCTTGTTCATGTTGGGCGCATATTATACCAAAAAGGAACGGGCGCGGGAACCATGTCCCGCGTCCGATTGTTCCCTGCGCCGGAAAAGCGCGTTACTGCGCCGGAGCGGAGCCGTCGTCGCCGTAGCCCTTCGACTTGAGATAGTCGACGACCTTGCCGACGGTGGTGAGGCTTTCAGCGTCCTCTTCGGGGATCGCCGCGCCAAACTCCTCCTCAAACGCCATGATGAGCTCGACCGAATCAAGCGAGTCCGCGCCAAGGTCGTCGATAAACGACGCCTCCGGCGTAACCTGTTCGGCGTTGACGCCGAGCTGCTCAACGATGATGTCCTTCACGCGTTCTTCAAGCTTTCCTGCCATAGTGTTTCAACTCCTTTGTTGTTGATGACGCTATTATACTATATTTTTGCTCCGTTGCGCAAGGGGGGGTCTGAGAATTGTTTATCCCTGTCGAAAAATGCAAGTCTGGCCACAAGAACCGCGATAGCGCCGAGAGCGTACGTCCCGCCGAACATGGCAATTCCGTGCTGGTAGGAAAAGTGCTGCCCGACATAGCCGAGGACCGCGGTCGCGGGACATCCGATGAGGAACGCGCCGCAGAGGTACACGCCCATCGCGGCGGCGCGGTAGCGCGGAGCGACGACCTCGAAGAGCCCCGAATAGAGCGAGCAGTCGAAGAAGCCTCCGCCGATTCCGAAGACGAACATCATGAAGCAGCACAGCGGGAGGCTCGGCATGTAGACCATCGCGGCCATCGCCGGCGCGGACACGGCAAGTCCGACGACGAGCATCATTATGCGGATCGCGGGATAGCGGCGGGCGAGGCGGTCGGAAAGGCGCGCACCCGTCCCGATGCCGATGAACGAACCGAGGTAGAACCAGATGACGGAATGGATGGGCGCCCAGAATTTGTCGACTCCGAATCCTCCGGCCTCCACGGACTGGCGGAGGAAGTGCGGCATGAACGTCCTGAAGCAGTTCGATCCGAACACAAGCATGCCGAACGCGAACGTCAGGAGAATGGCAGTGGGCTTCGACACCATCGCAAGCGCGGCCTCCTTGAAGCTCGCGCGCTCTTCGCCGGCCTTGTGGACAAGCGGCGGAGTGTCGCGCATGAAGATCGCGAGCGCCAGCGTCCAGATGATGCCGGCCGCGCCGAATCCCCAGAACGCCCAGCGCCAGCCGGTGTCGGGACAGTACTCGCTGAGCAGTCCCGAGAGAACGCTTGCAAGGACAATGCCGAAGTAGAGGCCCGACTGGTAGATGGACAGCGCCGTCGAGCGCGTCTCGATGTGGTACTGCGCGATGAGCGAACTCGCGGACGCGGGTATCATGCACTGGCCGATGCCGTTCAGAAGCCCGTACATCACCAGCATCCCCACGAAACCGTCGACATATCCCGTGCCGAAAACGCTCGCGGTAAACATCAGCGCGCCTACTACGACGACCCATTTGCGCCTGAGCATGTCCGCCGCGATTCCAGCGAGCGGGACGGCGAGACCGTAGGCAAAAAGGAACGCCGTGCGGGTAAAACCCCACTCGGCGTCAGTAGGCCCCGGCAGGGCGGCCTTGATGTCGGTCAACGACGAGTTGAACACCTGGCGCGTTGCATGCATGAGGAAGTAGGTGAACGCCAGCAGCGCCAGCATCACCCACTTGTACCTAGCGTCCGATTTCGATTCCGGCATCTCGACCCCTCCTGTTGGAGCTTTGAGTTTAAAGTCGGCAGGCTTCAAACCTTCAGCTTGCTACCTGCCTGCGAAGAACTTGATGAGGCGCTGCACGTGCGCGGCGCAGGCGTCGATGATCGGGTCCGCGAGCTTGTCTGGCGGAACGAACGCGCCGTTCAAGTCACCGTAGACCTTGAGCGTCGACTTTATGTAGGTGTCGAGGAACTCAGTCGCGATGTTGACCTTCGCAATGCCGCTCTCGATCGCGCGACGGACGTCGGCGAGCGGAGTTCCGCTGCCGCCGTGGAGGACGAGGGGCGTGTCGGGCAGGGCCTCTGCGATCGCGGCGCAGCGCGGGATGTCGAGCTTCGGCTCCGCCTTGTAGTAGCCGTGGGCCGTCCCGATGGAGACTGCAAGCGCGTCGACGCCCGTCGCCTTCGCGAACGAGACCGCCTCGTCAACATCGGTGAGCGCCGTCTCGTCGCCCTGCGCGACGTGTCCGATCTCGCCCTCGCAGGTGCTCCCAAGCGCATGCGCGTAGTCGGCGACGAACTTCGTCCACTTCACGTTCTCGTCGTACGGCGAACGCGAACCGTCGTACATCACGGAAGTGTAGCCCCACGCGAGAGCATCCTTCGCCTGCTTCACGGTAGAGCCATGGTCGAGATGGAGCGCGACGGGAACCTTCGCGCGGAACGCGAGGCGCTGGAGCGTCCCCGCGAGATCATACGCCTTCCCCGTGTCGAAGAGGCGCATGTAGAGCTGGATGATGACCGGCTCGTTCTCCGCCTCGGCCGCCTTCAGGACCGCTGCGGCTGTTTCGTAGTTCGTTATGTTGAACGCACCGACGGCCTTCTTCGACCGCCTGGCCTCGCAAAGCATCTCCTTCATGTTGACAAGCGACATACCAGCCCTTCCCGCGCCTTCCGGCGCCAAACTCATTCCCGCCATCGGGAATTTGCGGATATTCTATCAAATGCGGCGCGATATGTCTTAGGGCCGCATTGAGACAAAATGAGACGATTTGACAACATCATGCGAAAGATGATAGACTCTGCGGCATGGAAAGCTTCCGCAGGAAAATGATACTCTCGTACCTTAAGCGAAAAAAACACTGCACGCTTAAGGAGCTGATGACGGAATTCGACGTAAGTTCGGCTACGATCCACAGGGATGTCGCGCTGCTCGCAAAGCGCGACGCAATAGAGCGCGTAAGGGGCGGTCTCGTCTACAACGAGGCGCCTGACTCGAACGGCAACTCAGCCGCCTTCCAGGAGCGCGTAGTCGCGAACCGCCGCGAGAAAATCGCCGCGGCAAAGAAGGCGCTAGCCCTTATCGAAGAAGGCGACATCGTCTTTCTCGACTCGTCCACGACGATATACGAGCTGGCGCTGCTGCTGGCGCACGCCGAGTTCGACCACCTCACCATCATAACGAACGCGGTCGCGGTGATGAACCTGTTCAGGAAGTTCCCGCCGCACTGGTCGATGATAGGCTTCGGCGGCAACTACGACCCGCAGCTGAACTCGATACTGGGGGATTCCGCCCTTGAGCAGCTTTCGCACCTGAACATCACCAAGGCGTTCGTGTCTGCGTTCGGGCTCGACGACAGCACGGCGACGACAAACCACGAGCGCCAGGCCGGGATTCTCCGCAAGGTGCTTGACGCGGCCGACAGGCGCTATCTCGTCGTCGACCACTCGAAGATAGGGCGCAAGGGCCTCTACCGAATCGCCGCGCGCGGCGGATTCGACGCGATAATATCGGATTAGCGCGTGCAAATTATGATATAATAACAGCCGCAAACCGAGGAGTGCAAATGTTCAACAACAAAGTCTACCATAAGATCGACGCGCTGTCAGGGTCCGTGGCTACGCTCCGCGCCGAAGGCGTCAAATACAACGAGATCGCCGAAATCGAATCGCGCGCGGGGACTTCGCTCGCGCAGGTCATCAAGCTCGACGGGCCGAACGTGACGCTGCAGATCTTCGCGGGCGCGCGAGGCGTCGACACGGCGGCGCGCGTCAGGTTCCTCGGCGAGACGATGAAGGTGCCCTTCTCCGATGCGCTGCTCGGGCGCGCGTTCACGGGCGCGGGCACTCCGCGCGACGGCGGCCCCGCGATCAACGAGAACCCCTCCCCCATCGGCCAGCCGTCCGTCAACCCGGCGAAGCGCATCATGCCGAACCGCATGGTGAAGACGAACATCCCGATGATCGACCTCTTCAACTCGCTCGTCATTTCGCAGAAGCTCCCGATCTTCGCGAAGGCGGGCGAGCCGTACAACGAGCTTCTCGCCCGCATCGCCCTCCAGGCCGACTCCGACGTCATCGTCATCGGCGGCATGGGGCTCAAGTACGACGAGTACCTCAAGTTCCGCTCGACGCTCGACGAGTCCGGCGCGCTTGCGAAGACCGTCATGTTCGTCCATACGGCGGCAGACCCGACGGTTGAGTGCGTGCTTGTCCCGGACGTCTCGCTCGCGGTAGCCGAGAAGTTCGCGCTTCAGGGCAAGGACGTCCTCGTCCTCCTCACCGACATGACTTCGTTCGCCGACGCGATGAAGGAAATCGCGATCACGATGGAGCAGATCCCCTCGAACCGCGGCTATCCGGGCGACCTCTACTCCCAGCTCGCCGCGCGCTACGAGAAGGCGGTCGACTTCGACGGCGCAGGCTCGATCACGATCCTCGCCGTGACGACGATGCCCGGCGACGACGTGACGCACCCGGTGCCGGACAACACGGGCTACATCACCGAGGGTCAGTTCTACCTCAGGAACGGGCGCATCGAGCCGTTCGGCTCGCTCTCGCGCCTCAAGCAGCAGGTGAACAAGGGCGTCGACAAGTTCGTCGACGTCGACGGCAAGAAGGTCAACATCAACAAGACGCGCGAAGACCACCGCACGATCATGGACGCGATGATCAAGCTATACGCGCAGTACAAGGAGACGCTCGAGAAGCAGTCGATGGGCTTCAGGATGTCCGACTGGGACCGCAAGCTCCTGAAGTACGGCGCGATGTTCGAGGAGAAGATGATGGACCTTTCGGTCAACATCGATCTCATCGACGCGCTCGACCTCGGCTGGAAGATCCTCGCCGACTGCTTCGACAAGGGCGAAGTCGGCATCCCGTCGAAGATGTCCGACAAGTACTGGCCAAAGGGCTAAGCGAGGCGGCGGCCGAAGGCGAGGCCTTCGCTCCGCCGCTGAACAATTGCGCGGCTTTGGTGGCGGGGCGCTTTGGCGAACATTCGCGCCGTACTTTCCGCCTTGCGGAAAATAACCTACGCGCTCATTCGGTGAAGTCTCGCCAGACGATACGCGCGTTGGTGCAAACCACGTCGGGCTCGACTTCAACGTCGCCAAAGCGCCCCGCCCCCTCCGCCGTGACCTGCGCTCAACCTCCTCACTTGCCGCCACGCCGCGCAAACAGGCCTTTTACAACGGTTCCGTGGGGTCTTGTCTAATCGGGATTTGGTAGACTATCCCACTGTTCAGCCGGACGAGTGTCCGGACAGAACGGCCCGCCGAGAAAGGCCTTCCTCGGCGGGCCTGCGGCGGTGAGGCTCTTCAGGGTCCAGAGGTC
>ONVK01000075.1 GCA_900321255.1 uncultured Lentisphaerota bacterium | reverse complement strand
ACCGGTACATGGCGAAGCCGTCATGGTGCTTCGAGGTGAAGACGAAATACTTCATCCCGGCGTCGCGGGCGCGCTTCATCCAGTCCTTCGGGTCGAACAGGACGGGGTTGAACGCCTTGGCGAGCGCAGCATACTCCTTCATCGGTATGCGCTCGCCCCACTGCAGCCACTCCGCGTAGGCGCGGCGGCCCGGCTTCCCGTTCCACTCGCCGCCCGGAAGCGTATAGAGGCCCCAGTGCGCCATCATCCCGAACTGTGCCTCCTTGAACCACTTCTTCGTCTTCGCGAGCATCGGCGACTCCTGCGCCTCCGCAGCAAACGACCCGGCCGCGGCGAACGCAGCGGCTCCGCCCATGAACTCCTTGCGCGTCATGTTGGTCATATCCAGAACCTCCCGGCTACGCCTTCTCGGGCAAGTTGAATTCGCAGAGGACCGTCGTGCCGGTCGGAACGGTCGACTTTATGTCGAAGAAATCGGCTACGCGCTTGGAGTTTGAAAGGCCCATGCCCGCGCCAAAGCCCATCGAGCGTATCCAGTCGTTCGCCGTCGACGTGCCGTCGCGAAGGGCCCATTCGACGTCCTTGATGCCCGGCCCCTTGTCCTTCGCGATCACCGTCGCCTTGTGGCCGTCGAGGATGAAGGTGATCGAGCCGCCAAGCGAGTGGATGCAGATGTTTATCTCGAGCTCGTAGGCGGCGACTGCGATGCGCCTGATGATCTTCTTCTCGACGCCCGCCTCGCCCAGCATCTTCTTTATCTCGTTTGCGGCCTTGCCGGCGTTCTGCAGGTCGTTGCGCACGATGACGAACTGCCGCATCGAGTAGTACGGCAGGGCCCCTTCAGACTTGGGCTGCTCCCCTGCCGCGCCGGGCGTGGGCGCACCGCCCTCGAGACGCGCGAGCTCGTTCGTCAGCTCGCGCATCAAAACGCGCGTGACGTCGCGCTGCGAGACGATGCCTACGAGGTCGCGCTCCTTGTTGAGGACGGGGAAGCGGCCGAATATGTAGTTCTCGAAATACTTGAGCGCAAAGGCGAGAGGCATGTCCTCCTCGAGCACGACGAGGTTCGTCGCCATGTGCTTCTGGCAGGGGTCGCCTATCCAGCCGCCTTCAAGCGCCATGATGATGTCGTTGATCGAGACGATGCCGAAGAGCCGCTTCCCCTCCACCACCGGCACGCCGGAGATGTGGTTGCGCTTCATGAGGTTCTGCGCAAAGTGCATCGTGTCGGTGCGGACGACGGAGATTATGTCGTGGTCGCGCATCACGTCCTTGACGCGAAGGCGCTGGAGAAGCTCCATTATGACGAGCGGCTCGCCCTGCCCGTCGGAACCGGGGAGACCCGGCCCGGAGACGCGGCGGACGTGCCTGCGCTCGTGCGCGGCCATTATCTGGTCGTCGCTGCGGCTTTCGCCGCCGCTCAGGATCGTCGGCTTGTACTCCATCACGACCCGGATTCGGCCTTGAGGAAGTCGTGGATGCGCACGCAGCTCTCGTACTTCGAGAGCGGCGAGCTCACGAGCGGTATGCCGAGCGTGTCCGCGACCTGGCACATCGTCTGCGGCAGCGGCTTCGCGTTGTGCACGACGACGCACATGGCGCCGACGATGTTCGCGGTCCTGATCGCCTGGTCGGAGGCGAGCGACGTGAGGAGGAGGATGTCGTCGCCGTCGTTGAGGAGAACGTCGCTCATGAGGTCGTTCGCGACAACCGTGCCGACGGTCCTGTCGGACTCTCCGCCCGCGACAAGGGTGCCGTCGAGCGTCTTTACAATGTCGTTGATGTTCATTGCACGATAGTATATCAAAACCAGGCGTCGTCCGCCAGCGCAATCACGAGACGCCGCGCTGGGAGGTGCGGTAGAACGCGACGAGGCGCTTGATCTCGTCGAACTGCTCGACATCGTTCTCGACGCGGTCAAGCGCCTGCGAGCGGTTGAGGCCGTCGCGGTAGAGAAAGCGGTGAGCCTCCTTGAGGGCGTGGATCACGTCCTTCGAGAACCCGCGCCGCGTGAGGCCGACGACGTTGGGGCCTATCACCTTCATCGAGCCCTCGACCATGTCGCCGAGCATGAACGGCGGGAAGTCCTGCCTGATCTTGCACATGCCGCCGACCATCGCGTGCGCGCCGACGGTGCAGAACTGGTGCGAGGCGGAGCATCCGCCGACGATCGCCCAGTCCTGAAGATGCACGTCGCCGGCAAGCTGGACGGAGTTGGAGCAGATGCAGTGGTTGCCGAGTATGACGCCGTGCGCCGCGTGGCAGTAGCACATGAACAGGCAGTCGGACCCGATTATGGTCTTCTCCCCGTCGGCCGTTCCGAGGTGAACGGTCGCGAACTCGCGGATCACCGTGCGGTCGCCGATCTCGACATAGGAGACGGAACCGTCCTTGTACTTGAGGTCCTGGGTCTTCATGCCTATGCAGGCATAGGGAAATATCTGGCACATCGAGCCGATCGTCGTGTGGCCGTCGATTATCGCGCCCTGCCCGACGACCGTGCCGTCACCCAGCTTGACGTCTTTGCCAATATGGGCGTAAGGGCCGATCTCCACGTCGGCGCCGAGCGTCGCGCCGTCTTCGACTATCGCTGTTGGATGGATTTTCATGGATTTGTAACCTTTCAGCCTTTAGGCATTTAAACCTCAAACATCAAACTTTAAACTTTCAACCTTCAACCCCTACAGGTTCTTCGGAATCAGATACGAGGCAATCGCCAGGCACGCCGGGACGGGAAGCCAGATCAGGATGTCCGGCCGGATGGCGAAGTTCTTCTGCGCCGATAGCATCAGAATGACGACTATGTAGTAGCCGAGCGACACCGCGAGGGATATCGCCATTCCTATAGAGCTTTCCCTGCGCTGCGCCTTTATGCCGAGCGGAATGCCAACGAGGACGAAGCAGAACGAGGCCATCGCGAACACAAAGCGCTTGGAGAACTCGGTGCGCGTCTTGGAGAGGTCGCGCTTCCTGAGGTTCTTCTCGGTGCCGACGGTCTTGCTCCTGCCCTGCGCCAGCTCGATGAACTTCTTCTGAAGGGACATCTTCTCGAGTATTTCGCCGAAGTCGAGGTCCTTGTCCTTCTTGCTGTACTTGACCTCCTTTATCGCGTCCTTCACGACATAGGGAAACCTCGTCGCACGCGCCATAGTGGGATTGTTCTCGTCGATCGGATCGACCGTCATCTGGTAGAGATCGAGATGGAGGTCGGTCCCCTCGCTCGTGACGAGCGCCTTCGAGGCCGTTATCATGCGGTCGACCTTCTGCGAATAGTCCATGACGACGATGTCGTACAGCCAGTTGCCCTCCTTCGCGCCGAAGTAGAACTTCATCTTCGGGAAGTCGTCTATTACGTGCCCCGGCTCGAGGAGGTCTATGCCGGTGCTCACCGAAACCTTGGTCTTTAGGTTCCTGCGCACCTCGTGCCCGCGCGGAACGACCTCGTTGTTGATGTAGAACCCGAGCGCCACGCAGAGGAACGAAAACGCGATCGGCCACTTCATCACCGACAGGAGGTTCACTCCGCATGCGCGCATCGCCGCGATCTCGCTGTCGGCGCTCATCCTGGAGAAGACGAGCACGCTCGCCACGAGAAGCGCGAGCGGCATCGTCCACTGCATCGTCTCGGGAAAGCCGACAAGCGCGAACTGGCCGATGAGCGATGGCGAGACGCCCTCGAGAATGAACCCGACGATCTGCACCATCAGCCCGACGGTGATGACGAACGAAAGCACGAGGAACGCGAGCAGGAAGCTCGAGAGAAATGACCCGAATACGTATCGTTCGATCGTCTTCAACCCTTCAACCTTTCAGCTCACCTTGAGCACGAAGTAGTTCTTCTTCCCGGAGCGGAGCACGGCAACGCCGTCCTTGACGTCGTCCGCGGCGAAAAGCCTGTTCGCGTCGACCTTGGCGTCGTTGAGCGAAAGCCCGCCCTGCTGCGCCATGCGGCGCGCCTCGCCGTTAGACTTGAACATCCCCGCGGCCGCCGCGACGGCGGAGACTGGCTTCCCGACGCAGTCGGCGAGCTTCACCTCCGCGCTCGGCACGTTCTCCGCCTTCGCGACGTCTGCGGCGCTCTTCTTCGCGTAGAGCGCCTCGGTCGCCTCCTGCGCGGCCCTAAGGCCCTCCTCGCCGTGGACGAGGCGCGTCAGCTCCTCGGCAAGCGCCTTCTGCGGGATGCGCAGCTCAGGATGGGCCTTCATCTCGGCCTCGAGCGCGGCGATCTCGTCGAGCGACTTCATCGAGAACACCTTGAGGTAGCGGATGACGTCTGCGTCTGGCGTCCTGAGGAAATACTGGTACCAGTCGAAGACCGGAGTCATCTCGCCGTTCATGAAAAGCGCGTTGCCCTCGCTCTTGCCGAACTTCCTGCCCGACGAGTCGAGGAGAAGCGGGAACGTGAGCCCAAAGGCCGACTTCCCGCGCATCTTGCGGACGAGGTCGGTGCCGGCGGTGATGTTGCCCCACTGGTCTGCGCCGCCGACCTCCATCTGGCAGCCGTAGTTGTCGTAGAGGTGGAGGAAGTCGTTGCCCTGGAGGATCTGGTAGCTGAACTCGGTGAAAGTGAGCGCGCCCTCGCTCGCCTCGAGGCGCTTTTTCACGGACTCCTTCGCGAGCATCTGCGGCACGCGGAAGTTGATCGCGATGTCGCGCAGGAACTCGATCGCGCTCGTGCCCTTGTACCAGTCGTAGTTGTCGACCATCACCGCGGCGTTGGGGCCGTCGAAGTCGAGGATTCGCGACAGGTTCTCGCGGATGCCCTTCTTGTTCTCCTCGACCTGCTCCACGGTGAGCATGTTGCGCTCGGCGGACTTCCCGCTCGGGTCGCCGATGAGCCCCGTCGCGCCGCCGACGAGAGCGATGACCTTGTGTCCGGCCATCTGGAATCGGCGGAGAACGACTATCGAGACGAGGTTGCCAGCCTGGAGCGAGCGGGCCGACGGATCGAACCCGCAGTATACCGTCATGGGCCTTTCGAGGGCCTTCTCTATTTCCGGGTCGGTCAAGGCCTCCACGAGCCCACGGGCCTTGAGTTCATCAAGCAGTTTCATGTTCGCGTTCTTTCAATGGCGGTCCTGGCGGGACTCGAACCCACTACCCGCTGCTTAGAAGGCAGCTGCTCTGTCCAGATGAGCTACAGGACCGTTTTTGGGATATTATATCATATTCCAGCGGTCTCCGACTGCCATCGGCGCTATGCCGTCTTTCCGAAGATGTTGCCGTAGCGGCTGAGGTTCAGCGCCTCGACGAAAGAAGATATCTTCGTGACGGTTGAGCAGGGGTCGATCGAGGCGTCCATGCAGTCGCCTTCGAGCGCAAGAAGCGGGCACCCGATCGAGTCGAGCGTCTCGCGGAGCAGCTTCGAGAAGGCGCGGTCCGCGAGCGAGCAGCGGCCGAAGCCGTGCGTGTAGAGGACGACGCCGTTGAACTTGCCCTCGGGAATCGCCTTCTTGACGTACTCGACGCGCTGCGCCGGGTCGAGGAAGCCCGACTGAAGGAGCTTTCGCGCGAGCGAGCGGTAGGGGTCCTTCGGGTCAAGCGGCTCCCAGCCGACGAAGTTCGTCTCCTCGAAGACAATCGGCGCGTTGCACGTCGTCTCGAGGAAAGTGAGGTGCTTCGTGTCGTAGAAAGGCGGCAGGTGAAGCCAGAGAAGACGGTGGGTGTCGTTGATGGAGTAGCGCTTCTCGGCCCAAAGCTTCTTCTGGATAAGCTCGTCGCGGTAGGCCGTCTGGATGTCGACGAGATCCTGCGTACCCCAGAGCTGAGAGAAGACGATCGCGTTGTAGATCGCCTCGCTGCCCCTGACGAGCGGCGGCGACGTAAAGCGGAGATGCGTGCACTGGCGCGCAAGTTCGGCTGCCTCGTTGGAGAGAACGCACGCCTCCTCGAGGCGCGCGGGATCGAGCTTGCGCCCGAACGCCTTCTCCATAAGCGAGACGGACTCGGCGAGGCCGTCGGCAATCGTCTCGATCGCGGCACGGCTCTGGCCGTTGATCGGCGTCTGAAGAGAGTAGAGGCGGTCTGGAATCTTGTATTCGCGCGCAAGGTCTGCGAACACGCGCTCGGCCTGCTGGCACGGCTGCATCGTGGAGACGATGTAGTCGGGCTTTTCGAGCTCCATGCCCTCGAGCATCCTGAGGAACGAGCACGTCTGGCCGTCGAAGCCCTTCTGCGCGGCCTTGCCGAGCGCCTCCTTTACCTTGTCGGCCTTGCGCCCGAAGAGCGCGGCGTACGTCTCGAGCGTGCGGACGCGGCAGTCCATCGCGTTAAGGATCTCGGTCGGGAAGAAGAGGTTGCGCCACACGAGCGGCTTCGACTTGTCGGTCGAGAAGAAGTCGCGCTTCGTAGACTTGATCCTGAGCAGAACCGACTTGCCACGCGTCGGCTCGTATTCCACCTTGGCGAGGTCAAGTTTGCCGGAATCCCTGAGGTCGTGGAGCTGGCGCGCAATCACCGCCGCGCCGAGCGCGCCCATCACCTCGTGGTACTGCGGGATCACGATCTCGCTGCCGGTGAGCTTCTTGAGGAAGAACGCGACCGCGCTGTTGAACGCGACGCCGCCCTGGAAGAGAATCTTGCGGCCCGGCGCGTTGAGGAGGAGCTGGCCGACAGAGTTGAGGATCGTGCGCGCCTGGGCCTTGCACGCCCCCGCGAGCAGGTCGCCGATCGGCACGCGGTTCTTGAACTTGTTGATCGACGTCGCTGAGAGAACGGCGCAGACCGAGCTGAACTCGGTGTCGGAATCGTAGTTCACCTTCTCCGCGACGTCTTCGATCTTGACGCCGAGCTTCGCGGCGACCGAGTCGAGGAAGCTGCCGGTGCCGGCGGCGCACACGCCCGACATCATGCTCGTCCAGAGCTTCATCGTCGGGTTGTAGACCATGCACTTCGAGTCCTGGCCGCCGCAGTCGATGATCGCGTCGACGTCGGGGTGGAGGAACTTCGCGCCCGCGACATGGGCCGTCACCTCGCTCACCTGGAAGTCGAACGGGATGAACTTGCGCGTATCCTCGACGATCTGGCTGCCCGTCACGACGATTGCCGCGACGTCCTTGAAGGAGGTTATGCCAGCGACCTTGAGAAACTCAAGCGCGAGGCGCTTCGACGCTCCGCCGCCGCAGGCGCCGCAGCCGGAGCAATGGCCGGTGCAGGCGACCTTGCCGGAGTCAACCGGCTGGGTTCGCTTGTAGACAGTACGCTCCACCTTGCCGTCTCCTCCGAGGAGGACGGCCTTGAAAGTCGTCGAGCCGATGTCGATGCCGAGGTAGCGCTTTTCTTTACTGTCCATGTGCCCTTCCCCGCCCCTTGCGGCAAGACCCCTCCTTTGCGGGCGGGTTTTCCCATGCCGAGCGGAATGAAGGGGGTATTATATCATATTTCACCCGCCCGCGGGGGATTCGACTACGCAACAGACATCAATCACAGCCAAACCAATCTCGCCAAGCCGCCCCCATATTGCGCGGAAACAGCAGTATACCGTTCTCGGCGTCCTACTTTTTCGTCCCCTTTACGCGGCCCTGGGCGTCACGGTAGGTGGTTTTCCCGTAGCTGTCGGTCTTGGCGCTGCCCTGGACGCGTCCCATCGCGTCGCGGTACGTCGTCTTGCCGTAGCTGTCGGTCTTCGCGCTGCCCTGGACGCGCCCCATCGCGTCGCGGTAGGTCGTCTTGCCGTAGTTGTCGGTCTTCGCGCTGCCCTGGACGCGTCCCATCGCGTCGCGGTACGTCGTCTTGCCGTAGCTATCCGTGCTCGAGCTCCCAATCGTGCGCCCCATTGAGTCGCGGTAGGTAGTCTTCCCGTAGCTGTCAGTGGTCGCCGTACCCTGCACGCGCCCCTGCGAGTCGCGCCAGACCGTTTTCGTGTCGGCCTCGCAGGCCAGCGCAAACACCGTAGCGACAAATGCTGCAATCGTCGTGATCTTCATTTCCGGGCTCCTTTCTTTGTCAGTTCTCCCCGTTAGGGCGCTCAAGATGCGGTTTCTGACAGATTTTTTCGCCCATCCTGCGAATCTGATCGGTGAAGATGACAATGAAGAGCGCCGCCATCGAGAACTCCATGCCGTTCGTCCAGGCGCGGAGGCGTTCGGGATCGACGACATGGCCGAGAACCGCCACAACCATGGCGCCGACCGTAACGCCGACAATCCAGTAGGAGTGGTTCAACGCCGAAAGCACCGTGCAGTAGTACAGGTTCTTTTCCGGATCTTTTATCGGGCAAGCCGCCTCAAGCGCATAGTTCTCGTCTGTCAGCATCAGAATCAGGTACATCTTGCGCAGGACCGGAACGCCTTTCCAGCGGGAGAGCATCGTAAAACCGTAGAACGCATAGCGGAAATTCACCGCGAGCGTCATAAGCGCGAAAGCCGCCCAAGAAGTACGCTGCGCGATCTCCCCCACGCCTGCGATCGACATCGTTCCCGTGACCCAAAGCGCCGACGTCAGAAAACCCCAGAGCGGCGAGAGAACCACGTTCCCCTTCGCCGCAAGAAGAACGCCCGCGACGAAGCCCATCGTCGTATAGCCCATCAGCACGGGGACGGAATCGACGAAGGCGCGCCTTATCATCGCGTTGCGTTCCCGCCGCGGAATCACATCTCCATCGCTCATTCCCACTCTATCGTGGCGGGCGGCTTCGAGGAGATGTCGTAGACAACGCGGTTGATGCCGCGCACCTCGTTGATTATGCGGTTCGAAATGACGCCGAGCGTCTCGTAGGGAAGCCGAGTCCAGTCTGCCGTCATCGCGTCAATCGAATCGACCGACCTTATCGCGCAAGTATACTCGTAGGTGCGCTGATCGCCCATGACGCCAACCGTCTTCACGGGGAGAAGCACCGCGAACGTCTGCCAGATAGACTTGTAGTTCGGGAGCTTCCTCACCTCCTCCTGCACGCGGACGTCCGCGAGCTGGAGAAGCCTAACCTTCTCCTCGGTCACTTCGCCGAGGATCCTGACGCCCAGCCCGGGGCCGGGGAACGGCTGGCGGTCGAGAAGCTCGTCGGCCATTCCGAGGACGCGCCCCACGGCGCGGACCTCGTCCTTGAAAAGGTCGCGCAAGGGCTCGACAAGCTCGAACTTGAGGTCCGGCGGAAGACCGCCGACATTGTGGTGGGACTTGATCGTCTGTGAAGGCCCTTTCACCGCGTGCGACGACTCGATGACATCGGGGTAGATCGTGCCCTGGGCGAGGAAACGGCAGTGCCTGAACTTGCGCGCCTCATCGGCGAACACGTCGATGAAGGTCTTGCCGATCGCCTTGCGCTTCGCCTCCGGCTCGTCGAGGCCCTTGAGGGCTGCGTAGAACCTCTGCGCCGCGCGCGCGACAGTCAGGTCGAGCCCGAGGTTCTTGGCGAACATCTCCTCGACCTGCTCGGCCTCGCGGTAGCGAAGAAGCCCGTTGTCGACGAAGATGCAGTGAAGACGCGGCCCTATCGCCCTGTGGAGAAGGACTGCCGCAACGGAAGAGTCCACGCCGCCCGAAAGCCCGAGGACCACCTCGTCGTCGCCGACCTGGGCCTTCATCTTCTCGACCGTGTCGTCTATCCACGTCGTGAGCTGCCAGTCGGCGTTCGCGCGGCAGATGTTGAAGACGAAGTTCGAGAGTATCTGCTTGCCGTGCTCGGTATGGACGACTTCCGGATGGAACTGGATGCCGAAGAACCGCCGCTCCTCGTTGCGTATCGCGGCGAACGGGCAGTTCGCGGACTTGGCGCTGACCTTGAACCCGACTGGGATCGCGGAAACGCGGTCGCCGTGGCTCATCCAGACTACGAACTTGTCGGGCAGCCCCTTGAAGAGCTCGTTGCCCGGCTCGACCGTCATCTCGGTCTTGCCGTATTCGCGCCTCTCGCCCGGTTCGACCTTGCCGCCGAGCTCCTGGCTCATGAGCTGCATGCCGTAGCAGACGCCGAGAATCGGAACGCCGAGATCCCATATGCCGCGGTCGATGCCAGGCGCCCCGTCTTCGAAGACGCTGTTCGGCCCGCCAGAGAGGATGACGCCCTTCGGCGCGTATGCGCGAACCTTTTCGGCGGTGATGCCGAAGGGGACGATTTCGGAGTAGACGTGCTGCTCGCGAATCCGGCGCGCGATCAGCTGGGTGTACTGCGAACCGTAGTCGAGTATAAGTATGGTGTCCATGACGGCGTACCGCCTTCTGTAGTTACTTCACCTCAAAGCACCACTTGTGCGTGTCCTTGAC
>ONVK01000073.1 GCA_900321255.1 uncultured Lentisphaerota bacterium | reverse complement strand
CTCCCCCTACTCGATTTTTTACAAAAGCTATATCCCCCTCGGCGAAGCTGAGCCCGAAGATATGACCCGACCGAAGGTCGCTTCGCGTGGCGAAGTCGCGAGAGGTCTGCGCCCTAGCGGGGGTGCGACGTCCTACTCTCCCCGCTACGCGGGGCCTTTGCCGCCCCCAATCGCCCCTGGTATTCTCTGCTCATCCCGAAACTCCAACTGCCGCTTCAACCATTTCTCAACCGCGGCAGACTTGCCGCGCCGCGCCCGTGGGGGCGCAAGTGCCTTGGACAACTTGGGGACGATTTGCGCACAACTCCTCACGGGCGCGGGTGGAAGTCCATTTGCCTTGCGTTTTAGAGTCGCGTAGCGCAGGGCAACGCGCCCTTGCGCCGCCCACGGACGGACATCCGCCCGACTTTCGGACAATTCAAACATTGCACAACCATTTCCCCAACCATCCACCAACCGCTTTCCAACCCCGCACAAACCATCGGGAACCTAAACCCATACACAACCGTCCTTCAACCGCTTGTCGGACTCGGACATGCAAAGCCCTCCTCCAACCCTCAACCAACCACGCTCCAACCATCCTTCGTGTCGAATCCAAGAACTACACGATCTCGGCCCAACCATCCTACATCATGCCCTAAAACCGTCCAGCAATCTTCTCCTTATACCCTCTGCCCCGACCCGCGCAATTCCGCCGTTCCATTCCTACTATCGAGGACCCTGTTGAATTTAATACATCTTTTAACAGGCGCTGATCTAACCTTCAATGACTGCGTTTCGGTCAATCGTATGAATGCCTGAGGAGGAGAGCCCGCACCCCTTAAGTCAATCAATTCCATTCCGTATTTCAACACATGGAGCGCACCAATTGCAAGTGCATAGGCTATCGACCGGCCCTTAAAATACCTCCGAAACTTTTCGCGCGAGATACCAGACGTCTCATGCGTTTTCGACCAAAGTGCACTTGGAGCCCCCTGCAACACCCCTATTACGGTAAACCATGCAACTACCTTGCAAACTGGCCGTGTGCAATATAGTGCAACTCTATCCCCAACCTTCATACCCGACGGCAGCCGTTTACGAAACTCAAAAAGTTTCTTGCCACAAACTATCCGCTTATAGTATTCTTCATGAATCGACAAAAGTATCATATGCTTGCTATTCATCGAGCAATCCCTTAAATAGTCGTCCGTATGCATCCTCCGAAACGCGGCATATCGATTGAATCCTACGCGCAATCCTATCATTCACCATCGCATTAAGAGGGACCGCACGCTTGAAATACTTAACCAGACGAAACAATATGGCAATGACCTCGCCGTGCCGAACCATTTCGTCGATTTCACCACGGGTGAAGACGGTCCGTTTAGATACATAAGCAGCAAGTTCTTCGGCATCACGACTCCGTAAAACTGATTCGACAAATCCGAAGCATTGTACGCTTTTTCTCGTCTGAGAGCAATAGAAGAAAAGCAAATCCCCCATTTGCAGCGCCTTAATCCTGCTTCCGCATAAATAGGCTTTTTTGATAGCATTAGCCTCGCTGCACAGCCCATCGCAAGCAACAAATAAATCTTGCTGAAGATTGAGGTCGGGGAACAGGCGGTCATGGAATATTGGGCGAATGGGCACAAGATATTTACCCACCGAAGCAACATCTACGACATTAGGATAGAAAGAAATATCATACGCCAGTCGATCCGCAGGGTTAGCATCGTCCGGAATCGCAACGCGGCGCATATCTTTTACATATACCACATCCCCTTTGTAATCACCAAACTGCCAGAAGCCAAAATCTACAAGCAAATCAAGCAAACGATCTTGACCTTTGTCCCTGACATGTAAATAAACATAATCAAAGCGATCTTGAACTGCGGCATGAAGCGCAACAAACAAAAGCCTCTCACCAAGTTTACGTCCTCGATCCGCCACTTTGAAAGTGCACAACTTCAAAACCTTGCCGGACAATATTTTCCCATCATCAGTGACAGGCTCGTTGCACTCCTCTTTATAAATGCATATCGCACGGATATTTGAACCATCCTGCAAAACCCAGCATTGTCGCCGCGCTTCTGCACTACGCGCATACCAATCATCAAAACCAGCATACCCATGTCGCAAGGAGTCAAAGAATGGATTTGTGACATCAAGTTCATACAAATACTTGGTCTCAACTGCAACGCACGATGTCGGGCATAAAACACTCGGCGCCTGCGACCTCAAGTATGAGAGGAAGTCCTCAACAAAGAATACGCGTTCACCGATGCCTGCACTACGAGCCTTGGCGTGCATGCGACGATCTTCCGTCACCAAAAAACGTACAGCAGAACGCTTAACAGCAAACAGCAGGAGATTGTCTATCCGATCATGCTCATTATTCTGTGACCATCCAAGGATCGACAAATCATTGTCTGATGGCACCGGTGGCCTTTCCAACATTGGATATTGTTTTATCCTTGACAACTGTATTGCACGGCGCCGCTCATCCTTGTCATGCTTCAGATCATCAATTTGTGCTGGATGGACAATAATTTTGCATTCAACTTCATGAGATATCCGGACTAAATCTGAGACAACAGTTGGCAGCGCCCGATTGGGCCCTTCAATTTCGATGATGACATTAGTATCAAACAATGCTGTCATACTTTGTAACCGATATGTTCTACAGGCCCCCGCCCACCCACTTTCAAAAGATCACAGTCTATATCAAGCTACCACTTGCCGGCAACGGCAACCGTAGTAGAACGTCCTGACCATTTTGTAGAAGCCATCATGCTCAAGCAAAGATAAAAGAGCGCGAGAAAAGCAAAAGACAAGCACACCGCGCCGCCTCTCATCTGGCAGCGCATGCCGCAACGCAAAACGTGAACTTCTCGTTCATCCCCTAAAGCCGTCCAGCAATCTTCTCCTTATACCCTCTGCCCCGACCCGCACCGCTACTGTGTCATAAGGAGCCATGTTGAGACGCTCCTGATGTACCACAGAGCCATGCTCCTGTGGCAATCCGTCTCCAATTTGTCACTAATTGAGAATCTTTCGAATAAGCGGGAATATGATAAGCGCAACTAATGTACCCCACGCGATAGAGTTAATCATCATAAGACCCCATCCAAGAGCATCCCCAGAAGAAGCCCCAATTGCATTAGCGACAATGCGACCAGGCTGTCCAAGAAATCCGCCAAATGCAATAAAATATATGAAGTGAGCTACACTAAGTGGAATATCCGCTATTAGGAATGATTTCATTTTGATGACCCCTTTTGTATGATAATATGTTGTAAGGTTTAAAATCTAGTTTCAAATGTTGTATTTGTTACGCCATTAATCTATTGTCTGATGGAATTATCGTTTTTTACTTTTTCTTTTTGCATCAACTTTCGCCATTAACTCTTCATCCTTATGCCGATTCCAGCGCACCCATATAATATAGATAATGCCAAAAATAGCCAAGACCAATGACGACTTGACTGGGTGATATTTATTCCAAAATCCATTAGGAAGACATGCTGCAATGCTTGAAAAAAGATTAAACCTTGTCTCATCAGCGATAGCGCATATTTCATGATACAACAACTTCGCTTCAGAGTCAGAAAGATATTCAATACAATCTACCGCACTTGCCATATTTGTAGGAGAAGCTCGAAAACATGCCAAATCACGTAATCCTATATCAACCTTAGTTGCATATGTTGCAGAAACTATATGATGGCTTCCTGGTATTAGCATAGCATCAAAAAAACGCTCATCACGTAGAAATACCCTAAACCGCAGCACTGACACAATTTGCCCATACTGGGCACTATACGCAGCAATCTCACGTGAGAGTTCCTCTGGAGCCACACCTTCGTTAACACGGCTTTTAATTATTTTATCTATACATTTCTGAAAATGACTATTGAACACCGCCCCTATAGTAGTATTGTCTAGATAAAGTTGCGATAACTGAATGTCGATATCTGAAAGTCTATTAGTTTGGAATTGCTCTTCCTTTGAAAGCTCTAATTTTATATAGTCGGGGTTTTCTCTGTCTTTTAGCCCTTTGGCCGTATATAAAAATCTGTCATTGGATTGAATTAATTTATCAACTGGGCGATCATGCGACTGCCGTTTCCTTCCAGAACTTATTCTATCAATTAAGCTGTAGCATGAAACAATAATTGCCAGCGCAATTGATAAGATCGACAAGAAAGATAATACTCTAGATATCAAGTCATACGTTAAGCTTGGCGCGGGCGCAGAAATGAACTCTCCACAATGCCGTCTATGTAACATCTGCAGACACCGATTATACTCGGACTCGCTTAATAATTTATGGTCTCTCATACGTCTAAGAATACGCAACTTATCCGAAAGCTCTTTGATGCGGGTCTCGTCATTACCATTGTCACCATTCATAGTATTGTCTAATCACTTTCGCTATCATTTTGAACATGGCACTCGCAGTCACGCGCAGGAGTATAGAAAAGAATTCCTACAAATTTCCTACAAAATTCCTACAGTTTTGTAGGAAATGGGGGATAAGTGGGCAAAATACGCGGAACTGCCGCGAAAAATGACGCGAAAATTTTTCTATAAATCGCAATAAATGGTATTGACAACTGCCATTTTTGATTTGAGCTTATACAGAAACACCCAGCCCTTTTAGGCTTAGCAATACGAGGACGCCGAGAAGCGCGAAGACGAGACCGAGCGCGATCTTGGCGGGGATGACGTTGCGCGACGACCACTTCGCCATCTGGAAGGCGTCCGTCGTCTTCGAGGCGAGAATAAACACGGCGACGAGAGGCGCGATGAACGCGAGGTTGTAGACCGAGAGCAGCGCGAAGGAGCGCCACGCCCCGGGCTCGCGGGAGATGAGCGCGAGGATCGGCACATAGACCTGCCCTGTGCAGAGCGCGTCGAGTAGCGTCACGAGGAACGCACAGCCGAAGCCAGCAAGGGCGACAGCAGGGCCGCTCCAGCTCTCCATCGCAATCTTACGTATAAGCACCTTCACACCTTCCGGCAACTTCAGAGTCACAACCGAAAATACGGGGATCTTGCGAAAGCGCGCCGCGTCACGGAAACTCAGGAACGACAGCACAAAGAGCGCGAACGCAAGAAGGGCCATCACTACGTCGTGGACGACGCGGAGCCCTTCTAACACCTTCAAGGCCTGCATGAGCCCGAGCCCCATGAGCATATACGTGACGAACGTGCCAGCACAGAACGAAAGTCCGCCGAGGATTCGTGCCTTGCGCTTGCGACCGCCGATTGCGAGGATGCCTGCGAGTGAAATCATGATAGCAAAGGAACACGGGTTGAATCCGTCGACGATTCCAGCGAGAACGACGGCCGGGAGCGTCCAATGAGACGCCGCTCTTGGGGATCTACTCTCGACGGCCGTACCCGTCACGGGAATGTTGATCACGGGACTTTCTGGATCGTCGCAAAGAATCTGGACGTGCTTCGAGAACTCGCCCGGGAGCATCGGCTTGAGGAAGACCGAAAGTGTCGCGGCGGAACTGGGCTCGATGCGCATCGATGAAAGGGTTGCATCCGCGCCGCAACAGCCCTTCACGTGCGAGACGGCGACGGGCGAAGAAGAGACGTTGCGAAGCTCAATCGACTTCGCCGCCGCCTCTCCTGCGGCGATCTCGCCAAACGCCACACCATCGGGCGGCACAGAAAGACGAGTCGCGGCAAGCATGAACATTGGCATGATGACCGACAACAAAACAAGGTTAATTTTCACCACAATCCTTTCTCTGACTCAGCACATTGCAAAATCAGCGTTGCGCCAACACTTGTAGGCGACTTACTCTACTTGCACTACTTCCTATTCTCACCATATGCGACAACTGCAAAGAATATCCTATCACACCCACTACAAACAGCATAGTCCTTTGGCATTGGAAAACGGATACTCTTCCGAACACCATATTCCCATGCTCCATGATCGCCTTGATTTAATTACGGTTATTCCTTAAACCTTTTAATGGAAATTTGTCTGGAGGCAACGCCAAAAGGAAACAGATAACATAATTTTCTAGAAAATAACTTCTCTCGGGTTCAAAATCGGGAAAACGATCACGGATTAACCCCCTTAAATAACGTCTCATCGACTGTAACTCAGTTGGTGCATTACGCAAGCTTTGAGACCAATAAGGATTCTCCCATAGATAGTAGGGAGGCGAAGGGAGTGTATCAAACGGATGTCCCTTCGACTCAAAATACGAGATACCAGAATTAACAAAATAAACTGCCGTAGGCGTGAAAATGAGTATTCCCGCAAAAGTTTCTTTCCGCCCGAGCCATGCAACACAGGCGGTGCGTGCCATTTGATTGCTGATGGCCCCAAATGGCACAGCATCCCGAACCTTAACATTACGAATAGAACGAAGCAATTCATCCCCTATCATCCGGTCATCACTCGGCGCCAGTGGCTCAATCCATCCTGGCCTTGTGAAGTTAAGCTCCCCAACAAACTCATGCTGCTCAGGAGTGCTGTTAATAGGCCATCCATCTATCGGTCTATAATAAAAGCTATGTTCGGCATCAAGCCTTTCAAGCTTCTCAAGAAGTGATTCGTGAACGAGAAAGCTAAACCTGTCAAATAAAGGTATTTCTGACTCATATCGTTCCAAGGCACATCCCATAATAAAACATAGGATAAGGAATATTAAAGTATTCTTTCCGAATAGCCACATTTTACAATCTCCTTAAACTGTTCGTGATAGCGCTCATATGCCGCTTGGTGAGCCCTGTGCTCATCATAATTGTTTTCTTGCAGCAAGTCATCTCGCGTAGCTTCATCCAGCAGATAAAATATCTCCGCATACTTTAGTGCCTCGGAACACTCAACCTTAATAGTTATAGTTTTACATCGGCAATCAATATCTCCGTTTGTTTTTGCAAATTCTTTTAAGCCTTGTACAGTACTTGACACCGTGGGGTTAACCTCATCCCCAATTATCCCATATCTCTGGGCATATTTAGCAGGGATTCCCTTGCTCAAGATAGTTTTCAATTCATCAGCATCAGGAAACCGCGGCTTTGGAAGCACCACTGGCATCTCAAACCCAGGATGCTCGTTCTTCACCATCTCATTATATACGTTGGCACCACAGCCCCAATAACCATAACGATCTCCAGTCGGGCAAGAGGGAAATTGCTGACTACTAAGTCGCTTCCAAAGGTTTCCAGCGCGGTCCGAACTCCCATGTGCCACATATAGCAGATATGTACAATCACGTTTCTCGGACAACGGTGTTCCAGCGCCAGTCGCCGGTTCCAGACCTAAAAGATCAACTCGATTAAGAACGCTATTCAAAACAAACAGATAATCCGACTTATGCTCAACCCGATCTCGAGACAACCATTTTGCATGACCTGGTGAATAATGTCTGTAATTGTAATATGACAACCCAATAGCACCTTCGTAAAACTCTGCCGAAAAACGGAATGTATTGTCGCGCCACAGGACTCCACTTGCCAACATCATCGCACCAAACGGTGCGTACTCGTAATGCGCAACGATTTCGCTGTCCTCAGACACGACTTCACTTACATTCTTATTGCCGTCATGTGCATAACAAAGGGCAATTTCACCACACTCCCAACCGAGAGGATGAGCCGAGACAGGTTCGTTCGGGTCCCAGATGAAAAGTTGTGAGTTATGAGTTGTGAGTTGTGAGTTGATAGCAGACTGTTCGAAGTTGGCTATTTGCAAATAACCATCGTAGACGAACCGCTGTAAGTTCTTCGTGACACGGCGGCCCATTCGGTCGTAGGACATGACAATATTCGTCACGCCATTCGACCAATAAACTGGGCGGTTCTCGCCGTTGTACTGAACTTGCCAAATGCCGGTCGCTGTCAAGATGAGCGTCTGATTCCCATCATCGTCAAATTGCGGAACAAAATCATCAACTGCGGCATACTGGTTGAGTCGATTAGCCACATAAACAATATTCGTGCCACGTTCGTTCGCTGTCTTACGATTGCCGATATCGTCATAATCGTATGCATAGCGATAACCCGAGTCAACAGCAGCCACGGCATTGGTCAACTCGGAACGAATGTTATAGCCGTATGTGATTGTATCTGGATGGACAAACGCAGAGCCAGACTGGGCACACGATACACGCCGTCCTATGGCATCGTAAGTATAGTCATACTGCGAAATCACGTTTGTTGGCGTTGTGTTGCAAACTTGAAGCAATTGATTGTTGGCATCATATTGCCAAGAGGCGGTTAGCCCATTTGGATAGACAAGGAACGACTTCAAGTCTGTGCCGGAAAGATAAGACCAAGTAAACGAGTTTGCGTTGTTAGTTAGAGCTGGAGAGTTGTTGGAATTATCTTGCCAAGGAACCTGTATAGTCGACAGGCGGCCCGTAGCCCGGTCATAGGTTATTGTCGTCTGCTGAATGCCATTAAGCGCATAGCCAGCTGTTCTGCCGAACTCGTCCCAATAACGTTCGATAGCGTTCGTTCCCGCCACGCCAATTACTGTTTCGTTTGTAAGCGAGCCCCAAAAGTCATACGCAAATGTCGTTATACCCGCCGCATCATGAGCCGCCACTTGGTGACCTAATGCATCATAGAAAATTGAGACTGCCGGGGCATTATCAGAATAAACAATATTCGTCTGGTTGCCCCAACCATCAGACAAGTAATCAGTGACTATTCCTCGAGCCCAAATCCGACGAGACAACTTTCCATCTGGAGTGTAACTGTATGTCGGCCCCCTGCCATCGGCATAAACCTTATTGGTCATCGCGCCAGACGCCTCGTCGTAAAGCCAGGTTGTAACATCGCCGGAATCAGGGCCAAGAGACTCGTTACGATAAGTCATCATGGTTGTCTTGTTGCCGAAGACGTCGTAGGTGTAACGCACAGGATATGTTGCACCTCCTTCATAGATCTTACGGCCGCGAAGGTCGTATTCATAAACGATAGCATGCCCGAGAGGATCGGTAACGGCGTCAAGATTGCCGAACTGGTCGTAGGCGTAGACCGTGCGGTTACCAAGGGCGTCGATGGAGGCGGAGCGTTGACCGAGGGAATTGTATTCGGTGTGGCGGGTGTTGCCGCGGCCGTCGGTGTGCGCGATTTGGCGACCGAGGGAGTCGTAGGCGACAGTGTTTGTGACAGCAGAAACTGAGACATCCATCAGAGAGACGCCATAACGCGAAAGCGACAACGGTTTGTTGGTTGCGTAGGGAAGCGCTTGACGCGATGTGACAAAAGAAGAGTCAATAAGCGTTTCATTCTCTGTCACATTGCCGCGAACGTCGGTGGAGCGGGAATGAGAAGGAAGCGCGGAGGTGAGGCCTGTGAGTTGGCGCGCAGAAAAAGAAACGAGTGGAGCGATGGAGGAATCGGAGCAAGAGACGATGTTGGTTTGGGTGAGCCAAACGATGGAGTCGTCGAGAATGAAAGAAGAGAGCGTTTCGGTTTTGCGCCATTCAGGCGGGCGAGCAGGGACGCTCGCCCCTACCAAACGGGTTGTCGCGATGCGATTGCCAAGAGTGTCGTAGGTGTATTCGATGGCGGGCTCGTAGTCGGCGGAGGAGGAAACAAGGCGACCGTAGGAGTCGTATGCGTGTGTAGCAGCGAGAACTGCACCTTGGAAACCGGAGCGCTCTTCGCGAAAGGTCTGTCCGAGGAGATTTACACAACGCTTTATGAAGTGCGGGGAAGCAGCACTTTCACCATCAGCGGTGCGAGACCAGCGAGTGCCGTCTGGAAGAATGCCGTAGGTGTGAAACTCGGGCGTTACGGCGGTGCCGATGATGGAGAGAGTGTCACCACCAGCAGAGCGCGAATAAACAACTGTTGATGTGTTAGGGTTTTGGACAGACACCGTTCTCCCATCAGGACCGTAGGTTGTGGTGGTAGTGTTGCCGAGGGTGTCGACGCGAGCAATGACACGGCCGAGCTGGTCGTAGCTGGTTCGCGTTACTGGGAGGCCAACATGAGCGGCATAGTTGGTCTGCCAAGTCGCGACTTGGCGCCCGAGATCATCATAGCGATAGCAGGTCGTAAGCCATGTAACGTTGGTCATGTCAAGAGGGATGAGGCGAGAAGAGGCGATTACACGCCCTTCCATGTCGTAGTCCCAGGTCGTGGTAGAGCCGTCGGGCTGAACCTCCGAAATCTTGTGGCAGCAGTTCCACGCCGTGGTCGTCACCTGACCGGCGAGGTTCTCGGAAGTGATGCGCTTGCCCTCAAAGTTGTATGTCATCCGGTTTCTGGCGATAGTATACCAAATTCCGTCTATGAACGCCTCGGTTTTCTCTTCAATGACTTCGCCGCGCCGATTGGTGGTGGTGATGTCGCGGGTGGTCTTGCCGGAAACAGGCAAGGGGGATTGCTCATGGAGGTGGGTGACTGTTTTCGTCCAAAGGTTGGAGACGAGAACATAGTCGTAGAGATCGAGCTTGCCATCCTCGTAGCGGATGGAGGCGACGAAGCCGGAACGGGCGTCGTTCGCAACTACAGGGCAGAACGCCGTCACCGTGCGGAGAACGTTGGTGCCACAGTAGGACGCGCCCTGAGTGCCGACGCGCTCGACGATGTTGGTGAGAGGCGAATAGACGTAGTAGGTGCGCTCGCATTCGATGTTGTTCAGTTTCCTGACGATGGTGCGTGGGCGGGTGTCTACCGGGAGCACGGGGTCGCTTGGATCGACCGGCGTGTAGTCGTATGTCGTCACCTCGGTCATCATGTCAGGGCCAGAGCGCGTCTCTGAGGTCACACGGTCAAGGTTGTCGTAGGCGTACTGTATTAGCCGGAAGTGTAGTACGTCCAAGTCGTCGTGTCGGTGACGCCGCCGAAGCCCTCGACGCGGTTCGTCATCGCGAAACCCCACGACTCCCATTTGTAGTTCTTGACTTTTTTCGCAAGGACTTCGCCAGACGGAGAGACGTCCGTCTTGTTGACCTGCGCGGCCCGTTCATCGTCGATGAAACATTCCTTGCGTTCCTCCAAGCCAGACGGCCTCGTGAGCGACCATTCGCGCATCGCGTAGTCGAATACATACCGCAGTGGATCGCCACCTCCCTTTCGGATCGTGACAATCGCCCTCTTTCCGTCGTTCTCGCGGCGTATGGAGACATGCTCGACGGTTTGACCCGCAGGAACAACGTAGAGGCCTGTGGCTGCGTCCTTCTGTGGCTGCTCCTGGAGCGCATAGACCGCGACATCGTAGCCGAGAAAGTCCGCAGTCCGCGTTACATTCGCAAGCCGGGAGGGAGTCAGATACTGCCTCACGCCGACGGAGTCGTAGACAATGTCGACGCCCATGTCGGCCGGAGTAATCGTCTTGCCTCTTGCGCCCGTGATAGAGACGAGAGCCCCAAGCGCACCGGTCATGTTAGTCGCGAGGAACCTGCGCTTGGTCCCGTCGCCGACGTAGAGGTCGTAGTAGACGGGATCGTGCGCCGTAGCCCAACCCTCCGAGTCAACCATCTGAAGCCGTGCGTCCATCTTGATGTGGACGCCAGGGTCGGGCCTGCCGAGGGACTCTCCGTTCGCAAAGACAAAGTACACGGTCTCGCCATTCGGATGGGAGAACAGCACCTCGGCGGGAGTCACGCCGTCCGGCATCGTCTTCTGGCCAATCCGCTTGAACGTGTAGCCGCCGAGAACAGCATGGAGCGACTCGGCGGTGAATATCGACGGCGAGTCGTCGTCGGCCATTATCTTGAGCGCACAGGACATGGCGCCAGTCCACGGCGTCGTCTCGCCAAGCCCTATGTTGACCTTTATGCAGTCTGCGGAAACCTGCTTGCACGAGCACCCGCAGTCCTCGCTTTTCGGGTCGCATTTCGGCAGATTTCTTCTCGTGTCCGGTCCCGCGAGAGCATCGTCGCAGCAGAGCGAAAGAAACGCCGCGACGACCGCGGCAAACAGCATGGAGTCAGCACTCGTGGAATGTGTCTTCGTATTCATTTTCAGTCCTGCTTTCATTTGTTAGTTAGACAAGCCGCACCTCTGTCGTCACATCGCCCCCCAGGCCATCTCTGCAAGCCGTGCGCCGAAGCGCATGAGGATGAGCGCCCCGAGGATCGCGAAAACGACGCCAAGCGCGATCTTCGACGGAAAAACATTGCGCTTCGACCAGCGTGACATCCGTTCGGAGTCCGCGCCATTCGCCGCAAGGACGAACACGACGACGAGAGGCGCGATGAACGCGAGGTTGTAGACCGAGAGCAGCGCGAAGGAGCGCCACGCCCCAGGCTCGCGCGAGATGAGCGCAAGGACAGGCACGTAGACCTGTCCCGTGCAAAGCGAATCGAGAAGCGTCACGAGGACTCCGCATCCAAGTCCCGCGGCGACAACAGCTGGGCCGCCCCAGCTTGCCTCGGCTACCGCACGGATGAGCTTCTTAACGCGACCCGGAAGCTGGAGCGTGATTACGGACGGCACCCTCGCCCTGCGATAGCGGAAAGCGTCGCGGACACTCAGCGCTGCGAGCACGAAGAGAGAGGCCGCGAGCGCAATCATCACGACGTCGTGCACGGTGCGGAGCCCCTCCAGCGCTTTGATCGCCTGCATGAGTCCGAGTCCCATCGCCATGTAGGTGAGGAACGATCCGGCGCAAAACGCCCAGCCACCGAGCATCCGCGCACGGCGCCTGCGTCCCCCGACTGCGAGAATGCCGGCGAGCACGATTACGATTGAGAACGCGCAGGGGTTGAAGCCGTCCGCGATTCCCGCAAGGACGATTGCCGGAAGCGTGAAGCGCGAGGCGGCGTTAGACGTCTGTCCTTCGACGGCCATGCCAGTAACTGGAATGTTGATTATGGGACTTTCCGGGTCGTCGCAGAGGATCTGCACATGCTTCGAGAACTCGCCCGGGAGCATGGCCTTAAGCGAAACCGAGAGAGTCGCAGCGGTTCTGGGCTCGATGCGCATAGCCGAGAGCGCGGCGTCAGCACCGCAACAGCCCTTCACCTGCGAAACGGCGACAGGCGAAGTCGAGACGTTGCGAAGCACAACAGACTTCGCCGCCGCCTCCCCTGCGGGAATCTCGCCAAACGCCACACCATCAGGTGGCACGACAAGCCGAGAAGCTGCAAAGGATGTCGATGCGGCAAAGGCACCGATCGTCGCAGCAAACAGCATCGAAATTCGACAAGCAGCCAGTATAGACTTCGCACTCATGTGGGGAAGTATAGAAAAGAATTCCTACAAATTTCCTACAAAATTCCTACAGTTTTGTAGGAAATGGAGGATAAGTGGGTAAAATGCGCGGAACTGACGCGAAAAATCGCGTGAATATTTTTCTCTAAATCGCAATAAATGGCATTGACAACTGCCATTCTGGATTAGAGCTTATACAGAAACGACCAGCCCTTTTAGGCTTAGCAATACGAGGACGCCGAGAAGCGCGAAGACGAGGCCAAGCGCGATCTTGGCGAAAATTACATTGCGGAAGGACCATTATCCTCAGCAGGATGAGCCAAATGCGCTCTTGATGATTTCCTTCGCTGCCGGCCAAGGGATGGGGCGTTCGATTCCTGCTGCCACGCGGGCCTCTGTCTTTGCAAGTTCTCTTCTGTGCCAATCAGGGACAAGGTTGTCGCCCGACTTGGAAAGCGATGACCACAAATAGTTCATGGCGTCGAACTTCTCCGACGTCGTCATTCTGTCTATGGCTTCCATCACTGCTGGCATGGCTGGACACTCCTTTTATCCTAACGATCCTAACGGAACACATTATACTAAGTTCGTCCGATTGATGCAACGCTGCTTCGTCCTCTTCGCCGCCTTTGCGAGCACGGCGCGGACGCGCAGCCGTCCCTTTTCATCAAGTTCGTCGAGCATCGCGCCGAGATGCTGAATGCAGTAGTCGAGGACGGCGGGAGGATGTGGGTGAGTGGGTGAGTTGGGAGTGGAGGAGTTGTGAGTTGAGATGTCGCGTCCTTCAAACATCACAATCAAGGTTTCCGCAAGTCCTTCTACTGGCGGCTCCTGGCTACGCAGGAGGTTCATGATGTCGTTCTTGAGCGCCGCGACGCGCTCGACCCGCATCGCATTGTCCTTTGAGCGCAAATACGCCACAAGCGCGGCGACATCCTTCTCGGGCAAGTCCCGCCTCCGCGCAATCGACCGAAGCGCGTCGTTCCGCGCCTCGTAGCGGTCGGCCGTCGCGGAATCCGCCCCGCAGACAATTGCGACGGCAGTGGACGCTTCGATGACTTCATGATCCGACGGCTCTGGCTTGCGCTCCACCGCCTTGACGCGCACCTCGGCGGGCAACGCCGCAACCGGCACATCCGGCGGCGGTGCTGGCTGATGCCGATTACGCGATGCAACGACAACGGCAACCGCCGCCACAATCAGCAGCGCAGCCCCACAAACCGTCACTATCTTCGGTCTATTCATCGTGCATCACACAATCTTTATTCCTCAGGTTTACTATCATCTGTCTGTTCATCTTACTTCCGCATCAATTCTTCTGCCATCACGATATCACTATGGTCGCCCTCCGTCAAACATATGCAGCAAAGCTTATCCATAAAAGCCCGACCCTTTTCGCCTATGTGTCCAGCATGAACGCAGACGCGAAATTAAAATAGTTGTCTATATCCATTATTGTCAAGCACATAATATCGAAACCCATTCTCGCTTTCCACCCTAACAAGATTATCCCCATCTATTGTAACCACAGAGAAGCCCACATTTGGCATTATCGTTTCGAACTTATCGTTCAATATTGACCACATATCGTTTTGAAGCACCCAATAAAAGTCTCCGCCGCCTGTTGAAGCACAAGTCATCGCTTCAACAACCCAATCAGAATAGACTCCCGTCCTCATGTCGTAAAGATGGAAAAGGCCTTCGTCCTTATCAAATAATTCAACAAGTACATAACGATCCACCGTATCGTCTATTCTTTGAATGCTCTTGAACTTCATGGGCAAAACTGTTTTCCCGAAAACATCTATAACGCCCCATTTCCCGCACCTACAAGAGGCAGCCCTTCCATTGCAGAACCTCCACATTTCATCAACATCATACGCTCTCAATACTCGCCCTTTAAAATCCTCGATTCGATAAGTATTTTCACGCTTGCAATGGACAAAGCCAAAACTCGATGCGACATCAATAACAGCTTGATATGTTGCCGAATTTACCATCTCCCCCTTATGGTCAACTATTGTAAAACCATCAATGGAGCTCCTACACACAGAGAAATAATACTCACTCAAGTGATCAAGCCATTTAGAGTCCTCTATCGTTACAGATATTCCAGTGCGCCTTAATATTTCACATTCAGAGGAACCGAATCTATGCCCCACCGCAAAGCCTCCCCAGAATGGTTCAAGTTCCCTGTAAATACAAGGAATCACCACCCTTCCTCTTTTATCTATCGCACCCCGTTTACCATTCGTATCTCTCACAATTGCCAACCCTTCGGAAAACTTTTCGGCATAACTGTACACGGGCTTAATTTGCCATCGCCCGTGTTCATCGACATAGCCCCAACGCCCGTTTCTTGGATATGGTAACATCATAATCAGATTCCTGCTGGTATCAAAAGAACGGCCAGAAACACTAGACCAAAACAAGCCAGAACTGTCAGGGGCGTGAGCACTGGTTGTGGTGCATAATTTGGCAAAGACGGGAACGTGGGCTCATATGTCTTGAATTCTACATCTTTGCAACATTTCGTGCGCGGAACAGGGATGGGAACTTTTATCGCCTTCTCAACCCATTTTGTCTGCTTTTCAACACAATCCTTAATCTTGCGCGGAACATCTGTCGTCCCGTGGGATGGCAACCAGTCAGGGAGTCTAGCACTTCCTGTCCTATCCCCTTGCCGACAAGTGCTTGGCATGCGATTATTGCTACAAGCCCAATGGATTTTATATACGTTACCATCTCCACTGCCCGCATCGTTATCAAGACATATCTTGCAATTCCCGCCACACTCAATCATACTACTTTGGCCCATTCCCAGATAATCCGTGTGATTGCAAGGATCATTATCTACAAAGGCATAAAGATTTATCCCTCCTTCCTCTTCGATTATGTCCAAGTTCATCCACCTCCCCATCACCGACTCGTAGTGGCGATAGTTGTAGTACAACGTCGCTGTCTCGTCTTCGGCGTATTCGGAGGAAAAGCGCCAGGGATTGGACGAGGCAGATGAGCCGTGCTGGGCGATAGCGGCGCCGAACGGCGCGTATTCGTAGTGCGCGGCGATGTCGCCGTTCTCTGCAATCACTTCGCTCACGTTCTTGTTGCCGTCGTGGGTGTAGTAGGAAGTTGAAGCTCCGCAGTTCCACACAAGCGGGCGGGTTGCAACGGGTTCTGTTGGATCCCAGATGAAATAGTGAATAGGTGATAGTGAATAGTGAATAGCTGTGAAATCTTCAATCTTCTTTATGCAAAGATAGCCGTCGTAGACAAACCGCTGGTCGTTCTTCGTCACGCGACGGCCCATGCGGTCGTAGGACATGGATATTGTTTGATTGTTGGTGATTGTCTGATTGTTTGATTGTGTGCATGTCCAAAAGATTGGGCGGTTTTCACCGTTGTAGGCGACAGACCAGATGCCGGTGGAGGTCTTGATGAGGGTCTGGTTACCGTCGAGATCGAACTGGGGGGCGAACTCCTCTTCCGACGAAGTGGGGTCACCGCGCCCTACCAATGTGTACTGATTCAGGTTATTGGCCGTGTATGTACGATTAGTGCCGAGGTCGAGGGATGTTATGCGGTTGCCAATATCGTCATATTGGTAGGCGTATTCGGTTGTGGTCGGCACAGAGGCCGGCCCTCCCAGCTTCACGCCGGAAACAAGCTCGCTACGGGCGTTGTAGCCGTAGACATCGGTTCGGGGCTCGGACATCGCCGAGCCAGAACGAGTCATCTGCACACGACGCCCCGCAGCGTCGTATGTGTAGTCGTACTGGGAGATTGTGTTTGTCGGCGATGCGTTGCAGACCTGGAGCAACTGGCTGTTGGCGTCATAAGTCCAAGAAGCAGTAAGGCCATTGGGGTAGGCAAGTGAGGATTTTAGGTCAGCGCCATCAAGATAGCCCCACGCAAACGGCGTTTCACTTCCAGAAGCCAGCATCGTCGCTAGACGGCCCGTGGCTGGATCGTAGGAAAGTGTGGTCTGGCGCTGCGGTGCGCTTGGGACAGCGCACCCTACCATGCTGTCCAAGCTGTAGCCGAGGGAGCGGCCATAGTTGTCCCAGTGGCGGATGATTGTGTTTGTGCCTGCAACGCCGCTGACGGTTTCGTTGGTGAGCGAGCCGAAGGAATCATAGAGGTATGATGTCACGCCAGCGGCGTCGTGAGCTTCGGTCTGGCGGCCAAGGGAATCGTAGGCGAGGGAGACGGTTGGGGTGTTATCGGAATAGACGGTGTTGGTAAGACTACCCCAGTTGTTGTAGGAATAGTCTGTTGTTATGCCGCGGGCCCAGATGCGACGCGAGAGCTTGCCGTCGGCCAACCGAGCTGCAAAACCCCATTGCAACAGCGAAAACACTGAACTCTCATTATGGCAAATCACCGCCATACACCTCGTCAAACAACTCGAACAATCTCCGACGCATATCCACGTTCCACTTCCGATTCGGAATTTGTCTTAGCGGAAGTTCCTTCCCAACGCAATCTTTCCACACCTGTAGTCCATCCTTTTCTAAAAGAACAAAGTATGCGCGAACTCGAGTATCAAATGCACTTGCACTTTCCCAATCCCACACATTCGGGTCTGGATTCATTATCATTGTAGCGGTATAGAATTCGCCGTCCCGGACTATTTTTCCTGTGACACAACATGAATTTGTTAGAATAAATTGTTCCCAAGCTAGTTTCCCATTATCCTTTGTTTCTTGCCTAGCATACCCTATTCTCGCACACATCTCTTTCATGCTCGACAATTCTACAATGCTTTTTGTCGCGATACGTTTTCGGAAAATAGGACCCGTCAACATCGTTACCGCCACCATGATGCAAAACACACACCCGACAATCGCCATGACGGACTCCGCCATTCGTAAAAACTTGGTCATTTCGTCTCCCCTTTCTTTTGGCTCCCCCAAAATGACTCCAACCATGACAGCCAATATGGCTTTTCGATTACAAACCCCATGCACATACCAGCATCTCGTCCATAAAGAATAATGTTTGATTTTTCTCCCAAAAGCTTCTGCAACGATTGTTTCAGATAGTCACCAGCATCACCACTGCCCGAACGACAAGTCACAAACTCTATTGTAAAATCATCGCAAGCAAACGATGCTGCTAATGACAGCATATCTAGTGCTTCCGTTGGCTCTGATTCAAAAGGCGCACCTCCTTGCTTCTTTCGATTCAAATATGTATCGATCCAGTATTGGGTTATCGAAAGGCCGCCTAAGAAGATCTTCCCCTCATCGCCATGTCCTCTCAACCGCAAATAGGACAAGCAATTACATGGGTCCTCGCCTCTTGGTGAGGACTTCTCAAACTTTTTCCGAAGGTCATCCATGATCTCAGACATGGTCTTCTTGCCTTCTTCGCTCGTTTCATATTCCAATGATAATCTTGCAAGGCCAAGCCAGTCCACCGCTATACCAAGTTGATTTTCCAAACACACATACAGCCCGCACCCACCTTCTTCTCCAATTGGATCGCGTCTCAACCACCGTCCCGTGACAGGCTCATAATGTCTGTAGTTGTAGTACAGCGTTGCAGTGTCGTCCTCGGCGTATTCGCTGGAGAAGCGCCACGGGTTTAGAGATGCATGTTCGCCGACCGATGCGGTCACCGCCCCGAACGGCGCGTACTCGTAGTGCGCCGCGACGTCACCATTCGCCGCAATAACCTCGCTCACGTTCTTGTTGCCGTCGTGCGCATAGTAGGCGAGAGAAACTCCGCAATTCCACGCAAGCGGGCGAGTAGCGACAGACTCAGTAGTATCCCAAATGTAGACATTGCCGCCATTGTCCGCTATCTGCAGGAATCCATCGTAGACAAACCACCAGTCGTTCTTCGTCACTCTGCGGCCCATGCGGTCGTAGGACATGGAGATTGTTTGATTGTTCGTGATTGTTTGATTGTCAGATTGGATACAAGTCCAGAGGACCGGCCTGTTCTCGCCGTTGTAGGTGACGGACCAAATGCCAGTGGCTGTCTTTATGAGAGCCTGGTTCCCGTCATCGTCAAACTGAGGCGTGAAGTCATCGACCGCCATGTATTGGTTGAGATTGTTGACCATGAATACGGAATTTGTGCCACGCTCCGTTGATGTCTCACGGTTGCCGATTTCGTCAAAATCGTATGAATAACGGTAGTCGGAATCAACCGATGCAACGACATTGGTCAGCTCACTCTTTTCGTTGTAGCCATAGGAAATAGTGTCGCCCTGGTCGAAGGCCGTTCCAGTCTTAGACACATTGATACGCCGTCCCACCACATCGTAGACGTAGTCGTACTGTGAAATAGTGTTGGTGGGGAATGCGTTCCTCACTTGCAGGAGCTGATTGTTTGCGTCGTATTGCCAAGAGGCGGCCAGGCCGTTGGGATAGGCAAGCGAAGACTTCAGATCAGAGCCGGCAAGGTAGTTCCAAGTGAACGGCCTGTCACTGCCCGCCGCGAACATCGAAGCGAGACGACCCGTCGCGGGATCATAGGCAAGGGTCGACTGGCGGACGCCGTTTAGTGCGTAGCCAGCGTCGCGGCCGAAGATGTCGTAGAACCGCTCTATTTCGTTCGTTCCCGCGACGCCGATAACAATTTCGTTGGTGAGCGAGCAAAATGAATCGTAAAGGAAAGTGGTTATGCCTGCCGCGTCATGTGCTTCGGTTTGACGGCCAAGCGCGTTGTAGACAATCGCGACCGTTGGCGTGCCGTCGGAATATGTTGTGTTGGTAAGATTACTCCAATCATCATATGTATACTCAGTGATGATTCCTCGTGCCCATACGCGTCGCGAGGGTTTGCCATCTGGCGTGTAGCCGTATGTCGGCCCTTTGCCGTCGGCATAGACCTTGTTGGTCATTGCGCCAGATGATTCGTCATACAGCCAAGTGGTCACATCGCCGGAATCGGCGCCAAGTGACTCATTGCGATAGGTCATCATCGTGGTCTTGCTGCCGAAGGTGTCGTAGGTGTAGCGGACAGGATACGTCGCACCGCCTTCATAGGTTTTTCGCCCACGAAGGTCATATTCGTACACCGTGGCGTTGCCAAGAGGGTCGGTGACAGAGGCGAGATTACCAAACTGGTCGTAGGCGAAGGTCGTACGGTTGCCGAGGGCATCGATGGAAGCTGAGCGCTGGCCGAAGGAGTTGTATTCGACGTGACGCGTGTTGCCGCGGCCATCGGTGTTGGCGATTTGGCGGCCGAGAGAATCGTAGGCAACGGTGTTGGTGACGGCGGAGACAGAAACATCCATCAGGGAGACGCCATAGCGGGAAAGCGCGAGGGGCTTGTTGGTCGCGTATGGGACGGTCTGACGAGATGTGACAATCGCCGAATCGACAACCGTCTCGTTTTCCGTGACATTGCCTCGAACGTCAAAGGAACGCGTGCGCGCAGGCAAAGCGACGGTTAGGCCGGTGAGTTGGCGAGAGGACGAGGCGACAAGAGGCGCGATGGAAGAATCGGAACAAGAGACAATGTTGGTTTGGGTAAGCCAAACGAGGGCATTGTCGAGAACGAAAGAAGAGAACGTTTCGGTTTTGCGCCATTGTCCGTCTGCGCGACGGACGGACGCAGAACGGACACCCAGTGCGTCGTAGGTGTACTCTGTAGTAGGCTCGTAATCGGCGGTAGTGGAAACAAGGCGACCGAGGGAGTCATAGGAGTGAGTCGTGGCAAGCACCGCTCCTTGGAAGCCGCTGCGCTCTTCGCGGATGGTCTGGCCGAGGAGGTTTTCGTAATGCTTGGTGAAGCGAGGCGAATTGGCGGTTTCGCCATGGACTGTACGCGACCAGCGCGTGCCGTCGGGGAGAATGCCGTAGGTGTGGAACGCGGGCGTGACGGCGGTGCCGGTGATGGAGAGCGTGTCGCCAGAGGCTGAGCGGGTGGTGACGCGAGTTGAGACACAGTTCGCCCGTCTGGACTATACTCGGTCGTCGTGGCATTGCCGAGCTGGTCGACGCGAGCGATTACGCGGCCAAGTTGGTCATATCGCGTACGGGCAACAGGGAGGCCGACTTGGGCAGCGTAGTTGGTTTGCCAGGTCGCAGTCTGGCGGCCGAGGTCATCGTATTCGTAGCAGGTCGCTAGCCACGTGACGTTGGTCATGTCGAGCGGGATTAGGCGCGACGAGGCGATCATGTGCCCTTCTGCGTCATAGTCCCAAGTCGTGGTCGAACCGTCGGGCTGGACTTCCGAAACCTTGTGGCAGCAGTCCCACGCCGTGGTCGTCACCTGACCGGCGAGATTTTCGGATGTGATGCGCTTGCCCTCGAAGTTGTATGTCATCTGGTTTCTGGCAATAGTATACCAAACTCCGTCTATGAACGCCTCGGTTTTCTGCTCAAGAGTTTCACCGCGACGATTGGTGGCCGTTATGTCTCGGGTGGTCTTGCCCGAGACAGGCGCGGGCGATTGTTCGTGGAGATGGGTGACAGTGCGAACCCAAATGTTGGATGAAAGCTCATAATCGTAGAGGTCGAGCTTGCCGTCCTCGTGACGAATGGAGGCGACGAAGCCAGAGCGGGCGTCGTTCGCAGCTACAGGGTAGAACGCCGTCACCGTGCGGAGAACGTTGGTGCCGCCATAGGCCGCGCCCTGGGTGCCGACGCGCTCGACGATGTTGGTGAGAGGCGAATAGACGTAGTAGGTGCGCTCGCATTCGATGTTGTTCAGTTTCCTGACTATCGTGCGCGGGCGAGTGTCGACGGGCAACACGGGGTCGCTTGGATCAACCGGCGAATAGTCGTATGTCGTAACTTCGGTCATCATATCGGGACCAGAGCGCGTCTCGGCTGCCTTCCTGCCTTGCCCGTCATAGTCGTACGATGTCAGGAGCCCAGATTGCTCAAGTCGAGTCTTGAGTTTTCCCTTTCCGCCTCCGCTCGTCCAGAATGTCCACGACGTCGTGCGCGTCGTAGAGCCGAAACCCTCGACTTTGTTCGTCATCGCAAAGCCCCACGACTCCCACTTGTAGTTCATCTCCGACCGCGCAAGACGCTCGCCCGACGGAGAGACCACCGTCTTCGACAGGAACGCCGCCCGTCCGTCTGCGACAATCCGCTCCTTGCGCTCCTCGACGCCGTTCGGACGCTTCAGCGACCAATCTCCCATCACGTAGTCGAAGATGTAAGTCCTTGCCTCCGACTCACCGGTCTTAAGCGTCACGACGGCGCGTTTGCCCCCGTTCTCGCCCCTGACCGTCAGAACGCGGTACGGCGCGGACGACGGCACGGAATAGAGTCCCGTCGCTGCGTCCTTTGCGGGAGCGCCCTGAATCGCATAGACGCGCACGTCGTAGCCGTTGGAAAATGCCTGTACGTCTGCAAGGCGAGAGGGCGTCAAAAGCTGCCTGACGCCATTCAGGTCATAGACTATGTCCAGCCCCATGTCCTCGGGAGTCACCACCCTTCCGTGCGGATCGGTTTCGCTCACGAACCTGCCGCGCTCGCCGTTCATGTCGGTGGCGACATATCGCCGCACCCTTCCGTCTTCCATGTAGAGATCCCAGTACACGGGATCGTGCGCGGTCGCCCAGCCTTCGGCGTCGACCATCTGGAGGCGCTCGTCCATCGGCACGTGCACGCCCGGATCGGGGCGTCCGAGGGATTCGCCCTCCGCAAAGACGAACTTTACCGGCTCGCCGTTGGGGTGGGAGAACACGACTTCCTTCGGGGTGCTGCCGTCCGCCATCACGGCGTTGCCGATTCGCTTGAAGGTGTAGCCGCAAATCGCATAGAGCGAATACGGCGTGAACACCATCGGCGATTCGTCGTCCGCGAAGACTTTGAGAGCAACGTCGCGCGAACCGGTCCAAGGCGTCGTTTCGCCAACTCCAAGGACGATCTTGATGCAGTCGTCTTTAACTTCCGCCGAATCCTTACCTGCCGTCGGGCATCCGCAGGGGCTTGACGCCTCGCTGTCGGGGCTTCCCGGCATGTTTCTCTGCAGGCAGCCGTCCGCAAAGACGGGCCTCGCGAGTAATAGAATGGACGTCGCCGCACATGCGCAGGCAACCAACTTATTCACGGCCGCAATTTGGCCCATCGCCTTCTTGTTCATTGCACTTCATCCTTGTTTGTGTAGATCAGCTTGCCGTTCTGGTAGATGTAGGTGCGGTGGCAGACAGAGCCGGTCACGCCGCGTGCACGGACGAAGCGGATCGTGTAGTGTCCGTCTGCGTCGAAGTCGGCGGCCGTCAGGGTCTTGGTGCGCGTTCCGTCTTCAAACGTGACTCCCGAGACGAAAATCTCGAGCACCACGCTCGTTCCTTCCGGGATCGCGCCGAGAAGAAGCGACACTTCCACGAGCTGGGAACCGTCCGCGTAAGTGTCCACGACGCGGTAGTAGGTGCCGTTGTCGGCCCACACCGGAGTGGCCTGGACCGCGTCGGAGATCGCCCCGCCGTCGGAAAGGCGGGAGACGAGCCCGAGGTCGCGGTCGACATGCGCGAGCAGCGAGAGCGTCACGCCGTCGCCTGCGGCTTCTGCGCAAAGCTGCAGCTCCGCGTCGTGCTCGAGGACGTTGCGCGGCGAGAGCTCCGGACACGTAAGCGTTTGCTCCGCTTCGAAGAGGATGGCGGGGTTGCGCAGCGGGAAACGCGAGCGGACGACCTCGACGAGAGCATGGGCGGAGTCGCCCAGGAGAAGACCGCCGTGCGTGACCGTGACGAGATAGAGCCCTTCGGCTTCGAAGACGTACGGCGTCGCTGCAGACTCCGTCCAGTTTGTGACGCAGACCCAGCCGTTGGTGCCGTCGGCCACGCTGATCTCCACTTCGCTCTCGGCGCTTTCGTACGGCGCGATCCTCAGCGCGTCGCCCGTTCGGACGACAAGCGCATTGGTCGCGTAGTCTTCCTCAAAGACGTCGAACGGCTTCCAGGCGACGTTGAACGACTCCGAGAGCGAGCGGTCGCGGAGGGAGACGGTCGCGACGCCGTTCGTAGAAAGCGGGATGTCGGCATAGAATCCGTCGCCTATGGTCTTCACCGTCGCAAAGACGGCGTTAGTCTCAGAATATTCGACCTCGACCTCAAGGATGTCGCGCCAGAGGTCCCGCCCTTCGATGCACAGAGGCGAGACAATGCTCTCGAGCGGCAGGGCGTCAAGATGGGAGGAAGTGTCGGCGCGGTGGTTCTTCCAGTCCGGGATTCCGTCGCCGTCAAGGTCAGGCCCGCCGAAGTTCACGAAGCGGAGGTCTCGGACGGCTAGGAAGGTGTTGACCTCCCAGTTGCGCCAGACGAGCCGGAACTCGTGCTCCCCGGCGGAAACCTCCGGTAGAAAGAAGTACGCGTCTTCCGTCGCGCCGACTGGCGCCTCCACTACCTGGCGCGACACGAAGATCCCGTCGACGAAGAGCGAAAGGTCGAACGAGAAGGTCGTCGCGAACGAATTGTGCTGGCCGATGCAGACGGCAAGTGCGTCCACGCCGCCCTGTGGCACCACGAGGTTCCAGGTAAGCGAGCCGGCGCGCTCGGCGGCGCACGCCGAGCCGTCGACGTCCGTGCGCCAGGTGCCCGTTGAATCGGCAAACGTCGAGCCCGCGATGCGCTGGCCAACGTCGGACGGAGCAGACCATGCAATGTCCGCGACGCACGGATTCCCTCGCGTGTCGTGCAGTTCGAGGAAGTCGGAACAGCCGTCTCCGTCCGTGTCGGCGGCAAGCGGGTTCGTGCCGAAGTTCATCTCCTCTATGTTTGGGACCGAGTCTCCGTCGGGGTCTTCGAGCGCATCAGCAAGAAACGGGCAGGTCCCGTTCGCAGACTCCCACGCATCGCCCATACCGTCTCCATCGGTGTCGCCATTGAACGGGTCGCATTCGGCGTGGAATTCGGCAAGGTTTGAGAGTCCGTCGGAATCGAAGTCGAGCGCAGCATCAGAGGCATCGAGCGGATCAAGCCCGCACCGCTCCTCCCACCAGTCCGGCATCCCGTCGCCGTCTGCGTCAGGGGGCGTCCCGCGGCAGAAGAAACGCGCAGGGATCCTCTCGGACGCGAAGCCGACGAAGGCCCATTCAAGGCGAATACCCGCGTTGCCGTCGTTGTCGAAGTATCCGACTCGGATTTCGTGAAGCCCGGCCGAAAGCCGCACCCTGCCCTTCTTCGCCCTGAAGAGATGCTTGCCGTCGTGGTCCACTACGAGCGAGCCGTCGATCCAAAGGCGAGAACCGTCGTCGGACGACAGGGAGAATTCGTACTCTGCCGAAGAAAGGACGAGAAGCCAGCCGTGGATGTCAGCCTCAAACCTGTCGACAAGCGTAGACGGCGCGCCAGGCCACGCCGACATCGTGTTCGGGACGTCCACAAAGTCCCAGACGCCTGTTCCCGCGGGAGTGAGTCCGGAAATGTCTGGCAACGAGAGGAGCCGACTCCCAAATGCATAGAACGAAATGTCAAGCCCAGGCTGGAGTCCGTCAGGAATCTCATTCGTCGGGAGGTGCGAAAGAACCTCCGCCGGAACAACCTCGCGCGAAATGCCGGGGCCGCTCCATTCGAGGCGGAGAACCTCAATGTCGCGGTTGTCGTAGAAGTCTATCTCTATGGAGTGAAGCCCTTCGGAAAGGAAAATCGTCGCGTCGCACGTCCTCGCCGGGTGGGGGTAGGAGTCAGAGACGAGGAGTGCGCCGTCCAGCGACAGCGCCGCGGCGTCGTCGCTCGTGAGGTAGAACGTGTACGACCCGTCGGCCGGAATCTCGACGAAGCCAGTAAGCCGGCACGCGAACTTGCTCCCCGGATCGGAACCGTCGTCAAACCAGCGCTCGACAGGATGGTCGACTACGAGGGAGACATTCTCGGCAGACGGCATGAGAGCCGAGAAATCGGGAATTTCGTATGCCTTCTCGGCCATGCGGAAGAACTCCTTGCGAAGCCCTGGCGCAAGGACAGGGGCCGACCGCGGCGGATCGGCGACGCCCGAAACGACAGAATCGCCACTTGCCTTGGAAAGAGCGTCGCTTGTCCTGGAAGGCACAAGGCCTTCTTGTTCATAAAAGCCATGCAACGAGAATTCGAGCGGCCGCGTGTCCATCCTGACGAGGGAAAGTAGATCACCAGGTTCCACAGGCATGTCCGACGGAAGCCCCGTCGCGGGATCGATCCAAGAAGAGACCGAGAAGACGGCATTTGTCGTTTCACCCGTCATTGCCGACTGGCGGAAGACAGTGTCGGAGAGCGGTGAGCCATCGCCCTCGAACGGACCGCTAAGCCATTCATCGACGAAGCCGCTTCCCGCAGGGGCGAAAGGCATCTCGAATTCGAAGACGGCATTAGTCCCCGCATCGACATACATCACGGGCGCGGCGTCGCCCTCAGACGATGCGCGCAGACAGTGCAGAATGGCAACGCAAATCGCGGCCGCGGCCGCCAATGTCGACATTCCTGATTTTGTTCTATTCATTGTCGCCTCCTTTGACAATAGGTTTCTGCTGCGAACGCTCGCAGTCACGCGCAGGAGTATAGAAAAGAATTCCTACAAATTTCCTACAAAATTCCTACAGTTTTGTAGGAAACGAGGGATAAGTGGGCAAAATGCGCGGCACTGCCGCGAAAAATAGCGTGAAAATTTTTCTATAAATCGCAATAAATGGCATTGACAACTGCCATTTTGGATTAACCAGAGGGGGCGCGGCAAATCTGCCGCGCCCTCCGTTTTTCGCAGATAACCGCGTGGTCGGAGACCATTATGCATACGGGTCGTAGAACGTCACCCAGTGGCGAACTTCCTCCCCGCCGATGGTCGCGGTGAGCAGGACGGGCTTCCCCCACCAGTCGCCGTCGTGTGTCACAGGGGTCAGACCCTGCTGACACACTACACCGCCTTTCGCTACGTCATCCTCGGCGTTGGTTAGGATATTCCCGAAGTTCACCACCTCATAGTCGACGATGCCGTCACAGTTGTCGTCGTCGTTCTGGAACATCACGCGAGGAACCGACACCGAGACTCCCGCCTGCGGTGCGGCGTTCGTGCCAACGGTGGCGCCGTGGATCGCGTCAGCAAGCAGCCACTGAAGCGCGGGGCGGTAGCTATGCTCCCGCGCCGCGCCGGTCGCAAACTGCGCGGCGATTTCGACGTCATATTCGGCCAGTCGATTCTCGACAATTGTCTCTGTCATTGCTTCGTCCATCCGCCGAACCTCAATCTGCTCGATATCCGATCCAGGAAACATCGTTCAAGGAATTCGTGGGGAAGGTGCTCAATCGATTGTATTGCACAAGCGCCTTTGACCGTTCGTAAGCATTTGTCGAATTTTGAATGAAGAAGCGCGCCTGGTCAAGTCTCTGGACACTATTAGAATAACTGGGTATCAGCTTGGCAAGCTCTTCGTCCTGCCACGTCTGGGAGGTGGAAATATGGCGCATTGAATAATACATGTATTTCGCCACACGAATCTTTGCGCCCTCCCTCTCCGCCTCCGGCACGGTCGCGAGGCAATCCAGCAAATCCCATGCAACAATAGATGCCGCCTCATCATATCTATTCGTACAAACGCACAAGTCGTACAATCTATCGACTACGTTACTCTCCAGATTGGTGTACCTAAACAGACCTGGTATTGCGATCTTCTCCATGCCGTGGAGATCCTCGTAAACTATGCATCTGAAAAAATTTGTCACGGCAGGATGGTTGATGTCTGCGAGTTGCCTCATCGCCACAACGGCCGACCGCCTCATGTCTGGATCTTGAAGATTAACTGTCTGCAATCCATTGGATACGACCGCAATCAGCGCATCTACCAGTTCGTTTGTCGTCCAGCCACTTTCCTGAAATACATCACGAAAAAGTGGAAGCGCGTCACGCATTCTGCCAGGTATATCGTCCGATGCATCCGTTTCGTCACAATCAGACTCAATAAATCTACAGCTGCCCCGCAAAAACGAGGCCAGCCGATCCGTCGACCACTCCCCTTCCGCAAAGGACGAGCCAACCAAGAAGCTTAGAATAATTACAAGGATAGTTTTCATGTTATACCTCATTTTGTATGTGGCGGATATACCAGCATTGTATTTCGACCGACCGCCCCCTGACCAAGGGACTTTCCCGTTGAAGATGTCTTATCATTGACCATCCCGCGTACCGACCCTCGCGGAATATCAATATGAACGTCATTTTCCACGCCAAACATCAAAATTTGCGGTAGCACATCCAAAGGACACTTCCCCGGTTCATAGTAGCGGCTTCCCGTGCCATTGCTCCAGTCATCTGGCATCCACGTTATACGAAGCGGGCTATACTGCTCCTGGCACTCCTTGTCAATGTAAACATCGGCAAGGCGACATACATGACCTATCTCATGGGCAAGGGCTATCCCAGACGCATTGCAGGTGATGACAACTCCATCAGAGTTGGCTCGACCCAACGCCTTGCAGTCATAATCCACTATATCAGCAGAGCCTCCGATGAAATAGACCTCGACACCATCCGTCTTATGCTCATAGTCTCGAATCGCCCGACCGACCGCTCGGACGGCAAGCCCAAATTTGCTCCACTTGTAATTATCAATGATTTGGATCGGCGCAGCAATAAAACGAAGCCCTACTTGCCGATAAATCATATTCACAACTTCCAGTTTCTGATTCAATTGCTCCTGCAACAATTCCGCACCTGGAGCGCCAACGATCAAATACGGATAGATAAGCACGTCAGTAAAATGAGTGGTGAGGAGCTCAAATCTTGGGCGATTTCCCGGGCATCCGGCAATATCAACTTCAAGAATGACTGTGTCGTTTTTCTCGCCACCAGCGACAACCACGACATCTCGACCTGTGTTGCCATTAGGGAATGATGCTGTCCCTTGGACAACTCTCCATGAGATCAGATCATTGGGTATGTCATTTGGTGCAACGCGAACTCTCATAAATGTATTCGACCCTATAATGGCGCAACAAGGGTTCACGACATATTGCACGCCTCCAACAGTGACGCGTTCCGACGTTATCGGCTCTGCCACACAGTCCACAGCAGTAAACTGATGAACTATTTGTTGAGTATGTCCGGCGTTATCCGACCAGACTACTTGAATCTGGTCAGAATTATAACGATATGACTGATATTCACATTCGAGAAAATATGTGATCGAAACGTCTCTGCTTTCCGATACGGATATAAGTTCCTCCAAAATGACCTCATTTGTCCGGCTTGCGTCTTTCCACAAATGCCCATCTCTTATAAACGGTCGAACGGCAATTGTTCCATTGGTAGGAACATCTGAATGTAGCGTTATGGTGACGGGAATTATGTCGTCATCATTAACATGGATGCCCGAAATTTCATAATCTTTGCCAACACCAGCAACATCACCGTCATCATTAACAAACATGGCTTGAGGCGCATTAATACCAAGAGACACCTGTGGCGTGGAGTTCGTGCCGTAGGTTAAGCCGTCGAGATATGAATAAAGCTCATGGCCACCGAAGGTCGCAGTCACGGAAATGTTCGCCTGCGCCCAGCTCGGCATCGAATCGACAGTTATCTGCGTCGTCTGCGCGTTCGGCGAGTGGACGGTAAGGCCGGCAGAGGCCGACCAAAGATATGAGGCGACCGGTGGCTCGCGACAGTCGGCGAAGTTGGCGGTGAATGTGAGCGTATCGTTCTCAGGCCCTATATGCGACACATCTGGCGAGCCGAAGAAAAACGGAAGCCACCACACGTGGCCAAGCGCATATTCCGTCTGTGGCTCGCTTCCATACCCGCCGTCGACAGTCCATGTGCGCGTCGCGTCGCCAGGCGAGGAGCGCAGCCCCCCACGCACAGCGCCACGCGTTTGCGGCACGTCGTCGACTGCGGAATATGAAACATTCGTCATGAACGGAATTATACCATATTCGTAGTTCATCCCCTTCTCCAAAAGAAAGGCATATTCACCTGCATTGGTGACCGCGACCGACAAGTCACCGACGACGAGCTGAACTGTTTCTGGGGGATCGTCATGTATCGTCGCCGTGAATTTGTAGAGCCCGTTCGTCAGCCCTTCGCCCACCTGTGCATCGACCCACTGCAGGTAGCCGACGGAAATAATCTCGGTCGCGTTAGTGAAGTTGGCGGCTACCCATTCGTCATCTTGCCCAAAGCCGTTGTGTGGGAATGGAACGGCGCGCTGACCCCAGCGCGCCGTTCCATTGGTAGTCACACACCAGTCGCCGTTGCGGAATAGCTCAAGCACGGCAGTGACGAGATCGTTCGTGTCGCGGTTGATCGCCGCATCCGTCCAGACAAAGCGGTAGGAGTTGGACGGTGTATACTCGTGGACGAATGACGAAATCCCTGGCACAATGGAAACTGGCCCGCCTATCGATGTGACGACGCCCGAGCCGAACGGTATCGCCCAAAGCTGCCCGAAGGAAACGACCTCCACGCCAGAAAGGTGGTTTGAGCCGTGCGGGAAGACCCAGCCGCCCCCGAATCCGAGCCAGAACGAGTCCTGCCATGCTCCGCGAGCGTTCCAGTTCTCGGCCTTACGTTGTGCGAATCTGTTTTGGACAGGATTAACAAGATTAACAAGATTTGTAGACGAGGGCGTGTGGGGCAACGGCCCAGACAATCCTGTTAATCCTGTAAATCCTGTCTCAAAAGAACCGTCGCCCTGCAACATCTGCGGAAGTAGATTGTTGACACTGTTAGTCTTGTCGCCGCCGACAAGAATTCCGACAAGCAGGAACGAGCAGACTGCGAAGCGCCCAAATGCCGTGAGCCCGCGCCAGATCGCGAGCATCCGCGCGAAGGCGTCGCGAACCGGCCGCGAGCGCAGCGCCATCGCCGCCAGCGACACGCCAAGCCCGCACATCGCCAGCCGCATTACGACATTCTGAAACGCCTCAACCATGTAAGCTCATTCTTCCACCGCACATCCCCTGCCCTACAACAACTTTTCCACGGAGATCTGGTGGGGACAGACCCCAAGAAACCCTTATTTTTCGGCCCTTTCGCGGGGCTTGTCCCCAAAATTTCGTCGTAGGTGAATCTCGCGGATCCCCCCTTCTGTCATCGGGGATTATGCGACGTTAGTGTGTCACTGCTACTGTGTCACAGGGGTCTGTTTGGTATTATATTGCTCGCCGCTGGACAAGGCGGTAATATTCGGGGTTGAAAGACTGCCGCGTATTGGAGTATGATACGGGACAGCAGGTG
>ONVK01000071.1 GCA_900321255.1 uncultured Lentisphaerota bacterium | reverse complement strand
GGGATGCGCGTTCCAACTTTCGTCCGCTGGCCGGCGCGCATATCGGGCGGCTGGAAAGACGACTCGCCCTCGCAGTTCCACGACTGGATGGCGACGCTCGCGGATGTCGCATGCACGGCTGCGCCGAAGGAGTCAGAGGGCGTTTCGCTCTTCCTGCGCTGGGACAAGCCCAGAAACGCGACGGCTTTCCCGCCCTCGCTCGTCTATTCGCAGTACGAGTTCCCTTGGGGCGGCGGAAGCGAGGCGTTCCGCGAGTTCGAGTCGAGGAAGGCGCCTGTGCGCGGACTTCAGCAGATGCTGAGAGTCGGCGACTACGTGGCGCTGCGCACGCGTATACGCGAGGGGGATGCGAAAGTCCGTCTCTACAACGTAGTTGAAGACCCATTCCAGAAGACCGACCTCTCCGGCCTCGCCGAACAGCAGGATCGGCTGCGCGAAATGGAGCGCATCCTCGGGGAGCGGCTTCGCAAATGACGCCCTTCTCCCTTCTCGTGAAGCCGGTCGGCGCGAGATGCAACCTCGCGTGCGACTACTGCTTCTACATGGGCAAGGCGGCGCTCTATCCAAACGGCCCTGCGAAGATGTCGGATGCCGTCCTTGAGCGAATGATCGAAAGCTACCTCTCGCTTCCCTTCGACTCCTTCTCGATCGCGTTTCAGGGAGGCGAGCCGATGCTTGCGGGGCTCGACTTCTTTCGCCGCGCAAACGACTTCGCGAAGAGAGTCCTCCCGGACGGACTGCGGCTTTCGCTCTCGATACAGACGAACGCGACGCTTGTGACGCGCGAGGCGGCGCAGTTCTTCGCGGACGAAGGATGGCTTGTCGGCGCAAGCGTCGACGGTCCTGCAGAAATCCACGACGCGCACCGCAGGACGCCGGACGGACGCGGCACCCACGCGGAGGTGCTGCGCGGGATCGACGCGCTTAGGGAAGCAGGCTGCGACTACAACGTGCTGACGCTCGTGACAAAGTCCAATGTCGACGAGCCGAAGGAAATCTACAGGTATGTTCGCGACGAGCTTGGCGGGAAGTGGCAGCAGTACACAGATTACCTCGAGGGCATTTCGACGCGGCAGTGGGACAGATTCCTCTGCGGCGTGCTCGACGCATGGCTCGAAGACGGCGACATGGGGCGCGTCTCGGTTCGCAACATAGACGCGGCGCTTTCGTATGCGGCGCTTGGGCGCGCGGAGCAGTGCCTCTTCGCGAACCGCTGCGACGGCCACGTCGTGGTCGAGCGAAACGGCGACGTCTATCCCTGCGACTTCTTCGTGACGAAGGAGACGCTTCTCGGGAACATCATGGAGCGAGAGTGGGGCGAACTTCGCGAAAGCCGCGTCGCGCAGGAGTTCGCGGCGAGGAAATGCGCGCGCCACCTCTCGAAGATCGACAGGATGGAATTCTACGACCGCATCTCCGACCTCGCCGCGGCGGGAATGTGACTTACCAGAGGCCGAGGCGGAGGAAGGGAAGGATGCGCTTCTCGAGCGTGGTGTCGAGGTCGAAGAGCGCGTTCCCCGCAAAGCCGAAGCGCCGCGTCATGTTCACCTGGTTGATGACGTCGCGCGCATCAAGCCGGGACTCGTTCGCCGTGACGCCGATGCCGACGATCGTCCGCCGCGCGTGCGAGCGCGAATCGGCCTGGATCGCCAGGAGAGTCTGGAAGGTGACCTTCGATTCCGTGTAGTCCATCGGCACGACGTAGTCGACGAGATTCGCGTCGAGCCACCCCTTCCAGTCCTGCCCGACCGAGCCGATGCACTGCGGATGCTTTCCGTAGACCGCCGTCGTCAGCCACCTCGGGCGCTTCACGTGCCTGCGCGCGTCGGCGACAAAGCGCGAAATGACGTCCGCGGCGTTCTTCGGCTTCACCGCCGAATCGCCCCACCTGACGAAGTCGAGATGTATGCCGTCGACCGAATATCGCCGCTGGATCTCGTCGATCGACGCGAAGATGCGCGAGCGGACGAGCGCGTTCGCGGGATCGAGGTATTCAGTCGTCTTCCCGTTCGCCGCCTTGAGGCGCCAGCCGTTCCTGTCGAACGCCGCCACCGTCTCGGGCGAGGCGCGCGTCGCAGTGAAGCAGAGTATCCAGGCATGCACGCGTATCCCCGATCCCCGCGCGGCGGCGAGGCACGCCGCGAGCTGATCGCCCTCCTCACGGAAAGTCTTGGAGCGCGGAAGGACGTCCGACGCATAGTGCGCGAAACCCGCGCCCGCGACATTGACGAAAAGGTCGGTGACATGGCTCTCGCGGAGAAGCTTCATCGTCTTCGGCCAGTTGCCGGGATAGAGCCCGCAGCCGGAATGGTCCCAAACCGCGTGTATCTCGCCGCGGCTCGGCTTCTGCTTCGCCGCGTATGCGCGGAGACTCTTGAACTCCGCGTCCGCCTTCGCCGCGGCGCGCACCGGGCTCCAGAGGGAGGGATCCGCCGAACCGACGAGCGACGCGCAGAGACGCGCCTTGAGGCTCTCGTCGCCGTCTGCGAGAAGGACGTGCGTCATCCACCAACCGTAGGGCGACGACAGCCACGCCGCGTCGCCGGTGGACTTTCCGTTTCTGTCGACCCACGTCGCCATCACCTGCGACTTGCCCTGTATCGGAACGGCACGCTGCAGGACGGACGACGTCTGGAGAATCGCCGTCGGCGCTCCTGGCGGCGCGGTGCCCGTGAAATTCATGCGGCTCCACTGGCCGGGATACGAAGCCGCCTTGTAGCCCGCCGGGCGGACGCCCAGCAACTCGCCGAGCTGCGGCGATGCGGAATAGAAGACGACGAGCTTGCCGCCCCTGTCGCGGAAACTGCGCAGGGTCTTGATCTCGTCGGCGCTCGGCGACTCGAAGCCGACGAGGAAGGCAATCTTCTCATTCGCGAGCTTCGTGCGCATGTCTGCGGGCTTCACGACTTCGGCGGCGATGTCCTGGTCCTTGAGCCAGCGGCCGACGTGGTTCGCGAGCGAGGTGTAGTATCCCGGCTCATGCGCGACAATCGCGACGGAGAGGAAGAGTGACGCAATCATCGCAGAAGGTCTGGCCTTTCCTTTTCGGTGAGACGGCGGGCCTCGGACTTTCGCCACGCCTCGATTTTTGAGTGGTCGCCGGAGAGAAGCACTTCCGGCACCTTCATTCCGCGGAACTCCGGCGGCTTGGTGTACTGCGGCGGCTCGAGAAGCCCGTCGCGGCCGAAGCTCTCCGATGCGGTCGCGGCAGGCCCGCCGCCAAGAACGCCGGGAAGGAGCCGCACCGTCGCGTCGACCATCGCGGCCGCGGCGAGTTCGCCGCCCGTCATCACGAAGTCGCCGACGGAGAAGAGATCGGTCGCGAGCGTCTCGATGCGCGCGTCGAAACCCTCGTAGTGTCCGCACATGAATACGACGTGCTCCGCCTCGGCAAGCGACTCGGCGTCGCGCTGGGTGAACTTGCGGCCGGCGGGGGACGTCATGACGACGCGCGTTCCGCCTTCATATCTCCCCGTGCGGGCGCCTTGGAGATGCGCCCCTGCCGATTCGCCGACGCGCGACTCCACCGCCGCGAACCACGGGCCGCATTTCATCAGCATCCCGGGGCCGCCGCCGTACGGGCTGTCGTCGACTTTGCGCCAGCGCCCCTCGCCGAATTCGCGCAGGTCGACGATGTTCACTTCGCACGCGCCCTTCTTGACGGCGCGCGCAACGATGGATTCCGTGAGGAACCCCTCGAACATCTTCGGCTGCACGCTTATGACGTCTATCTTCAGCATCGCCCGTATTATACCAAAAAAGAAGGCCGTCCCGAGAGGGGCGGCCTTGCTTTCCATCCATCCACCGTCGGCTTCAAGCCGAGAAACCTTACTTCTTGACGAGCTTGCGGACGGCCTTGTGCGAGCAGTAGGTGCGCTCGTTGTAGAGCTTGGCACGGCGATTGGCGCCCTTCTTGACGACCTTGATCGCCTGGATCCAGGGGCTGTTGAAGGGGAAGCGCTTCTCGACGCGCACGCCCATCGTGTCGCGGCTGACGACGAAGTTGCCGGAGATTCCGCCGCGGCCGTTGTCGATCGAGAACACCTTGCCCTCGAAGTCCTGGACGCGGAACTTGTCGCCTTCCTTGATCTTGATGGAGACGCGGACGATGTCGCCGGTGCGGAACTCGGGGAACTTCTTCTCCGCGAACTTCGCCGTCTGCTCGGCGTTGATCTTGTCTATAAGCTTGATACCCATGGCTTAGGCCTCCTTCTTCGCTTCGACCTTCTTCGCCGGAGTCGCGTGGTGCGGCTTGAGGCTAGGGTTCTTCGCGCGGCGGATGAGCGAGGCGACGGTCGTCGAGGGCTGCGCGCCCTTCGAAAGCCAGTACTCGACGCGCGGGAGGTCGAGCTTGAAGTTATCGTCCTTGATCTGGGTGTCGTACCACCCGAGGATCTCGAGGAACTTGCCGTCACGGGGCGAACGGGAGTCCGCCGCTACGATACGATAGGTCGCGTGGTTGGTGCAACCGGTGCGACGCATTCTGATCTTTACCATTTTTCTTTCCTTTCGGTGAATGAACGGCGCGTAGTATACCAAATGCCGCCCCGCAATGCAAGGGGTAACAAGATAAACGAAAAACGGCCTTCATCCCCTCCGCAGAAACGAAACCACCTCGCGGAAGAACGACTCGGGCGTAGAAGCGCCGGAAGTTACGCCCAGCTCCTCGACGCCCGAAAGGTCGAGCGCCCTAACCTCGTCCATCGTCCCCGCCCTGAAAGTGCGGCATCGCGCAACTTCGCACAGGCGCCTCGTGTTGGACGAGTTCGCGCTCCCGAGAACGAGCAGCGCGTCGCCGGAAAACGCCTTCACCGCGTCCTGGCGCACCTTCGTGGCGTTGCACACCTCCGCCATCGTCTCGACCTCGTGGCTTTCGCGCAGCTCGGCGACGAGCGACGCCACCTCGTCCGCGTTCATCGTCGTCTGCGAGACGAGCCCGAACTTCGGCGGCAGCTCCCGCGCGCGCGGCTGCGATGGATCAAGCACCACGGCGTTCGCCGCCTCTCCGACTATGCCGCGCACCTCCGCGTGCGAGGGATTGCCTATGACGACGACGGGCATCCCCTTCGCGGCGAAATCGCGCGCTGCGCGGTGGACGCGCTCTACGAACGGACACGTCGCGTCCACGACCTTCAACCCGCGCTCCGCCGCGCGCTCCCTGACCGCAGGCGAGACTCCGTGCGCCGAGAAAAGGACAGTTGCGCCCTCGGGAAGGTCCTCTATAGACTCGACGAAGCTGAAGCCGCGCGTCCTGAGGTCTGCGACCACGACTTCGTTGTGGACAAGCTGGTGGAGGCAGAAGACGGGACGAGCTTCCGCGGCGACCGCCACGGCCTTCCTGAGCGCGGCGGTCACGCCGGCGCAGAATCCGTGCGGCTCAATGACGCTAATCGTCATCGTGCTTCTTCGCCTCGTTCCAAAGCGCGTCCATCTCCTCGAGGGTCATGTCCTTGAGCGAACGGCCCTGGGCCTTCGCCCCCGCCTCGACGGCGCGGAAGCGGCGCGAAAACTTGGAGGTCGAGAGTTCAGCCGCGCTCTCGGCGTCGACTTTAAGGTGGCGGGCGAGGTTCGCGACGGCGAAGACGAGATCGCCGAGCTCCTCCTTCACCCTGTCGGAGTCGGCGGGCCTGTCGCTCTTCCTCGCGGCGACCTCGGCCTTGAGCTCCTCAAGCTCCTCCCCGACCTTCTCCATCGGGCCGTCTGCATCCTTCCAGTCGAAGCCGACGCGTGCGGCCTTCTCCTGCGTGCGCTGGGCCTTCAGAAGCGCGGGAAGCGCGGCGGGAACGCCGTCGAGCGCAGAGTGGCGCGACTCCTTCTTGTGCTCCATCTGCTTGATCTGCTCCCAGTTCCTGAGCACCGTCGCGGAATCCTTCGCGTCGACGTTGCCGAAGACATGCGGATGGCGGTGGACGAGCTTGTCGGAAATCGCGTTCGCAACGTCATCAAAGGAGAAGCGCCCCTCCTGCTCGGCCATGACGCACTGGAACATGACCTGGAGGAGAACGTCGCCAAGTTCCTCGACGTAGTTGGCCTTGTCCTCCGGGCGGTCCATCGCCGCAAGCAGCTCGTGCGTCTCTTCGAGAAGGCACGGCTTCAGCGACTCGAGCGTCTGCTCGCGGTCCCAGGGACAGCCCTTCTCGGGGTCCCTGAGGCGAGTCATTATGTCGTGAAGTCGCTCGATGCCGGACATGTCAGACCCTGAGGATCTCGAGCACCGACTTCGCCGCGGCGGAATTGAGCTCGCGGACCACTTCGTCCGCCCCGCCGAAGTCCTGGTAGGCAACATGCGAATTGAGAACCGCGACGGAGCCCATTCCCGCGACAAGCGCGGACTTGACGCCATGGCCGGAGCCCGTGACCGCGATCGTCGAGAAGTTGCGCAGCTTGTTCATGGCGCACGCGCGGCGCCATGCGTCCCACTTGACGCCGCCGTACGTGGCGGCCGTTTCATGGTAGAGGACAACGTCGTCGCCGAGAAGCCCCTCGAAGGCCGGGCGCACCTTCTCCACGTCGGCGCGCGTCGCGATCACGACCTTGACGCCCTTCGAGGCGAGCGCGGAGACGAAGTTCTTGAAGGACGCGGTGACGGCCTTCGGCACCGCCTCGTTGAGGGCGGTCTCGAACGCGGCGGCAAGGTCCTTCGCGGCCTTTGCCGCGGTCTTCTTCGTCTTCACGACGGCGAAGTACTCGGCAAGGGCGCCCTGGTAGTTGCCGCCGGCGAGATACTGCGCCTCGACGCGTTCGTCGAACGGTATCTTGTCAAGCGCCGCAAGGAAGCGCTTCGTGACGTCGAACAGGAGCCCCGCTCCGTCCATTGCGGCGAAGTCGAACTCGACTATGACGCCCTTCTTTACGCTTTCTGCCATAACTGCCTCCCTTCTGCCCGGGGCCTAAGCCGCCGGAAACCAACCGTTACTTGGCCGTGCGCTTCTTGCGCGGCTTGGGCTGGCCGATCTCGGACAACATCTTGCGGAAAGAGCCCTTGCGCACGTTGAAGGGCTTGCCGCCCTTGATGCTCGGGAACTCGCACGCGCAGATCTTCGCGCCCTTCCTCTCGTCGGGGCCGACAACGCCGCTCTCGCCGGAAAGCGCGCACTCTACGGCCTTGCGGGCGCACTTCTCGATGAGCTTCAGGTCCTTCTTGCAGGGAGCCGCCGCACGGGCGAAGTAGCCCGACTTGAACACCTGCACCTTCTCCGCGCCGAGAAGCTGGCCGAAGCGCTTGCCGATATACTGGCCGACGTTGACCTTGTCGAGCCTCGGGTGGCCGAACGCGTCGACAGGAACCTCCTCGCCGCGCCTCGCCATCTCCTTGATGATGTCCTTTACGCCTGCGCCCTCGGAGACGAAGATGTTGACGGAATCCCACTTGTCCATGATCTTCCTGAGGCGCTCCCCCTCGGAGGCGAAGTCGATCTTGCACTCCGGCACGTAGACGGCGTGGACATCCTGGCGCTCGGGCGTGAGCAGGAACTCTGGGACGAACTTCGTGCGCTTGAGCATCTTGCGGTAGCACTGCGCCGTCTTGTAGGTGAGCCAGCCGCAGTTGCGGCCCATGACCTCGTGGATCGTGAGAGCGCGCGGGTTCGCGCTGTTCTCCTTGACGACGTTCATGAAGAACTTCGCGCCCTCCTCGGCAGCGGTCCACGCGCCGAGCGACTGCTTGATCGGATAGACGTCGTTGTCGATGGTCTTGGGAAGGCCGACGACGATCAGCGGGTAGTTGTTCGTCGCGAGATACGCCGCGAGATCGGCCGCCGTAGTGTTGGTGTCATCGCCGCCGATGGTGTGAAGAACGTCGACACCGTCCTTTACGAGCTGATCCGCCGCGACCTTGAGGGGGTCTTCGCCTTCTTTTACGAGGCCGCGCTTGACGCAGTCCTTGACGTTCGTGAGCTTCACGCGGCTGTTGCCGATCGGGGAGCCGCCGTGCTTCGTCAGCACGAGCGCGTTCTTGCGAACCTCGGGCGTAACGGGAATGGACTCGCCCTTGAGAAGCCCCATGTAGCCGTTGACATAGCCGATCATCTCGACGCTCGGCGCCTTTTTCGTGTATTCGTCGATCAGGAACCCGATTGAGGAGCTGAGGCAGGGGGCAAGGCCGCCAGCCGTCAGAAACGCAACTTTCTTCACTTCTTTCGCCATTTTATCTTTCTTTCCTTTTGGTTTTAAGTTTTAAGACTCATTTACAGTTTCTTCGCAACATTCGCCGTCTCGATGGCCGCCTGCATCGCGGAGAAGCCCTTGTTGCCCTGCTTCGTGCCGCAGCGCTCGACGGCCTGTTCGAGATTCTCGGCCGAAACGACGCCATCAATCACCGGAACGCCAGTCGAAACGGAGATTTCGGCAAAAGACTTTGCCGTCGCCTGGTTGATGAGGTCGGCATGGGCGGTCGCGCCCTGCACGACGGCACCGAGGCAGATAATGGCGTCGGGCTTCTTCGCCGCGAGTTTGGAGGCGACGAAGGGAAGCTCATACGCACCGGGAACCCTGACGAGGGTCAAGTCCTTTTCAGCCCCGCCCATGCGCAGAAAGGCGTCTTCCGCGCCTTTGACAAGCTGCTCGACGAGAAAACTGTTGAATCGGCTCGCGGCAATCGCGATTTTGAGCCCTTTCGCCGACAATTCACCGTTGATTTCTCTCATTTCCAATGCTCCTATTTACGAGATTTTGGGGATATTTTATCAAATATCGTGTGCGCTGTCAAAAGCGACAAGGTCAGAGGGCAACCGAGGGCAGCCGAACCGCGTCGCCCTCGCGCATCGCGTCGTTGGCAAAATGAACGATCTGCGCGGCTGGTGTGTCGAGCCGGACGGTCAGCAGGACGGCGGTGTCGGCGGACGTGCCCTTCGGCAGGGGAAGCGAGAAGACCTTTCGCTCGCCAGGGCGCACCTTGCGCAAATCGAGGTCGACGGGCAGCACACTCCCCCCCGCGGCAAGTTCGCCGCGCGGCTTCATCAGAAGATGTCCGAAGCCGGTGTTCTCGACCGTCACCTCGACATTGTCGCGGCCGAACTTCACCCCGCGGATGACGAACCTGTAGCCCATGTGCGTGAGAATGAACGTGCGCAGGTCTGTTCCGTACCATTCGGAAAGATCTGGCATCCCCTCGAAGTCATAGTCATGCGTCAGCTTCAGCCGCCCGATGCGCTCCGCGAGCACATGGCGCTTTGTGTTGATGTTCCTCAGGTAGCTGAGGTGCGTGCGGTAGAACTCCTCGACGATGTTGAACTTGCCGAGGTCGAAGAGCGGAACGGCCTCCGCCTCCGCCACGCTGATATGCGCGAGCTCCCCGCCGTATGGCACATTGCGCCGCGCCTCGAGGTACCGCACGCCCTGTTCCCGCACCATCCACTTCTCGTGGTGTCGCCACGTGCCATAGTCCGCATCGGTGCCAAGATATCCGTCGTTGAACATCCCGATCCGCCGCTGCGCGGGCTGCACCTTGTAGTACGAGCCGTCCTCCACCTCCTTCAGGAATTCGTCGACGTTCTTCCCGGCATATTCGAGAATCCACATCGGATAGCGCACGAGGAGCGCGGTCTGCTTCGCGAGCGTCTCGAGCCACGCGTCGCCTATCGCACGGATGTGGTGCGGCTCGCGGTAGGCGTTGGAGTGCATCTCCCCCCACGGACCGGTCATTCCACATTCTACCGCAAGGACAACGTCCGGGAACGCGCCGAGAATCGGACCCAGCTGGCGGATGTGCCCGAGGAGAACGTCGAAGTCCGTCGGCTCCGCGCCAGATTCGCTTCCGCTTGTGTAGCCGAAGCGGATGATCATGACGGCGCCGTTCGCCCGAGCGTTGACGAGCGTGTTGGAGACTGCGGCAAGCGCGTCCGCCGTGAGCGGCAGATCCTTCCCGCCTATGACGCCGAGCGGACGCGGCTTGCCCTTGTATTCGTTTCCGCCGGAGAACTCGCCGATGTTCCAGAGCCACGAGCAGAAGCCCTTCGGCGAACCCGCCTCGTTGCCCTCCTTGCGGAGCACGTGCCATCCTCCCGGCGCCGCGCCGCGGGCGGGGTTGGATTCGAGAAGAGAACGCCCGTCTTTGAAACAGCTGCCATCAGCAATGACGGCGCTCGCACAGAGCGCCGTCATGCAGACTGCAAATGTTGCTGTCAGATTCCTTGTCACCGCAGTATGATCGTCAGGCCGGATGAATACTTGACCTTGAGGACGCCGTTCTCCGCCCTGGACTCCCACTTCCCTCCGACAGCAGGCTTTGAATCGTCGCCAACCGTGCCGAGGATGAACGAATCGCCAGGCGCAAGCTCCTCGACCATCGCAACAAGAACGATCTTTCCGCCGTGGTTGACGTAGCTGCCGACGTTGAGCCCGTCATGCGCGACAATCACGCCGCCCGTCTTCCAGACGCGGATCGGGAACGTCGTGCCCGCAGCGAGGTCAAGCGTCC